>JAHEZH010000047.1 GCA_023251155.1 Flammeovirgaceae bacterium | reverse complement strand
GATCTTCAGGTTCATTCGATACGCTGAGCGAAATCTATTGTATCAAGCGTGATCTTCACAAGCTACTTCAGAACATTGAAACCCCTTTAAGCCTTAATGGCTTTTATCAGATCTATGAAGAGCTCATTACGAAGAACAGGGAAGAACGCATGCGTATTCCTGGCATGATTGATCTTCGTGTGGATATGATTGTTGTAGCAGGTTGCCTTATTCGGTTTCTTATTGAACAACACCACTTTCAGAATATCCGCGTGTCCACTTATTCTTTAAAAGAAGGCGCACTGGCCTCACTGGCTGGTTAAACCATCTATAGCGATGAGTTGGCAATCGTCACCAGGTTGGCCGAAACCTTTATATTGCGTTTTTCCAGTTCGGTGTTGTTGATATCAAAACGGAGTTTGTTGTCAATAACAAGGAAACTCAACCCCGCTCCTTTCTTGGCAAGCCCTTCCCGCTCGGTAACAATCATCACCGGCTTCCCATGCGTGGCTCTTAGTATTTCATCCAGGCTTGAACTTTTATTGTCAGAGAGGTAGACAATCTGAGAATCTCCTAATTGTTGTCCAATGTCATCCATTTGTTCAATCTTGTAGGGATGACCATTCACGTTTTTGCTAGCCGTCATCTTCACCAACTCATCATATACTTTCGACTTACCCAGCACTGTTATTTTAAAGTTATCCCCTGTCTGCGGCCACGATGCATACCTGGCAAAGCTGGTGATAAACAAAGAATAAGCCGTGTGATTGGTGGTCTGTGCCCGAGACGATACTAAGTTCATGCTCAGCAAAAGGGTAATGTAAACGATCCGCTTGATCATGATATTTATTTCTTAAAGTTAATCTGATAAGAAGCCTTCACCACATACTCACGGCTGCGACCTGGTAGTGGAGCATAATCTCCATTATAGGCCTGCGGTATAGCCGGATGTTGATTGAACACATCATAAGAGCCTACGCCAACCGTAAGCCCATCAATAAAAAAATTCCGATAGTTTAGGAAAAGATTAGCTAAAAGGTAAGGATCAAGTTCGTTCACCACCGGATCACCATTATTATCCACCGCATTATACGCATAGCGTTTCGAAGCATAGATAAAGGTAGGGTTGAGGGTAAGCGCATCGGTAAGTTTAAAATTAGTATTGAGTGTTATTTTATTCCGTGCAAAGCCCAAGTATTGCTTAGACGTCTGTGGCACTTCATAGCGATCCACCGTGTTTTTCTTGGATGCCTGGCTGTAAGAATACGACAGGTTAGCACTCCACCTTGATTTCCTTAAACTATACACCACTTCCAGTCCGTATGAACCTGATTTCTTATAGTTCTCATACCACTCGTCAAACGTATCTCCCTCTCCAGATGAGCCATAGATGATAATGTTCTTAGTAGACAAGCTGAATGCATTCAGTGACAGAAGCATTTCTGGTGTGAACTGATACCCGAGCTCCATTTCAAAGGCATCGGTCTTTTCCGGTTTAATAGAACCCGTCAATGCTTCTGATATATTCAGGATAGAAGGAGCGCGAAATGCCCGGCTATACAATAATTTGAAATGAAAGTTTTCAATTTTTCTGGTGAGGGCAATGCGCGGCACGAAAGCTGATCCATACCTGTTGTTGCGCTCATATCGGAATCCAACAGTGGCATTGACCAACCGGTGCTTGAATAAGCCTTGCGCGAAGAGCGCCACATTGTTTAGCTTAAGGGTATTACTTCCTTTAAACAATCCATCCTCTAATAGGTCTGTTCCTCTATCAGTAAAATACAATACACCCAAGTGAAGATTGATCTTGCGATTCACATCGTAGTTGGTCTCTACCTGTCCCCACATGCGTTCTGCCCTGGCCTTGAGTGAAATATCATATGGGTTTTTACTTCCAAACGACCACGGTACCTGATTATAGTATCTGAACGATGGCGTTACAGTAAGTTTACTATTCACTTTTAAATCATAGCGAACATCGCTAAAGAAATTCTTGCTGTACGAAAAACTGAAGGGATCTGTCGTTTTGAATTGATCATACATTGATCGGAAACTAAAATTTCCCGCTTTCAATCCCACGTTGATATTCATCGGATCGGCCAAGGTAGTCTTGGCCAGATTCTGGACTGCGTACTTAGAATATAAATCCTGGTAGTTCTTGTTATCGCTGACAATACCATTGCCTTTAAATAACGAAAGATCCCATTCCACTTTACCCCCGTGCTGAGCTGCCATTATACCCGCATTGGTCCGGCCCACTGCATTACTATGAAATCCTCCCGTGCCATACACCTGCACACCATTCAAACCCGATGACGCTTTCGTAATGATGTTGATCACTCCATATTCAGCAGAGCCTCCATAGATGGCTGACCCCGGACCGCGTATAATTTCTATTCGCTCAATCGCATCTACCGGAAAATGATTTCCCAATAATACGGTCTGGTACAGTAACTCATTCAGGTAGTGCCCATCCATCATGACTAATACTTTACCCTCGTTACCCCAGCTTCCTCGGATTCCGATTCCTAGTGCAAACTGATTATCCTGAAGTACATCAAACCCAGGCACCTGGCGAAGTACATCAATCAGATCACGCGAGCCGGCATTCTGAATTTCTTCAGAAGTGATAACCGATAGAATACCCGGAGTTTCGCGCGTGGATAATGCCTTTCCGGAGGCGACATGGGTAGCCTGATTGAGTTGTTTCTGCAATTCACTTTCTGCGGTGAAGGCGCTCATGTTGATGAGCGAATCCAGATTCTGACTGTAGGAAACGAAAGAAGTGAAAACAATAAGTAGCGTAGTGATTTTCTTCATTCAGTAGTAATTGCGGCTTCGGGCCAAAGCTGGAGTAGAAGTTAAAAAATTTCGCTTTTAAAAAAGCGGGGTGAAAGATAAAGAATCAGGAAGGATTTACAAAAAAGCGCCCCTGCTTTACAAGCCGTTATAAAAAAGACCTGGCATCGTTTGGCCAGATCCGCTTTGCTCCAATACAAGTAGCCGGTGCAGGTAGTCAATCGAGTCCTTAATAAACGAAATGACCGGGGTGTAGTCATCTTGCTCAAAAAACGCTGGCGGTGACGTTTACTCAGCACAATAAAAATTCCTTTGCCTTCCACCGGGATACTTTCCGGATCTAAATTGAAATGTGTAAGACCTTGCAAGGGATGCACCTCCATCAAAGGAAGGGAAATAAGATGTAATAAATGATGATGAATTTACACGATTCTCTTACTGGTCTTATTCAAAAACCTCCTTATTTGATTTTTTTCAGATACAGATCCCTGAATTCAGGGATTGTATGTTTTACAGGAAATCAGAAAATCCCCATAACCAGATTGGTTTTAAATTTTGGGTTTATTAGCAGAGCGACACCCAGTGATGAAATGAATATCCGCGAGTTGATCAAAAAAGCACAGCAATCTGCGCTCACCATTCCTGTGATTTACTCTGTTTTCGGATATTCCTACATCTGGATCTCGCACACCATCACGTTCTCGACCATTTCCGATTACCAGCAAATTAATCTCCTCAACAGCCAAACGTTGCTGCGGTTGGTTTTTATCCTGTTCTCATCTGTTATTCTCTATTTCTTGATCCACTCTTTTCATAAGAAAATTCAAACCGGCGCGTCTACTTATCTCCAGCTATTCCATAATCATCCACATCCCATGTGGGTGTTCGACATCGCCACGCTTCGCTTTCTGGCTGTTAACGAAGCAGCGATCGTAAAGTACGGTTACTCGCAGAGTGAATTTCTTTCCAAAACCATCAAAGACATCCGCCCCAATGAAGATTTGCAGCGGTTGGCCGCAGAGAAAAGTTACAAATCCGGATTCAACTTATCCGGCACCTGGAGGCATCAATTAAAAAACGGAAAAGTGATCGATGTCGAGATCTCTACCTATACACTGAATTATGAAGGGCACGATGCCAAGTTGACCTTAGCGTATGATGTCACTGACCGGATCAAGTACGAACATCAGATCATTGATTTTAGTAATGCCCTGGAAAAACGAGTGGAGGAACGCACCGCAGAGTTACATCAGTCTTTGCAGGAACAAGCTTCGCTTACCGAAGAGCTGGAAACCTACAATGAGGAACTCATGAGCACCAATGAACAACTTGTGGAAGCGCATGAAATCATTAGTGAGCAGACAGAGAATAAAATCCGGCAAACGGAATATCGTCTGGAGCAAGTGCTTCAGTCCGTAAAAGACTTTGTATGGGCCGCCTTGGTAAAAGAGGGGATTCTTACTATGGAAATGATGAGCCCTGCAGTAGAAGACCTCTTTGGATTTTCGCAGGAAGAGTATTTACAAAATCCGGAAATCTGGTTTTCGGTGATTGCCGAAGAAGACCAGGACAAAGTAAGGAAAATGATGAGCGGTGTGGGCAGGCTACCTTATGAAGAAATGGAGTATTGTATCCGCCAACCCAAAACATGGCAGGTGAAATACGTGCTTAGCCGTATATGGGTAACGAAGATAAGTAAGAACGTCTACCAGATCAATGGCATTATCTCGGATGTAAGCGAGCGGAAAAAACAGGAAGAAGAAAAATCAAGTTTGATCAAACAACTGATTACGCAAAACAACGATTTACTTCAGTTCTCTTATATCGCATCGCACAATCTGCGCGGACCGGTTGCCACGCTGCTTGGGCTGATTAATCTTGTTGAAAAAGAAGAAAGTCCTTCTGAAATCAAAGCAATCAGCAGGCACCTGCTGTACTCCGCACGCAAGCTCGATGAGGTCATTGCCGACTTAACCAAAATTCTTGAAATACGTAACCTGGAATCCCTTCCAAAATCAGGTATCCTATTGCGGGACATTATTGATAACATCAAGGAGACCTTATTCGTCCAGCTTCAGAATAATGACATTGTGATTGTTACTGATTTTTCAGCTATCGACACTTTTTTCACCGTCAAGACTTACCTGTATAGTATTCTTTACAACCTGATCTCCAACAGCATAAAGTACCGATCGCCTGATCGGCCTGCTATTATCAGAATCACTTCTTTCAAAACCGAAAACACAGCGGGTTTTACAGTGAGTGATAATGGGCTGGGCCTGGAGATGGAAAAATTTCAGCATAAGCTATTCAAACTATACCAGCGCTTTCACACGCACGTGGATGGCAAAGGCCTGGGTCTATACCTGGTAAAAACACAAACCATCGCTCTGGGTGGAGAAATCGATGTGAAGAGTACCCTCGGAGAGGGCACCTCCTTCACGATCACTCTTCCACTGCATCATGAGATTCTCGTTCACTCCTCTTCGATGTGAAAAACAATCTATATTTGCCTTTTGACAAAGCACGTATGGAAGAAGTTTATCCTGTACAATCACTCAAGACTTTTGCTCTTTCTGTTTTCAATAAAATGGGCTGTCCGGCAGAAGAGGCAGAGCGCGCTACCGAAGTATTATTAAGTGCCGACTTACGAGGAATTGATTCTCATGGTCTCGCCCGCCTCAGCGGTTATGTACGGCTTTGGGAAGGAAATCGGATCAATAGCAAACCCAATATACGCATCGTTCACGAGTCGCCCAGCACCGCTGTGGTGGATGGAGATGGAGGACTTGGTTTAGTAGTGGCACCCAAAGCCATGCAGATCGCTATTGATAAAGCAAACACCTGTGGCACTGGCTGGGTAGCCGTAAAGCATTCCAATCACTTTGGTATAGCCGGCTTTCATGCCATGATGGCGTTACAGCACGATATGATTGGTATAGCCATGACCAACGCAAGCCCTTTGGTTGCGCCTACGTTTTCGGTAGAACGACTTTTGGGAACCAACCCGATATGTGTTGCCATTCCGGCCGGTCAGCAACCTCCCTTCGTTGCCGATTTTGCGACCACCACAGCGGCCAACGGTAAACTGGAAATACTACAACGCAAAAATAAAGATGCTCCTGAAGGGTGGATTCAAAAGAAAGACGGGTCAGGATCAATCAATGCCAATGAATTGAAAGACGGTGGCGCATTACTCCCCCTGGGTAGCGATCGTGATCATGGAAGTCACAAAGGATTTTGCTTAGGTGCTTGGGTGGATATATTCTCCGCCGTATTGAGTGGTGCGAACTATGGTCCCTGGGTTCCTCCTTTCGTCAGCTTTCTCGCTCCTCCGGCCGACCCGGTGGGTGAAGGCATCGGTCACTTCTTTGGTGCAATGAGGGTGGATGCATTTCGCCCGGCAGCCGAATTTAAATCACACATGGATAATTGGATCAATCGCTTCCGCAACGCCAAGACTGTAGAAGGCATTGATCACCTGATCATCCCTGGAGATCCGGAGAGAGAGAGTGAAGCAGATCGTTTAGTGAATGGCATACCACTCAATCATAAAGTGGTAGAAGATCTGAAAGAACTCGCCAGGAAGATGGACTTAAAATTTTGAGAGACTATATAGTTTCTAACGAAACTATATAGTCAGAAAGAATAGGTATTGTTTTTGAGTTGCCCTTTAATGGTTAACCAAACAAAAAGTCACCCATCATGAGCAAAAGAATTTTTCCTTTCAGAGTCAGTTTCAATTAAGTTGCTGACAGGCTTGAGCTTACTGAAGAATTAGAAAGAGAAGAACACCCGAAAAACCCAGGGTGAGGCAAATACACGATCCGATTGATTGTAAAGCACGTCATACAATGCCATGGCATTGATTGCTCCACGTCTTCCCAACGGTTGGGAATAACCAAGTCCCAATAGTAATCGATCGTAATTGGATCTTTTATTCAAATCATAAAAGGAAGGAGTATTGATCAGATTATATTCTCCGTAGGTAAACAGTTTTCCAAAATTGTATCGCACAAAAGGGCTTACACCATACTGGTTAATCTTGATGTCTACATCCGGATAGCTGTAATGCTGCCAGCTGATGCCTGTTCCTACCGAAAACTGAGGCGTGACCATGTAGCCAACAATCGGATTAAGGGCAACATAAAAATAATTATTATCATATCCGTCTCTACCTCCATTCAGTCCTACACCACCACCAAAATAAACCCTGTCTTTAAATGAGGGAGTTGGCGAGTCTTCATCCACCTCAATCTGTGCCAATACTGAGAAAGCAGCAAACAAAGAAAGTAAAAGGAGGATCGGCTTCTTCATGACTAATCTTTTTCTTCTATAACGAAGATGTCTTCGGTTTCTTTTTTCATCAGGTACTTTTCACGGGCAAACTTCTCCAGCAGTTCTTTGTTGGTCGTCAGCTCCGCCCGGTCTTTTTCTACTTCGGTGATTTTCTCCTGATAGTATTCTTTTTCATTTTCAAGTGATCCCAATTTCGCACTCATCTTGAAGCGGGAGATCAGATCGTTGGAATCGAAAAAGGCAATCCAGACAAAAAAACAAAGACCTGTAACGAAATAGAAATTCCTGAAAATAGGAGGTAATTGCTTCAGCATAGCTTAAAAAATGGTGATACGAAGATAAGATTTTTCCATGAAATGAAAGACACCCTGTACTTCGTAGCACAAAGAGATCAATTCCTGCTCACTTAAGCAACAAATATCTAAGCAGCAAGCTTCCAGGTTTCCTGGCCGACCAGTTTACCCGATTGATCGGTAAAGTAAAACTGAATGGTTTTTTTCGATAGGAGCCTCAACCGGAACTCGCATTGCTGATTCGTAAACGGACTGGTATAGCTTCCCTTTCCAAAAATGAAAAACCGGAGTTTCATATCCCGAACTACCGTTGAACCTAAGATCTTTTGATTTTGGGAATCGGCCCACACCACATCACCTTGCAAAGCAGCGTCAGCAGTGCTGTAGATTAACACTTTAAAGGAACTGTCGCTGTTTGTCCATATACCAGTAATCTGTGTATGCACATCTTCCAGGAGGTTTTTTAGCCAATACAAAATCCCCCAGAGCAGCCCTACAGATACTAAAAGTATCATTGCAAACTGAAACAAATCCCCGGTCTTCATAGTAGTCTTCGTAGTTACAACTTTCCATAGTGCAAAAACCGTGGGGTAAATTCGCTACGAGAGGTAAAGGCCTGATTCATTTTGTTTAAGGCTGGTCAACTTCGCTTCCGACACAGGAATTTGACGTCTCTCTATACTATTTTGAGACAAAAAATCCCAATTCAGGACAAAAAATCAGCTTAATCCCAAATAAAAAAGGCCAGAGATAGAGTCTCCGGCCTTTCTGTTACATTATTGATTGCGCTTAGAACTTCTTACCAGGGAAGTAAGCTACTTCACCTAATTCTTCTTCAATACGAATCAGTTGATTGTATTTGGCCATACGATCAGAACGTGATGCTGATCCTGTTTTAATCTGCCCTGTGTTCAATGCTACTGCCAGATCAGCAATCGTGCTGTCTTCAGTTTCACCTGAGCGATGAGACATGACGCTCTTGTATGAGTTACGCTTCGCCAGATTCACCGCAGCAATTGTCTCAGACAATGAACCGATCTGATTGACCTTAACAAGGATAGAGTTAGCCACACCTTTGTCGATGCCTTCCTGTAAACGGGTTACGTTAGTGACAAACAAATCATCACCAACCAATTGTACCTTCTTACCAATCTTGTCGGTAACACCTTTCCATCCTGCCCAGTCATCTTCAGCCATACCGTCTTCAATAGAGATGATCGGATATTTAGCCGCCCAGCTAGCCCAGTAGTCAACCATTTCAGCAGAGCTCAGTTTCTTGCCATCTGATTTTTTAAAGGTATACAGGTCTGTTTTTGCATCGTAGAATTCAGAGCTGGCAGCATCCATAGCGATGAAAATATCTTCACCTGGCTTGAAGCCTGCCTTTTCAATGGCCATCAATACAATTTCAATCGCTTCTTCATTTGATTTGATGTTGGGGGCAAAACCACCTTCATCTCCTACGTTGGTAGAGAAGCCTTTATCATGCAATACTTTCTTCAGCGTGTGAAATACTTCAGTACCCATACGCAACGATTCAGAGAACGTATCAGCCTTCACCGGCATCACCATGAACTCCTGGAAATCGATAGAGTTATCTGCGTGGCTTCCTCCATTCAGAATATTCATCATAGGCACAGGAAGTGTATTTGCACTTACTCCGCCAATGTAACGGTACAATGGAATTCCGGCTTCAATAGCTGCGGCCTTCGCGATAGCCAATGATGTTCCCAGAATGGCATTCGCGCCCAGGTTTCCTTTGTTAGGAGTACCATCCAGCTCAATCATGATCTTATCCAGCAGGTTCTGATCGAATACATCAAAACCAATAATCTCAGAAGCAATTTTAGTGTTTACATTTTCAACGGCCTTCAATACCCCTTTTCCAACATATACTTTCTTATCACCGTCACGAAGCTCAACCGCTTCGTGCGATCCGGTAGACGCACCTGATGGAACCGCGGCACGACCAAAGGCACCTGATTCTGTTACTACATCAACTTCTACGGTTGGGTTACCACGGCTATCAAGTATCTGACGGGCGTGAATGCTTTCAATTAAACTCATTGTTTTTATTATTTGGTATTAGTGAGAATGTACGGTTTGATTTTCTTTCACCATGTTCAAAAACTGATCGAACAGGTAGCGTGAGTCATGCGGACCAGGTGATGCTTCCGGGTGGTATTGAACGGAGAATGCCTTCTTGTCTTTAAGACGAATCCCCATGATGGTATCATCGTTCAAATGAACGTGTGTTACCTCTACATTGGGATTCTTGTCGATATCATTAGAGCTCACAGCAAAGCCATGGTTTTGCGAAGTCATTTCGCCCAACCCGGTAATCAGGTTTTTCACCGGATGATTCAATCCGCGATGACCATGGTGCATTTTGTAGGTAGAAAGTCCGCTGGCCAGCGCGAGCAGCTGATGCCCCAGACAAATACCAAAAGTAGGCTTATCTTCTTTCAACACATCCTTTACCGTCTCTATGGCATAGTCCATTACCGAAGGATCACCAGGACCATTGGAAATGAAGTATCCATGGGCATCCCATTTCTTCATCTCGGCCAGCTTCGTCTTGGCAGGGAATACTTTAATATAACATCCTCTGTCAGCCAGGTTTTTCAGGATATTCACTTTAATTCCCAGGTCAATGGCGGCTATACGGATAGGTGCATTCGGATCGCCCACAAAGTACGACTCTTTAGTACTCACCACAGAAGACAATTCGAGTCCATCCATAGAAGGCACCTTAGCCAGTTCCGCTTTCATTTGCTCAGGTGTGAGCACGGAAGAGATCAGTGCATTCATTGCACCCTTACTGCGGATGTAGCGTACCAACTGGCGGGTGTCCACATCAGAGATTCCGACTACACCGTGTTTTTCCAGATACGTCTGCAGGCTTTCCTTGGCCGTCTTCCGACTAAACTCATCGGAAAACTCATTGATTACCACACCGCTGATTTGAGGTTGCAGTGACTCCTGCTCTTCGTCCAGTGTGCCATAGTTTCCAATATGGGCTGAAGTGTTAACAATAATTTGTCCGTAGTAAGACGGGTCGGTGTAGATTTCCTGGTACCCGGTCATCCCTGTATTGAAACAGATTTCACCACCGGTAGTACCTTTTTTTCCGATTGCCTTTCCTTCAATCAGGAAGCCATCTGCCAGAAGTAAGTATGCTTTATCGCTCAATGTTATAAAGTATTGATTTTGTAAAAATAGTGGGTCTTTAAGGATAAGACTTTACCGCAAAGGTATTTTTTTAACAACCGATTACAACAAAATAAAAAAGGGATTGAACTAACGTCCAATCCCTCAGTAGTATTGATAATAATCACTTATTCTTCTTTTTTGGCAGATTTCTTAGGAGCCTTCTTTGGTTTAGCTTCTGCTTTAGGAGCATCCGCTGTTTCTTCAGAGGCAACTTCTGTCTTCTTGGATTTAGAACGGCTTCTGCGGGTAGTTGCTTTCGCTTCTTTCACAGCACCTTCCTTCTTGTAAAGATCGTTGAAGTCAACGAGCTCCATCAGACACATTTCCGCATTGTCACCAAGACGTACGTCCGACAATTTCACGATACGAGTGTAACCACCCGGGCGTGTTGCTATACGACCCGCTACTTCTCCGAACAAAGTGCTTACGGATTCTTTATTCTGAAGATAGGACATCACGGTTCTGCGTGAGTGAGTGGTATTGTCTTTTGACTTCGTTAGCAAAGGTTCAACATACTTTCTCAACGCTTTAGCCTTAGCTACCGTAGTCGTGATTCTCTTACTGAGGATCAGCGAGGAAGCCATATTTGAAAGCAATGCATCGCGATGTGCTTTCTTGCGGCCCAGATGATTAATTTTCTTACCGTGTCTCATTAGTCTTCTTCCAGTTTATATTTGACAAGGTCCATACCGAAAGTAAGGTTCTTCTCTGCTACCAGTTGCTCCAACTCAGCCAGCGATTTTTTACCAAAGTTCCGGAATTTCATCATGTCTGAAATTTCCAATTCTACCAGGTTGCCCAATGTCTTCACATCAGCAGCCTTCAGGCAGTTATATGCGCGTACTGACAAGTCCAGATCATGAAGAGGAGTCTTCAACAGCTTGCGCATGTGAAGCATTTCTTCATCCACTTGTTCTACTTCGCTATCCTTACCAGTTTCCAGTTCAATTGATTTGTCAGAGAACAAGCGGAAATGCTGAATCAGAATGAATGCAGCGCCTTCCAGTGCTTTCTCGGGATGGATTGAACCATCAGTTTCAATATCAATCAATAATTTTTCGTAATCCGTCTTTTGCTCAACACGTGTATTTTCTACACTGTATTTCACATTCTTCACCGGTGTGAAGATCGCATCAATAGGAATGAAGCCAAATACTTGTTCATTGGGCTTATTCTCTTCTGCAGGAAGATAACCACGTCCTTTTTCTACTGTCAGTTCAATTTCAAATTGAGCCGACTCATCGATATTACAGATTACATGATCAGGATTCAGAATTTCAAAAGCAGCTGTTGCCTTGGCAATATCGCCTGCTTTGAATTGTTTCTGTTTCTTAACGCTGATGGTAATCTTGCTCTCAAAGTTATCCGCTACTTTTCTGAAGCGCACTTGCTTCAGGTTAAGTATAATCTCTGCTACGTCTTCTACTACTCCTTCAATGGTTGAAAACTCATGCAATACTCCAGGTACTTTGATACCAGTGATAGCATAACCTTCCAGTGAAGACAAAAGTATTCTTCGCAACGCATTTCCGATGGTTACTCCATACCCTTTTTCAAGAGGCTTGAATGTAAAAAGACCATGAAAATCGTCCGACTTCTCCATCACTACCTTCTCAGGCATCTGAAATGCTAATATTGACATAGGTAATTTAGTTTACGTTAAAAGATTACTTAGAGTACAATTCAACAATCAACTGTTCATTGATGTTTTCAGGGATATCTTCACGAGGAGGCAGGTTGATCAATTTACCTGTCATTTCAGTGTTGTCCCACTCTAACCAATTGTATTTCTTAGCTCCCTGAATAGACAAGCTATTCGAGATTGTTTCCAGTGATTTTGATTTTTCACGAACACCTACCTGATCGCCAGGGCGAAGGAAAGCCGAAGGGATGTTAACCACTTCGCCATTCAGCGTAATGTGTTTATGAACTACCAATTGACGAGCTGCTCTGCGTGTCGGAGCAATACCTAAACGATATACGGTATTATCCAAACGTGATTCCAGCATCTGTAGAAGCACTTCACCAGTTACTCCTTTTTTGCGTGAAGCCTTATCAAAAGTGTTTTCGAACTGACGTTCCAGTACACCATAGATATATTTCGCCTTTTGCTTTTCAGCTAACTGAATTGCATATTCTGACTGCTTACGCTTCTTGCCTTTACCATGCATCCCAGGGGGATAGTTCTTCTTTTGAAGAGCCTTGTTCTCACCCAGGATAGGTTCGTTAAACCTTCTTGAGATTCTCGCCTTAGGGCCAGTGTATCTTGCCATGATTTCTTCTTATTCGCTCGTTAACAAATTATACTCTTCTTGCCTTAGGAGGACGGCAACCATTGTGTGGTAGCGGAGTCACATCCTTGATTGTAGTAACCTCGATACCCGCGCCCTGAATGGTACGGATGGCTGATTCACGACCAGCACCAGGTCCTTTTACAAATACTTCTACTTTGCGTAAGCCTAATTCAAAAGCTTTGGAAGCGCAATCCTGAGCTGCAGTTTGCGCAGCGTACGGAGTGTTTTTCTTTGAACCTTTGAAGCCCATCTTTCCAGCAGAAGCTGCCGCTATCACCTGACCGGTTGAGTTGGTCAAAGAGATAATGATGTTATTGAATGTAGCCCGGATATGCGCCTGGCCTACGGCCTCCACATTCACTACACGCTTCTTGCTCTTGTCTTTTTTCTTATCTGCAGATGCACTTGCCATAGCAATGTCTGTTTTTAATTTAATTACCCTTTAGTTGCCTTCTTCTTGTTCGCTACCGTCTTGCGCTTACCCTTACGGGTACGGGCATTGTTCTTGGTAGATTGACCACGAACTGGTAACCCTCTGCGATGACGAAGACCACGATAGCAGCCAATGTCCATGAGACGCTTGATGCTCAACTGAACTTCAGAGCGAAGAGCACCTTCAATTCTGAATTGCTCCGCAATGATGGCACGAACGGCATTCGATTCATCATCGTTCCATTCTTTTACCTTCTTATCCTTGTCTACATTTGCCTGTCCCAGAATGTTCTGAGCAGATCTGCGACCTATACCATAGATATAAGTAAGGCTGATTTCGCCTCTCTTATTATCCGGAATATCAACACCAGCAATACGTGCCATAATTATCCTTGTCTTTGTTTATACCGAGGGTTCTTTTTGTTGATGACGTACAACTTGCCCTTGCGTCTGATGATCTTGCAATCAGCGCTTCGCTTTTTGATGGAGGCTCTTACTTTCATCTCTTTATTTGTATCTAAATATTATTCTTCCTTTTGTCAAATCGTATGGAGACATCTCCAGCTTCACTCGGTCACCAGGTAATATACGAATGTAGTGCATTCTCATCTTACCCGATATATGCGCAAGCACCTCGTGTCCGTTTTCCAATTGAACCCTGAACATCGCATTGGACAATGCCTCTGCTATCGTACCGTCTTGCTCTATCGACTTTTGTTTCGCCACTTATATAAATATGCTTCTTCTAAAAATTCGTGTGTTGTGAGTACTTCAGTCCCGTCCTCATAAACTCCAACCATGTGCTCAAAATGGGCTGATGGCTTTCTGTCTTTGGTGCGGATCGTCCATCCGTCACGCTCCTGAACTACATTTTTTGTTCCCATATTGATCATCGGCTCTATGGCGAAGACCATACCTGGTACTATTTTCACTCCTTTACCTCTCTTACCGTAGTTGGGTACTTCCGGGTCTTCGTGAAGTTTTTTACCTACTCCATGTCCTACCAGCTCCCTTACTACTCCGTAACCGAATTGCTCAACGTAGTTCTGAATAGCAAAACCTACATCTCCGATTCTGTTTCCCGCCTTCGCCTGATCGATACCCAGATACAATGAATCCAAGGTCCGGTTAAGCAAAAGAAGTATTTCCTCGTTCACTCCCTCGAGCGGGTACGTATAAGCGGAATCACTATGATACCCTTTATATTGCACTCCACAATCTACCGAGATCACATCTCCTTCCTTCAGTTCGTAGCCACTTGGAAAACCATGCACTACTACCTCGTTTACCGAGATACACAATGAAGCAGGAAAACCCCCATAGTTCTTAAAGGATGGTATTCCCTGATGGTCCCTTATATACTGCTCGGCAACTTCATCCAGCCTTTGCGTTTTCACCCCTGGCTTTATCAGCTTGGCTACTTCCGCGTGAGTTCTGCCCAGTATCTGAGCACTCTCCTTAATGATCTGAACTTCTTCTGCCGACTTTAAGTGAACCATTCAACTATTAAGCCGCAGCAAACTGAGAACGTCCTTTTACTCTACCTGATTTCATCATTCCCTCATAGTGTCTCATGAGCAGGTAACTTTCTATTTGCTGAAGCGTGTCTAAAACAACACCTACCAGAATCAAAAGAGAAGTACCACCGTAAAACTGAGAGAAGTTTTGCGTAATTCCGGTCTTCACAGCAAACGCTGGGAGGATGGCAATCACTGCCAGGAAAAAAGCACCAGGTAAAGTAATTCGTGATAAAATTCCATCTATGAATTCAGCCGTTGCTTTTCCTGGTTTAATACCAGGAACAAAACCGCCATTCTTCTTCAAATTTTCTGCAATGTCATTCGAAGGCACAGTGATCGCAGTGTAAAAGAACGTGAATACCAGAATCAATACTGCGAATAACAGATTGTACTCCCATGTTCTGAAATCACCAAACGTATTTACAATGTATGCACCTGCATCCGTGTCTTTCCAAACACCACCGACCATGGATGGGATGAACATCAATGCCTGAGCAAAAATGATCGGCATTACACCGGCAGAGTTCAGTTTTAACGGTATGAAGTCGCGCTTACCACCATATAACTTGTTACCTACCACTTGCTTAGCATACTGCACAGGTATTCTTCTGGTTGCCTGAGTCAATGCGATGACTCCTACCACTACGAAGAACAATGCTATCAATTCAATAATGAACAACAGTGCCTGATTCATTCCTTTTCCCGTCATTTCCTGCCAGATGGCTCCAGGGAAGCGTGACACGATACCAATCATGATCAACATACTGATGCCATTTCCGATGCCCTTGTCGGTGATACGCTCTCCTAACCACACACAGAACATTGTTCCAGAGATTAGGATGATGATGGATGAAACGGTGAAGAATAAACCGGGATTGATAATCGCTTCTGCGTTTACTGTCGTACGCAGGTAAGCGTAAGACTGTGCTGCCGTGATTACAATAGTCAATATCCGGGTAAATTGATTTAATCTCTTTCTTCCGCTTTCGCCCTCTTTCTGAAGCTTAGCGAAATGAGGAACTGCTACCGTTAACAATTGCACCACAATGGATGCAGAGATGTAAGGTAAAATACCTAAGGCGAAGATGGATGCACGACTAAAAGAACCTCCCAAGAAGGCGTTAACAATATCCAGAATACCTCCCTGATTGTCGGTAAGTAAAGTATACTCCACTCCGGGAAGTACGATGTAAGAACCCAAACGGAAAATGATCAGGAACCCAATGGTATTCAGAATCCTTATCCGTAGGTCTTCAATCGAGAATATGTTCTTTATGGTCGTGAAGAATCGCTTCATCTTAGATCGTTGTCGCAGTACCGCCTAATTTTTCAATTGCTTTAGTTGCTGTGTCAGAGAAAGCATGAGCAGATACACTCACTTTAGCCTTCAATTCACCTCTACCTAAAATCTTTACTTTATCGTTCTTTCCTACAATTCCGTTGTTAATCAACACTTCAAGGCTAAGATCAGAAGCATTGATTTTCTGAGCTAATCCTTCCAGTACATCCAGGTTTACACCTTTGAAGTAGATCTTGTTGTTGTTCTTGAATCCGAACTTAGGAACACGTCTTTGCAATGGCATCTGACCACCTTCGAAACCAATCTTCTTGCTGTTACCAGAACGAGACTGAGCTCCTTTGTGACCACGACCAGCAGTGCTACCGCCAGAACCCTGACCACGTCCAAGACGCTTATTTGTTTTTGTCGAGCCGTCTGCGGGCTTAAGTGTATGCAGATTCATCTTATAATTCCGTTACGCTCACTAAATGATTTACTTTTTTAACCATTCCTTGTATCTGAGGAGTATACTCCACTTCTACAGAAGCATGTATCTTTCCAAGACCCAACGATTGAATAGTCAACTGCTGAGTATATGGTCTCTTAATCATGCTACGGGTCTGTGTGATTTTTACTTTCGCCATGACGCTTAGCCGTTAAATACTTTCGTTAATTCAATTCCACGATTGCGGGCAATCGTATATGCATCGCGCATATTGGTCAATGCTTTGAACGTTGCCTTCACCACGTTGTGTGGGTTAGACGAACCTTTTGACTTTGCCAATACATTGTGCACACCTGCACTATCCAATACGGCACGCATCGCACCACCGGCTATTACACCCGTACCTGGCGAAGCTGGTTTCAACAATACGAAACCACCACCGAATTTACCTATTGATTCATGAGGCACAGTTCCTTTGATGATCGGAACCTTTACCAAATTCTTCTTTGCATCATCAATACCTTTGGTGATTGCATCAGTTACCTCATTGGCTTTACCAAGACCATAACCTACTACTCCGTTACCATCGCCTACTACAACTATGGCTGCGAAGCTGAATCGTCTACCACCCTTTACCACTTTAGCTACACGCTGTATGGCAACAACCTTTTCCTTAAGGTCGATTTCGCTGGCTTTTACTGTGCTGACGTTACTCTGTGTCATGCTCTTAGAATTTTAAACCTCCTTCTCTGGCACCTTCTGCCAAAGCTTTGATGTTGCCGTGATACAAATAACCATTACGGTCGAATACTACAGAACTGATTCCTGAAGCAACTGCTTTTTCAGCAAGCTTGGCCCCTACGTTCTTTGAGATAGTGATGTTCACTCCACCCTTCTTATCCAAATCTACTGATGAAGATGCTACTACAGTGTGGTTCTTTGAATCATCTATGATCTGAGCGTAGATTGCCTTATTGCTTTTGAATACGGACAATCTCGGTCTTTCAGAAGTTCCTTCCAGCTTTCTGCGGATTCCCTTCTTGATACGCTCTCTTCTTCCTGCTTTTGTCTTAATGTTCGCCATACGTCTTAATTATTTAGCAGCTGCTTTACCAGCTTTTCTACGAACAAACTCACCCACGTAGCGAATACCTTTTCCTTTGTAAGGTTCAACCGGACGCAAGGACTTAATCTTTGCTGCTACCTGTCCAATCAATTGCTTATCGATTCCTTCCAGAACGATCATTGGATTCTGACCTTTTTCCTGGCTGGCTTGTACTTTCAATTCAGATGGAATAGCTACAAACACAGAGTGAGAGTATCCCAAACTTAGTTCGAGTGTGTTACCCTGAGCACTTGCTTTGTAACCTACACCAATCAATTCCATTTCTCTGCGGAATCCTTTGCTTACACCCTCTACCATGTTAGCGATCAGCGCACGGTATAAACCGTGTTGTGCCTTGTGGCGTTTTTGTTCAGTAGGACGTACAAGTTCCACGTTATCATCAGCAATGGTAAGCTTGAAATCAGGATCAAGCAATTGCAGTTTCAATTCACCTTTAGGACCTTTTACGGTCACTTTATGATCGCCCTGGTTAAAAGTGCAACTAACACCTTTGGGTAGAGCTACTGGCATTCTTCCTATTCGTGACATATCTGATCGATTAGTAGATGTAACACAATACTTCACCACCTACATTCATCGCTCTTGCTTCCTTATCGGTGATTACACCTTTAGAGGTAGAAAGAATAGCGATACCCAGACCGTTCAACACTTTAGGGAGCTCGGTAGAGGGTTTATACTGGCGCAAACCAGGAGAACTGATGCGATCCAGCTTAGTAATCGCTGATTCTTTCGTTTCCGGATTGTACTTTAATGCGATTTTGATTTTACCTTGTTTGTTGTCGGTAGGCTCGAACTTGTAGTTCAGGATATAGCCCTTGTCAAACAATACTTTGGTTAACTCCTTCTTGATGTTGGAGGCAGGAACTTCAACAACGCGGTGGCGTGCCTTGATGGCGTTGCGCAACCGGGTTAAATAATCTGCAATTGGATCTGTTGTTTTCATCTCACTTACTTAAAAAGCAAACCCGTTTTTTGTAAACGGGCTGCAAATGTATTTAACAATTATCATTTTTCAAACTGTTATCTGGTTTCGTCCTCATTTTTTTCAGACGACCTTGACATTCAGCAACCTAATATGTCGGGGCCTGGATTACCAGCTTGCCTTGGTCACTCCGGGAATTTTCCCGTCAGAGGCCAGTTGGCGGAACTGGTTACGGCAGATGCCAAACTTGCTCAGGTATCCGCGAGGGCGACCTGTCAGTCGGCAACGGCTTCTCAGGCGAACCGCGGATGAGCTTCTTGGAAGCTTATCCAATGCTTCCCACTCTCCTGCTTCCTTCAACGCTTTACGCTTTGCAGCATAGCGTTTTACTAATGCCTTTTTCTTATTGTCTCTGGCTATGATTGCTAATTTTGCCATTGTCGGTTAGTTTTTAGTTACAAACGGCATCCCTAATGCTTTCAGGAGCTCGTAGCTTTCTTCATCCGTAGTTGCTGTAGTCACAAAAGTGATATCCATCCCATTGATTTTCTGAACCTTGTCGATTGAAATCTCAGGAAAAATAATTTGCTCTTTTACCCCCAGTGTGTAGTTACCACGTCCGTCAAATCCCTTGTCGCTTACGCCTTTGAAGTCACGTACACGGGGAAGTGCGATGGTTACCAGACGGTCAAGGAACTCATACATGCGTTCACCACGCAATGTCACTTTAGCTCCGATAGCCTGGTTATTTCTCAACTTGAAGTTCGAAATATCCTTCTTAGATCGTGTAGCTACCGCTTTCTGACCTGAGATGGTGGTTAATTCTTCCACACCTACATCGATCAGTTTTTTATCAGCTACTGCTGCACCAATACCTTTGTTGATACAGATTTTTTGGATCTTAGGCACCTGCATGATCGACTGATATTGAAATTTATCTTTCAATACAGGAACCACGTCCTTCAGGTATTTTTCTTTTAATCTGGGCGTTGCCATATTATTTGATGAATTCTCCTGTTTTCTTAGCAAATCTCTGAAGCTTACCTTTTGCATTAAGCTTTCTTCCAGTACGGGTAGGCTTTCCGGAAGCCGGATCAATCAATTTCAGGTTACTGATATGAATTGTTCCTTCTACCTTTTTAATACCACCTTCAGGTTTCCCTGCAGAAGGCTTCTGGTGCTTAGTCACCATGTTCCTTCCCTCTACCACAGCACGGTTCTTATCTGGAAATATTTCCAGAACGGTGCCATCTTTTCCTTTGTCTTCACCGGCAATGACCAACACTTTGTCGCCTTTGCGAATGTGCAGCTTCTGCTGCTTGTTGTATTTTCTTTCCATGGCTTATAATACTTCAGGGGCCAATGAAATAATTTTCATGAACTGCTTCTCGCGAAGCTCACGAGCTACGGGTCCGAAAATACGGGTTCCACGTGGTTCGTCCTGAGCGTTCAGTAACACAGCAGCATTATCTTCAAAGCGGATGTATGATCCGTCTTTTCTTCTGATTTCTTTCTTGGTGCGAACGATCACTGCTTTGGAAACAGTACCCTTCTTCACCTGGCTGGTAGGGATGGCTGACTTGATGGTCACTACAATCTTATCACCTACAGAAGCACTGCCTCTGTTAGTACCACCCAATACATGCATACAGAGCACTTCTTTCGCTCCGCTATTATCAGCAACAGTAAGTCTTGATTCGGTCTGTATCATGGTTATTTTGCTTTTTCAATGATTTCAACCAATCTCCATCTTTTGCTTTTAGACAAAGGACGGGTTTCTGAGATGCGAACGGTATCACCGATACCTGCTTCGTTCTTCTCATCGTGTGCCATGAACTTGGTTGTTTTGTTCATGAACTTTCCATAGATGGCATGCTTCACCTTACGGTTAACAGCAATAGTGATTGATTTTTGCATTTTATTGCTAACCACTGTGCCTACCTTCTCTTTTCTTAAATTCCTTTCTTCCATGATTGTTATGCTTTAGAGGATTTCTCCAGCTATCACTTTGCTTTTTCTTTAGCCGTCAACTCAGTCTTCAGACGAGCAATTGTCTTGCGCGTTTCGCTGATCTTCATAGGGTTTTCAATGCTGGAAACTCTATGAGCAAACTTCAGTTTACGAAGTGCCTCTTGCTCTCCACCGATTTTTTCTTTCAGCTCGGCTACGTTCAAACCTTTAATTTCTGCGTTCTTCATGATTGCTATTCGTTATTCAACGTAATCTCTTCTTACGGAAAACTTCGTGCGTAATGGTAATTTACCATCCGCCAGAGCCAAAGCTTCTTTTGCGGTAGCCATGTTTACACCACCCGCTTCGAACAAGATAGTGCCCGGTTTTACCACCGCTACCCAGTATTCAGGAGCTCCTTTACCTTTACCCATACGTACCTCTGCAGGCTTCTGAGTGATTGGTTTATCCGGGAATATACGTATCCAAACCTGACCTTCACGCTTCATTGCGCGGGTTACGGCAACACGAGCTGCTTCCAGCTGGCGTGCGGTGATCCATCCTGGCTCAATTGCTTTCAAAGCAAACGAACCGAAGGCGATTGAGTGACCACGTGTGGCCATACCCTTAACTCTGCCTTTTTGTTGTTTCCTGAACTTAGTACGTTTGGGTTGTAACATGATTTGCTACTTTATAAAACCTTTTAATTCTTATCTTCTTCCACCTCTTGCTGCACCAGCACCACCGCGGTTGTCTCCACCACGATTAGCACCACCTGCACCAGGGCCTCTTCTGTCGCCACGGTTATCACCGCCACGTTCTCTTCTGTCGCCTCCGCGGTCATTACCACCACGTCTGCCTCTGTCATTACCAGGAGCACCACCCTTGTTTCCACCTTCGGATGCATTACTTACTGCACCGATGTTAGGAGAAAGATCACGCTTGCCATATACCTCACCACGGAAAATCCATACTTTGATACCGATTTTACCATACACGGTCTGTGCTTCAGAGATTGCATAGTCAATGTCTGCACGAAGTGTGTGAAGAGGAATACGTCCTTCTTTATATTGCTCAGTACGAGCCATATCTGCACCGCCTAAACGGCCTGACAATTTCACTTTAATACCTTCAGCACCTACCCGCATAGCCGAAGCAATGGATTGCTTCATTGCTCTACGGAAAGCAATACGTGCTTCCAGTTGCTGAGCGATCGATTCACCTACCAGTTTCGCATCCAGCTCAGGACGCTTAATTTCGAAGATATTGATCTGAACATCTTTACCGGTGATCTTCTTTAATTCTTCTTTGATCTTATCAACCTCAGTTCCGCCTTTACCGATAACAACGCCGGGGCGAGCAGTATGAATGGTTAATGTAACACGCTTCAACGTACGCTCAATCACTACTTTGGCAATACCACCTTTAGGGATACGAGCACTTACGTAATCTCTGATTTTGTGATCTTCAACCAATTTATCAGCAAGCGTTTTGCCACCGAACCAGTTGGAATCCCAACCGCGGATAACGCCTAATCTAAATCCAACAGGGTTAATCTTTTGTCCCATTCGTTTTATCTTTTCTTATTCAGCAGATTTCTTTTCTTCAGTAACCACCGGAGCTTTGTCAACAACCAATGTTACATGATTTGATCTTTTTCTCACACGGTGAGCACGGCCCTGAGGCGCAGGACGAAGGCGTTTCAGGATCTTACCTCCATCAACAAATATCTCCTTTACAAACAGGTTGGCTTTATCCAAATCCGTGTCCGGGTTCTTTGCCTTCCAGTTGGCCATTGCTGAGGTCAGCAATTTCTCTAATCGTACTGACGGATGTTTTGCCTCAAATCGCAGGATTGAAAGTGCTTTGAATGCATCCACACCGCGGATCAGGTCAGCAACCAATCTCATCTTACGAGGAGATGTAGGAACATCTTTCAGGTAAGCGATACCAGGACCGTTTTTAGCAGCTTGTTTCACCGCTTCGATCTTAGCTCTTTTTTGTACTGATCCTTTTATTTTCTTTTCTGCCGTTTCCATAATTGGAATTCGTTACTTATCTGAATTACTTCTTACCGTCTTTGTTATTGCCTGAGTGACCTTTGAAGGTACGTGTAGGTGCAAATTCACCTAACTTGTGACCGACCATGTTCTCAGTTACATATACAGGTATGAACTTGTTGCCGTTGTGCACAGCAAAAGTGAACCCTATCAAATCAGGAGTGATCGTTGATCTTCTGGACCAAGTTTTGATCACTGATTTTTTACCTGATTGCTCCTGTGTCTGTGCCTTTTTTGCCAGACGGGCATCCAAATACGGACCTTTTTTTACCGAACGTCCCATGATTATTTCTTCCTCCTTGCAATGATTAAACCATCAGAATACTTCTTAGGGTGACGTGTCTTCTTGCCCTTAGACAATAAGCCCTTGCGTGATCTTGGATGACCTCCTGATGCACGACCTTCACCACCACCCATAGGGTGATCAACCGGGTTCATCGCTACCGCTCTGGTGCGAGGTCTTACCCCTCTCCAACGGCTGCGACCTGCCTTACCTACGCTTTCGTTCATGTGATCAGCGTTAGACACTGCACCTACTGTTGCCAGGCAACGAGAAAGTACATTACGCATCTCACCGGAAGGCATCTTTAAAGTAGCATACAGTCCTTCGCGAGCGACTAACTGTACGAATGAACCGGCACTACGTGATATTGAAGCTCCTCTTCCTGGTTTGATCTCCACGTTATGTACCACAGTACCGACAGGGATCTTTGCCAATGGAAGCGCATTTCCAACTTCAGGAGCCACATCGTCACCAGAAATTACTGTCTGGCCCACTTTGATTCCCTGAGGAGCAATGATATATGCTTTCTCACCATCCGCATAGTATAACAATGCTACGCGGGCAGTTCTTGTTGGATCGTATTCTACTGATTTTACAGTAGCAGGAATTCCGAATTTATCGCGTTTGAAGTCGATAATACGAGTCTTCTGCTTATGACCACCACCGATGTAGCGCATAGTCATTTTACCTGTGTTGTTACGACCACCCGATTTCTTGATAATCGCTACTAACGATTTTTCAGGTACACGTGTGGTAATATCTTCGAACCCAGGAGAAAGTCGATGACGTGTTCCTGCTGTGATCGGTCTAAGTTTTTTCAACGCCATGATTCAGCTATTATACGTTGCTATAAAAATCAATTACTTCGCCAGCTGCCAATGTAACAATGGCTTTTTTGTAGTTAGGCTTGCGACCAGACAACACACCTGCTTTGGTGAATCTGCTCTTGAACTTACCCATTACACTGAGTGTGTTTACTTTTTCAACATTCACTCCGTACATTTTCTCTACTGCATTCTTGATCTCCACTTTGTTGGCTTCAAGATCTACAATGAATCCGTACTTACCCTTTTCATTAAGGGCCGATACTTTCTCAGTAACTAAAGGTCTTCTAAGGATACTCATGGTTACCGCTTATTTTAAAAGGTGATCAATCTTTTCAATAGAACCTTCCACCAAAATCAATTGCTCTGCATTCATCACATCGTACGTGCTGAGTTGAGCTGCAGTAGTGATTTTTGCATTCTTGATGTTTCTTCCGGACAGAACGATGTTCTTATCATTTTCAGGAAGAACCAGAAGGGTCTTTTTATCTGTGAAAGACAGAGAGCTAAGTAATTTGATGTACTGAGCTGTCTTAGGTGCATCGAAGTTGAAATTTTCGATGATGGCGATAGAGTTATCTTTCGCTTTGTAAGTAAGTGCTGACCGGCGAGCCAGGTCTTTTACTTTCTTATTCAGTTTGAAGGAATAATCGCGCGGTACAGGACCAAATACACGACCACCACCTTTGAACTGAGGGTTCTTGATGTTACCCGCACGAGCTCCACCAGTTCCCTTTTGTTTTTTCAATTTTCTGGAAGAACCAGAAATTTCGTTACGCTGCTTTGCTTTGTGTGTTCCCTGGCGTTGGTTAGCCAGATAACTTTTCACATCAAGCCAGATGGCATGATCATTCGGTTCGATTCCGAAAACCTCTGAAGAGAGGCTTACTTTACGGCCAGCGCTTTCGCCACTATATTTTACAACTGCTATGTCCATTACTTCTGCAGGATTATCGTTGCGTTCTTAGCTCCGGGTACGGAACCACTTATTAAAATCAAATTCTGTTCTGCCAGAATCTTTACCACTTTCAGGTTAGATGTTTTTACGCGATCTCCACCCATACGGCCAGCAAGACGCTTACCTTTAATTACGCGTGACGCAAAGGAAGCATTACCCATAGAACCAGGAGCACGAAGACGGTTATGCTGACCGTGAGTCTGACCACCTACTCCGGCAAATCCGTGGCGCTTCACAACACCCTGGAATCCCTTACCTTTTGAAGTAGCAACGACTTCGATAAGGTCACCCTCAACGAATACATCCGCTAACTTTATTTCTTTGCCCAGTTCTGCAAAAGCATCGAACTCAGCATCAAAGTCACGGAACTCAGTCACGTTACGCTTTGGTGTTGTGTTGGCTTTTTTGAAGTGGCCAATCATTTGCTTAGAAGTGTTTTTCTCTTTCTTCTCACCAAATGCTAACTGCATTGCCTTGTATCCATCAGTTGACTCTGTTTTCACTTGAGTAACTACACAAGGTCCAGCCTCGATGACAGTGACCGCTATATTGTGGCCTTCAGCGTTAAAAACGCTTGTCATTCCTACTTTACGTCCAATTATTCCAGGCATGGTTGAAACCTATTTTGCTTGTTTTAAGTCAGTTTACGGGTCCTCCCCGTAAAAAGGACTGCAAAGATAGAAACTAATATTTAGTTCACAAGGGTGGGCTCAAAAAAACCTAACAATTTTAATGATTCGTTAGGATTATGGGTTTTTGGCGTCATATGTGCACTGATTTTCAGCGATTTATCTATTTCGAAATAGCTACTTTTGATAAATCTTATCACCAAAAAGCGAATCGGGATGCAATCATACTCTATTTTCGCTGCTTTTCCACAAGCCATACGTGAAGCAAGTTCATTTTAATAAATACCTCGTAGCTCTGGCCGCCAGCCTGCTGCTGCTCTTTATATTGAACATATCGCTGGGAAGTGTACGAATACCTGTTGAAGAGTTATTTAAATCATTGCTAACGGATAACAGCAGCAGTGCTACTTACAGCACGATTGTCTGGCAATTCCGCTTGCCCAAAGCACTCACCTGTATCCTTGCGGGTGCAGCGTTATCCGTAAGCGGGTTATTAATGCAAACCATTTTCCGGAACCCTTTGGCCGGGCCTGATGTACTGGGCCTTAGTTCTGGCGCCAGCCTCATGGTGGCGCTGGTCTTATTAATTAGTCAGTCAGCCTCACTCTTAGTAATCGCCAGCAATCCGTGGGCGATTGCTATCGCTTCCAGCATGGGTTCTTCGCTGGTTTTCATTCTGGTAATCATCATCTCTAATTATGTTAAAGACAATACGTCTCTTTTAATTATCGGGCTGATGATATCTGCTACTACTGCAGCAATAGTAGGTGTATTGCAGTATGTGAGTCGTGCCGAAGACCTGCAGGCGTTTATGATATGGACCATGGGCAACGTAGGCAGCACGGGCTGGTCAGAGATTATCGTATTAGGGATCATCACGCTGACCGGATCAGGTATTGCATTGCTCTTTATGAAGTCATTAAACGGGTGGTTGCTTGGTGATCATTATGCACAAAGCCTGGGGGTAAACCTTAAACGATCACGCTTCTGGATAGTGACTGCTACCAGCATCATGGCTGGAGGGGTAACCGCCTTCTGCGGCCCTGTCGCTTTTGTAGGCCTGGCGGTACCTCACCTGATACGGCTTCTGATACCCACTACCAATCACAAAATACTACTACCTGCAGTGATGCTGGGAGGTCCGATACTCCTTTTGTTCTGCGATATGCTGGCGCAGCTCCCCGGCAGTACCCTGCTGCTTCCGCTTAATGCCATTACGTCCATGATCGGTGCGCCCGTTGTCATCTGGATGGTTATTCGAAACAAGAAAATCAGGGTTTAAATCAGTTCGTGCTCAATTCGTGCTTTTTGCCTATAGTCGAGTGTAATCAATGAGTGGGATTAAATCGAAAATAAGCGACATGGCTGAGCGGTCGGTGCGCTGAATCAGATCGTTAATAAACGAATACGGTACCCGCACCTAAGTATCCAACTATTAACAGCTAATTTTACCCTTCAATGATGAACCGAAAGCCATTTCTGGAAACCCAGCGTCTGAGCGTGGGGTATACTACTTCGAAAGTTCTTTTCAATGACATCAATCTATCGCTGCAGGCCGGTGAACTGGTCTGCTTTATGGGGCCTAATGGAATAGGGAAGTCGACACTGATACGCACACTGGCAGGATTGCAGGAGCCCCTCTCTGGAAAAATCATCAGGGGAGATGAAAAGAAAGTAGCTGTTGTACTCACCGATAAGATCGCTGCCTCACACATGACGGTAAGGGAGTTGATTACTTACGGGCGCTATCCGTATGTAAATTGGAACATTACACTTACCGAAGCCGATCTTTTAATTATCGATCAGTCGATTGATACGGTGCACATACGGCATCTGCTGGATAAAAAACTTTATGAGCTGAGTGACGGGCAGATGCAAATGGTGATGGTTGCACGCGCACTTACTCAAGAGACACCCGTCATACTGATGGATGAGCCCACCGCTCATCTTGATTTGAATAACCGGGTGGAGATCATGAACCTGCTACGTCAACTCACCCGCAACAGCGGCAAAGCCATATTGGTGGCCACACATGAATTAGACCTGGCACTGCAAACGGCCGATCTCATCTGGCTCACCATGCCCGATCAGTCTATCAAAACCGGAATACCCGAAGATCTGGTGCTGGATGGATCGATTGATTCAGTTTTTCAGTTCAAAGGATTTGATTTGAAGACAGGAAAAGTAGCCCATGAAGTGTATCGCACCACTAAAGTGAATCTGATTGGCGATGGCCCCACTTATTTATGGACGAGGAATGCCCTGGAACGGTCCGGTTTACAAATGGACGAGGCGGGTGAAATTGACATTGTTATTGATAACGGGCGATGGAGAATCAAAGAACAGGTCTTTACTTCACTGAAAGACCTGCTCGATGCTGTTATATTAAAGTAGCATTATTTCTACCACAAAAGATCACCCCAATCATACCGCGAGGGACACCAGACTGTTGTATTCGTTATGTATTTCCCTTATGGCTCTTGTGTTGAATGTAAAATCAGTCTTTATCGGGAAATCATATCCGCTCAACTCCCAGTCCTGGTTTATCCGAGCAACTCATAACTCCATCTTTTAATATAAACCCACCTTTCACAACATCACGCGCTAAATCAAGACTTCCGTCAAGATCGATGTATTTTGTATTAGCGCAAGCAAAGGCAACGTGCAGTGCTGCAGTGATACTGACAATACTCTCATCGTTACATCCCCAGAACAAATCCACCTGGTCATGAAGAGCAATGTCTGCAATCTTTAGTGCCTGGTTAATACCTCCGCACTTCATCAGTTTGATATTGAAGATACCGGCAGCACGTGGTGCACTATTCAACAACAATGCATCCTTTGGTGTAATGAGCGATTCATCGGCGGCAATGGTCTGCTTGATTTCATCCGGAAGTCTTTTGAGATCGGCAATGGCTTTGGCGGGCAGGGGCTGTTCGATCAATTCGATGTTGAGGTGTTTTGTTCTGTTATAGAAATCGATGGTCTGATCGATCGTGTATCCCTGATTCGCATCGATACGGATGATGAATTTCTGACCAAACTTCTCTCGCAGTTTTACGATGCGCTCAATGTCCTCGCCGAGGTCTTTACCCAGTTTTACTTTGAGCACAGTGAACCCACGCTGGCCATATTCTTCTGCTTCTTTCAAGGTCTCCTCTACATTTTTAATACCGATCGTATTGGAGGTAGGCAATGATTTTATTTTCTGACCGAGGTATTTCACCAACGGCACATCCAGGTATTTTGTGAACGCATCGTACAAGGCAATATCAATAGCGGCACGTGCCGCTGGGTTCTTCGGAAACTTCTGCCACACTTCAAAGTTCAGTTGGTGGAGTTCACGAATATCACGCCCTGCTAAAAACGCCAGGTGCTGTTCCTGCAGTATCTCCTGTGTCTGTGATAAGGGCTCACCGGTTACATATTCGCTGGGGCAGCCAGCTCCGATACCCGTTGTTCCATCTTCCAGTGTAATTTCAACAAATGCGTTAACTACTTCATCGATGGTTTTGAAGGCGATGGTATAAGGTTTGGTGTTTCCAAGGTCGGTGGACCAGGCTTTTATTGATTTGATTTTCATTTAGTGAGTATCTTTAAATTTCAGTGAGTAGGTTTTCGGTCTATGAGGACAGACCGAGGTGTTGAAGTAACGAATGAGACGAATTCTGGCTAGGCTACTTTCGATTTCTCAATCATTGCCTTAAACACCGGTACCAGCTGATCGACACCATCTTCCAGCGGGAGGATAGCGGGTATGCCTAATTCTTTTGTGTACTCGGCTGCGTAGCTGCGGGCATCAGCTTCGCTCATCTTGGCGCTGTTGATGGTTACGGCTACGGTGGGCGCTCCGTAGATGCGAATCAATTCGATCTCGTCTTTGGGAGCAGGCAGGTAAGCAGGATAATATTCCATGTCTTTGTACTGCTTACGTTTAGGATTGTGTTGTAGCACCACGCCATCTGCGGCAGCGGAAACAATCCACTCTGCTCCTGCCGGGCCGCTTGGATTGCGTAAGGAAGACTGACCTTCAATAAAAATGATGTCCGGCTGTTCGTTTTCCCAGCACTGCACTACGGCATGTTCCAACTCACCGGAAATAAAATCATTCAACGTGGAGTCGAAGATGAAACCATACTTAGCTCCCTGCATCCAACCGGTTTGGCCGGTATAAATCATCTCTGCTTTGTAGCCTGCTTTACGCAGGGCTTCCGTTAAGAAGCGTGTGGTGGTTCGCTTACCCAACGCGCAATCGGTACCCAGCACGGCAACCTTGGGGCATTTTACATTCACTATATCGCCTGACCAGAAATGAAGGTCTTTGAATTTCTTTGGTTTGCGTACGTCAATGATCTCCAATCCTTTCTGCTTCGCTAATGCGGCTAGCTCTTCATGATCAGAAACATAATCGTGCAAGCCGTTTACAATACTCAGTCCATTTTCCAATGCCGTCTGTATTGTAGCCCGAATGGAATCCGGAATGACACCCCCCTTTGTAGCCACACCCAGTATGCAATACGTTGCCTTCTCTTTCGATGTGGTGATGAAGTCCGCAATGGAGGCATAGATAGGGATGTTGCGTTTCTTGCCATCCAGCGCCTCGCCTGCATCTTTGCCTGCATGCCGCTCATCAATCACAGCCAGAATAGTGAAACGATCGGTACCTCTTATCAACCCGTGTGCGGTTTTGCCACTGGGTGTATCCAGGTAGCCGGCTGTGATTACGATAGCATTACTCTTTTGCATCCATTTTAAAATTTAAGGAGCTGAAAATTAAATAGTTTTTTGAATGGACAGATAGGATCTCAGAAGATTTTCTTTCCATGCAGATTGCCGCTTTACAAAGAATTCGCGGAAGTAATTTTTCCGCTCACGTTTTCGCTGCCATTGCCAGGTGGCTGATTAATATTCCTGTAATCAGGGAACGATTACAAAATCTGGCCGGGTGTTTGCACGTGTTCCATCCATGGCTCCTTCTTCATTGCATGAAAGAGAAGCGCACATTTTAATGTAAATTTGGAGAGGGTAAATTTTAAAGACGATGAAATATCTAATCATACTAGAATTTGTTTTGAGCGCCATGCTTGTTCAGGCACAAACGATTACCGGCACGTGGCAGCTCACGGAAGAGAAAACCTGTTTTCAATCTTCGCTGGGTGAAACGATGAACGGACTCAACACTACCGAAACAGAGAAAGAACTTACTCCCATGATGGGCGAATCGAGTGCAAGTAGTGTAGCCAAACTTATCCGCTTCGATAACAAAGGAAAAGGGGAAGAAGGAATCTTCAATCGTGGCAAACGAAAAGGCACAGCGATGGAGGCATTTCGCTACCAGATAAAAGACAACGAGCTGCAGTTTCTGGACAAGAAGTCCGGGATAATCACCGAGCGCTACATCATCGATGAGCTTACCTACTCCACGCTTCGTTTTCACGATGCGAAGAAGGAGTGCGAGATCAAGGTGTTTTCAAAAATTAAGTAATGAACTTTCTGAATGGATTAGTCGCTCTTCGATGAAAAAGTAGACATGAGATTTGCTTTAAAAGGACTTCTTGTAATCATCCTACTCTTTTTATTCATTAAGTGCAATCAGCAAGAATACAGGCAGGAGTTTTATGATAACGGGGCGATTAAAACAAAATCAGAAATCGCTCACGGAATAAAGAATGGCATCGAATACGTTTACTCACCTGAAGGAGAAACCGTAGCTATTCATCATTATCAGGATGATGCACTGAGTGGCACCAGTTCTTTTTATAAAAAAGACGGGATGCTTTATTTACAAATCACCTATTCCAAAGGAGTAAAGGAGGGACCTTACCGGATTTATTACCAGAATGGCAACATTGGAGAAGCAGGAACTTTTCATCAAAATAAAAAAAGAGGGACCCGGTTTATCTTTTATGAAAAGGACAGCGGGAAAGTGAAAACCGAATTTTATACCCTGGGAAGTCATAACTTACACAAAGACGGCTACTTCGAATATGATTATTACTCCAAAGAATATAACCGTCAAGGTGAACTCATAAATCAAAAGCAGGCATTTCAGGTTTTGCTGCCCGATGATACCCTCTCCCCTGGTGCAGAAATAAAAGTGAAATTTAAATTTGACCGCCAGATTGGCCAAATCGATTCGGCTATCGTTGTGTTAGGTGACTTTGAAGATGCTCTGGCCATCCGGCTGCCGCACGACACCATCGATATGAAAACCGGAGAATCTGAAACAACGCTTACCTTCACAAAAAGAGGAAGCCAATTCGTTCGTGGTCACTGGGTTTTGTATCAGAAAGAAACAGGAAAGGATTCTACCTTAGAAAAGGCGAGGGTTGGATTATTTGAAGAAAAAATTGTGGTGAACGATTAGAATCAAGCTTTCATTAACTTTGCACCATGGTAGAGACGGTGATGAAGCGCGACATACGGAAACTGAAACTGGAAGAGCTGAAAACATTCTTTGTAGAGCACGGAGACAAGGCTTTTCGTGCCCAACAGGTGTACGAATGGCTGTGGCAAAAATCGGTAAAGGATTTTGACCAGATGACCAACCTCTCGCTACCTACCCGCGAGATGCTGAAGGCGCACTTTGTGATCAATCACATCCATGTGGACAACATGCAGCGCAGCACGGATGGCACTATTAAAAATGCGGTGAAACTCCATGATGGGCTGATCGTGGAATCGGTGCTTATCCCCACCGAAAAAAGAATCACGGCCTGTGTCTCTTCTCAAGTAGGTTGTAGCCTGGCGTGCAAATTCTGCGCTACGGCCCGACTGAAACGGATGCGCAACCTGACACCAGATGAGATCTATGACCAGGTGGTAGCCATTAAAGAACAAAGCGAATTGATCTTCGGGCGACCGCTTACCAATATTGTATTTATGGGTATGGGTGAGCCTTTGCTCAACTATGCCAACGTAATGAGCGCCATTGAAAAGATCACTTCTCAAAAAGGATTGAACATGGCTTCCCGCAGACTTACGGTATCTACGGTAGGGCTGGCAAAAATGATTATCAAAATGGCGGATGATGGTGTGAAGTTTAACCTGGCCGTATCACTGCATGCCGCGCTGAACGAAACACGTTCTTCGATCATGCCGATCAACGACACGAACTCACTGGAAGAGCTGGCAGAAGCATTGAAGTACTGGTATCAGAAAACAAAAAGCAAAGTCACTTACGAGTACGTGGTGTGGAAGGACATCAACGATACCCGGGAACATGCTCAGGCATTACTGAAGTTTTGCAAACATGTGCCTTGCAAAGTCAACCTGATCGAATACAACCCCATTGATGATGGTGAGTTTCAGCAAGCGGACCAGCATGTACTGGATATGTATATGGATCTGCTTGAGAGCAACGGCATTACCACACGTATCCGCAAAAGCCGTGGGAAAGACATTGATGCCGCCTGTGGACAACTAGCCAACAAATCGTGAAGTAATTTCTGCTTTAATCAACTTTATCCTCACTTCGCGCATCTCCATAAAACAGTAACCCTAAACTATGCCCAGGCTGTATTGGTATGTGTTGTTTTTCCTGTTAAGTTCACTACCTATGGCCCATGCGCAGCTTACCATCACGGGTATCACGCGCGACTCGGTTACGCTGGAGCCATTGCCTTTTGTAAGCATACAGGTAGCAGGTAAGGCACGCGCAATGTCGAACATTGATGGCAAGTTTACCTTCACCTGCCACATTGGCGATAGCTCGGCTTATACTCACATGGGGTACCGCAAAAAATTTAAAGTGCATTTCAAAAACGAAATCAGTCTCACTGTTCTGTTAGGCGAATCCGTGCATTTACTGAAGTCGGTAACCTTTATTGACAACTACAAACCCCAAGGTTCTGAAAACTGGAAAGACGCGGTGCAGTTTTACAAAAGTCCATTTAAAAATCCGGTAGGTACTGATCCCAATGCCGTACAGACTTTTGGTGTGGGCGGATCGATCAGTGGCGCTCTTTCTTATTTCTCAAAATCAGAAAAAGACAGGCGCAAGTATCAAAAGGTAGTGGAAGACCAAAATGCGACAGCAACCTATCGTGAAGTACTGGCCTCAGATGAAGTGAAACAGGACCTCATGAAAATGTATTCTTTTACAGAAGCAGAGTACTATAAAAAGATCGAAAAATTTAATATTCAATATCCCCAGGCCGCTTACATCAAAGATCGCAATGAAGTCATCAACCGGCTCATTCAGTTTTTTGCCATCAAGGAGAAGTAGAACTTTCCACCATGATCACTATAGTAAAAACACATGATCGGGTTGAGGTGGGTGTCGGTTGACTTTGTTCCTCACATTCCCATTGCATACGCAAAGTCAAATCACCCTTTCCTCCGGAGATGTTAAACAGGACCTGATGAAACGATATTCTCTTTCTGAATCAGGATACTAAAAAAAATCAACATCGTCTGTCCACAGATGGCCTGCGAAAAAAAATCGTGAAGAAATTACAAATACGTTCATCCCGTTCTTTGCATTGAAAGAAAATTAAGATCTTCACGGCATGATGGCACCGGAAGAAAAGCATTTCAAATCATCGGAAGTAGTACGTGATTTTGTTATTGGCATGAGCGATGGGCTCACTGTTCCTTTTGCTTTGGCGGCCGGACTGAGTGGTGCTGTCGAATCTACCTCCATTGTCATCACCGCCGGCCTTGCTGAGATTGCAGCCGGCTCCATTGCCATGGGATTGGGCGGCTATCTCGCTGGCCGAACGGAGATAGAGCATTATGACACCGAAGAGCAAAGAGAATATGAAGAGATTGAAAAACTTCATGAAGTAGAGATCAGAGAAACGAAAGAGATTTTTGCAGAATACGGAATCGATGAAGACCTGCAGGAAAAAATAGCGCGCCAGATGGCGAAGAACCCTAAGAAGTGGGTAGACTTCATGATGCGCTTTGAACTGGGCCTGGAACGACCGGACAGAAACCGTGCACGACAAAGTGCGGTCGTGATCAGTTTAAGTTACGTCATTGGTGGGCTCATCCCTCTCAGTGCCTACTTCTTCACCACTACTTCTTCGCAAGGATTAATCTATTCCAGCATCATCACACTCTGCTGCCTCATTCTATTCGGGTTGATCAAAAGTAAACTGACCGGGCAACCGTTATTCAAAGGAGCACTTCGCGTTGCCTTTGTGGGTGCACTTGCAGCCGGTGCGGCATTCCTTATCGCCCGGCTTATTGCCTGATTAATACTGGTTACCGGTGATAAGACATCTGCTGTTGCTTAGAATCGGCGGATACCGCTGATCGTATTTCGTAAATTATAAATCGTAATTCTGCGTTATCTTTAGCCAAATTTCTATTGACAATGATCGAGAGTTTACGCGAGGCACTCAGCCTCTCACCTAATAATGTTCCACTACGCTTATTACTGGCCGATCATTTATTGAAAGCCAGCTTACTGGACGAAGCCGAAACCGAATTCAGAACGGTATTGACACACGATACCCACAACAAAACCGCCAAGCGCGGTCTTTCCAAAATTTACTTTGAGCAAAAGAAATACTCTACCGCCATTGTTATTCTGGAAGAGCTGGCCGAACAGGAGAATGATGTGGACCTGTGGATTTTATTAAGCAAGGCATCACTGAGAAATGAAGAACCCGCCAAAGCCATTGAATATTATAAACGCGCATTATCACTCAACCCTGCCTATAAAGACGAAGAACTGGATGCTCATCTGAAGCAAGGGAGCAACAGCAATCCTTCTTCGATGAATGCCACCATTGAATCGATTGAAGATGAAATGCGTGAGTTCGAAAGACCGTCCATTAACTTTGAAGATGTCGGTGGAATGGAACGGGTGAAGGAAGAGATTAACATCAAAATCATTCAACCACTCCAGCATCCTGATTTATATAAAGCGTATGGAAAGAAAACAGGGGGCGGTATTTTATTGTACGGCCCTCCGGGGTGTGGCAAAACCCATCTGGCCCGGGCCACCGCCGGTCAGATCAAAGCCAGTTTTATTTCCATAGGCATTCATGATGTGTTGAACATGTGGCTGGGCAATAGTGAACGCAGACTGCATGAGTTATTTGAAACCGCCCGCAGGCAAACGCCCTGCCTTTTGTTTTTTGATGAGATCGATGCATTGGGTGCAAGCCGTACGGACATGCGTCAGTCCTCTGCAAAGATGCTGATCAATCAATTTCTGATGGAGCTGGATGGCGTTGATTACTCCAACGATGGCATACTGGTGCTTGGTGCAACCAATGCTCCATGGCATCTCGATGCTGCTTTTCGCAGACCAGGTCGCTTTGATCGTATCATTTTCGTTCAGCCTCCTGATATGGGTAGCCGCGAAAGCATTCTTAAGATCACGCTGAAAGACAAACCAACAAAGGAGATCGATTACAAGGCCATCGCAAAAGAAACTCCTGATTTCTCTGGGGCTGACTTGAAAGGATTGATCGATGTGGTCATCGAAGATAAATTAAGAGACTCGTTTAAGTCAGGCATACCGCAACCCATCACCACCAAAGACATACTGAAAGCAGTGAAGCAGGTGAAACCCTCTACCAAAGAATGGTTTAACTCTGCCCGTAACTATGCCTTGTATGCCAACGAGTCGGGGTTGTATGATGACATTCTGGATTACATGAAAATAAAGAAATAATGACAGACGCACTTCTCGCCCGCGCGCGCCAGTTAATACAAACCAATCGCCATCGCGAAGCCGAACAGGAACTACGAGCTATACTTTCGCAGGAACCCGATAATACCGAAGCCATTGTTTTGCTTTCTGTTTGCCAGGCTGAATCAGATCATATGGATGAAGCCAACCGACTTATCCAGACGGCCATCAGTCATCAGCCTTCCAATCCGTATTACTTATACATACAAGCCAGCTTCTATCTTAAGGAAGACAAAATCAAGGAAGCAGAGAAATACATTAAGAGTGCGATCGCGTTTGACCCCACCAAAGCCGATCTGTACGGTATGCTCTCCATGATCAAGCTGAATCAAAAAGAATGGAGTGAAGCACTTCGCTATGCCAACGATGGTCTAGCTCTTGATTCAGAAAACTTAAACTGCCTGAACAGTCGTACTACGGCCTTGTTCAAACTTGATAAAAAAGAAGAAGCCTATAACACCATCAAAGAAGCGCTGGATAACAATCCGGAGAATGATAATACGCACACCAATATTGGATGGAGTTTACTGGAGCGAGGAGAACATAAACAAGCACTCGAACATTTCCGGGAGGCCTTGCGCATCAACCCGCATTCTGGTTATGCCAAGGCAGGGTTGGTGGAAGGCTTGAAAGCCCGCTACTGGTTTTACAGAATGTTTTTGAAATATGTATTCTGGCTTAACAATTTCAAAAGCAAAAGCCAGTGGGCGATCATCATCGGATTGTATGTCGGCTTTCGTCTATTAAGCTATGTATCAGAAACCAATCCGGAACTTTCGGTATTCATCACACCCATCATTACGCTTTACATGATCTTTGCCATCTCCACCTGGATCATAACCCCGCTCTCTAATTTATTTCTTCGGCTGAATGTCTATGGTCGATATGCGCTGACGGA
>JAHEZH010000046.1 GCA_023251155.1 Flammeovirgaceae bacterium | reverse complement strand
TGTAACGGTAGGAGAGCAGGTACTTGGAGGTACGCTCATTGTTATACACTTTTCTTTCTTTCCTGCCCAGAAACAATCCGTAGATATCAACATACACATTGATCAATATCACAGACAGGATTACCGAACCTGTGATTAGTGCGAAGCGGATTAAAAAAGTTTTACTATTCATTTCCGGGTGCTATCAAAAGTCGAAGTAAAGAAAATCATTAGCGGTGATCGAGTTCATGAACAAGATACCCGCCAGCGCGAGAAAGATTAGGTATGCCAAATGCTTTCTGTCTGTCTTAAATTCCTGGGCGAGTTCGACCGAATTTTTATAGAACAGCAGAAGCACACCGATTAATAGTAACGGAGCCAGAAATACATCGGTAAATACGTTGGAATGAAGTGTACCTGTTCCTCTGATCCCCAACATACCTTCCACTAACTGAATGGCCTGTGACCACGAAGCAGCACGGAAGAATACCCATGCCAGGTTGACATACAGAAAAGTAATCGCCCAGGCCAGCCAATCGGGCATTTTGATAGCGGTTTTCTGCCATAGTTTGAAGACGACCTGCCCGAATCCGTGAAGAAATCCCCAGAACACGAAAGTCCAGCCTGCACCATGCCAAAGGCCACCGATAATAAAAGTGAGCATCAGGTTTTTTAATGTACTAAATTCTCCCAGCCGATTGCCTCCTAAAGGAATGTATACATAGTCGCGAAGGAAAGCACTCAGCGTAATGTGCCATCTTCGCCAGAAGTCCTGAATATTTAGCGCACGATAGGGCGAGTTGAAATTGATAGCGATGTTAATGTTGAACAATAATGCTAATCCAATGGCCATATCTGAATATCCGCTGAAATCGAAATACAGCTGAAAGGAGTACGCCAATGAAGTGATCCAGCTATCCAGAAGGTTTAAGGAAGACGTATCGGCATACCCATTGTTGGCGAGTACCGCAAAACTGTCTGCTATAATTACTTTCTTGGTCAGTCCGATAAAGAATACGTAAAGTCCTTTTGAAAAATTAAAGGCATTAAATTTCAGGTTTTCTCTTGCATCAAACTGTGGAATGACATCCCGGTATTGCACAATGGGCCCCGCTATTAAATGAGGGAAAAAAGTAACCACCAGGCTATAGCTCAGGAAGTCATAGTCTTTCGCTTTATGGTTATAACTATCTACGATGTAAGACACTTGCTGGAAGGTGAAGAAGCTTATCCCTAACGGAAGTACAATCTGTGCGAGGAAAATTTTATCGTCAATAAACAGGTTGAGATTATCGATGAAGAAGTTACAATACTTGAAGTAGATGAGCATCCCCACGTTAATGATAATTCCTAACCACAGCATTTTCTTTTTAAAGGAAACCGGTCGTGAGCTATTCAGTTGTTTGCCGATGGAATAATTGAAAACGATGGAGCCCAGTATAAGAGGGAGATACACGGGGTTCCACCAGGAATAAAAAAATAACGAGGCGAAGAAAAGCCAGTACCGTGATGCCGAAATGTTGCCTGTTTGTATAAAGACAAAATACACGATCAGTGTAATAGGAAGAAAGGCTAACAAAAATTCGAACGAGTTGAAAAGCATCGGAGTTAACTATTACTACTTTAAAACCTGGTAAGCATAACAATAGATAGTGATTTCATTATATTCAGTTAAAAGAAAACTACTTTTAAGAAGATGGCTACAAAAAAGAAGAGAAGGAAAATAATGACCAAATTTCTAAGGCCACTATTACTGTCTTCTTTATCTGCTTTTCTTTTCTTTTTCATTTTTTCTTTTTCAAAAGGAAATCCTGAGCAAAAACGAAACAGCTTTTATAGAAGTCAAAGACACAAATAAAAACGTTCAGCGTGTTTACCTTTAGTTTTTTTCGCAGCATGGCCTGCATGACAATAAAACTGGCCAACGTAACGGATGCATTTCCATATACAGCGCCCATGATTCCATATCTTGAAATCAGAAAATAATTCAGCGTCACATTAACCAGCAGGCTGACACTCGTAAAATAGAAATTGATATTGGGATAGCCAATGGAGTCGAGTACAGTTCCGAACTGATAGGAGAATGGCAAGAGCAAAGTGAAAAATACAGAAACGCTCAGAATCTGAACGGCATCGAGGTACCCTTTACCGGCTATTGTTGTCATTACAAATTCAGGAAAAAGCAAAACGAAAATAACACCCGGCAGTATGATTCCAACAATACTTCCTACTGATTTTTCGTAGAGTTCTTTTACCGCCTTGGTACCTTCCGAACTGATCAGTTGTGCGGTTTTCGGAAACAGGATAGTGGACAGTGTCATAGAAGGAATATTGATGAGGCTGGTAATTCGTGCGGCAGCACCATAAGTCGCTACTGATGCGGTAGAGATCAACGATCCTAACATGAATTGATCAGCACCACTGTAAAGCATTGAGCTCAGGCTGGTGGCGCTGGCATATTTGCCAAAGTGAACCAGTTTCCAGGTCCACTCTTTGTCGATGCGGTTGGAGAAGACGAGTATTTTTCTGACCAGAAAATAAGCACACGCAGAAGATAATAATGCGGCGGAAAAATGGAAGATAACCAGATTAGAGAGAGTTATTTTATAATAGCCAAGATAGCTTAATAAAATAGAAAAGAAGAACAGACCATTTCTGATGAAATAAATGTAAAACACACTTCTGAAATCAAGGACAGCGTGTAATAGAAATTCAAACTGAAAGAAAGGTACGAGCACCAGCGAGGTGAGCGCATAAACATAAAACACCTGCATCAGTTGCGGAGTATTCCAGATGGTAGCCAGACTGTTTCCGAAGATGATCATACCAGCGGAAATCAAAAGTGCAAAGCAGCAATTGAGTACAAAGGAGGAAGTGAAGATGGTGCCGTGCAGCTCTTCCGTAGCGGAAGCTCTGAATTTGATGAACCCATTTTTGATGAAACCTACACGGGCTACTTCCAGCATGGAGGTAACAGTGAGAAAAAGGGTCCATCCTCCGAATTCTTCTTTGCTAAGCAGACGGACCAGAAAATAGAATCCACCGAATCCAAATACCAATTGCGACAGGTTTTGAAGTAAGCTGAATATTCCTGACTTGAACCAGTACGAGTTGAGATTAAGTTTCAAAACCTAGAATTAAGAGAATATGTAAAACGGAATGTTCATTTTTATTGTACCACATCTTTGCTCTCCACTTTGTTGAGAATGGCACCCATAAAAACTCCGTTAAGGCTTTTAAAGTAATTGATCGATTCATGATCGATTGCTTTTAGTACCGAATCGGCTGCAAAGACGCTGATCACTTTATCGGCAAAAGACATTAATTCTTTGGTGTCAGAAAACTCATTGAGCGATGCGCCTTCCAGGAAAATATAGTCGTAAGTGTTTCTTAAATGCTCAATCATTGCATTGAAATTGCGACCTGCCAAAATCTCTGAAGGTGATTCTGAACCAGAGCTGCTTCCGATGATATCAATGTTTTTGTCGCTTGTTCTGGATATGATATTACCACCGTTGCTTACCGGTTCCTCATTTTTGCTGAGCGGGCTAGTCAATAACTTGATGTCATTATCTTCCTGCAGCATCTTTTGAAAATTAGGCTTCGCAATCAATAATTTCGTTAGCGAGTTATTTCTGAAGTTAGTGTCGATTATCAATGATCTTTTGTTCAATAAACTCAGTGAGTAAGCCAGTGACAAAATCATGAATGTCTTACCTTCTCCTTTTTTGGTACTGGTAACCATCAATACTTTTGCACCAGAGTTTTCTACCTCAAAGCGGATCTTTCTCAGGAAATGTTTGAATTTTTCCTGCGATTCGTCTCCTGTTTTTCCGCTGAAAAGTGATTTCAGATCCAGGTTATTAATAGTGATCGTGTTGATCCAGCCTATCAGATTAAGATCGGCATAGGTTTCGAATTTGGCAGGATTCTTAATGCGCTGATCGGCGAACTCAATAACGATGATCACGAAGGTGCACATGGCTAAGCTACCCATGAAAGCCAGGCCAATGATTAATACAGTCTTGGATGATTCAGGTGAAGGGTTGGGCTGCCCTCTTTGAGTAATGGTGATGGCACTTTTGGATAGCAGCGATTTGTTCTTTTCAGTATTGTATTTTTCCAATGCCTGAAGGTATTCGTCAGATGCCGTTTTTACATCACGCTCCAGGGCTTCGGTGGTTGACTTCTTCGATGCCGATCCGGAAACGCTGCTTTTCAGGTTCATTAGTGTTTGTTCCAACGATGCCAGATTGGTCTGGGTAATTTCCAGCTCAAGCTCTAACTGTCTTTTCTTAGCCAATAAACTCTCCTTTGATACTTTTGGTAACTCCGTATCCGTACCACTCTCGGCAAGCTTATTCATTTCGAGCTGCAATTGCGCACGAAGATTGGTAATGGTCTTGAGTAGCTCCTGATCTTTGGAACCCCCGTTGATATAAATCTGATTAAGATCATTAATCTTTGACCGGATTTGAAGAATGGCGGTGTTGGTTTCTGAAGAAGAGGTGCCTGTGGTGGCGGTGGCTGACAGGGAATTAATTTGATCCGTCACATCAGCGATCGATAATTTTTTGCTTCTGATCTCATCCAGTTTTTCCTGGCGCAACAGTTCGTAATCCACAATCTGGGTGGATTTCAACTCCAAAAAGTCACCTCCTAATAAATTATTGGACGATTTAAATTTGTCGAGGAAAAGGGTTTTCTCATCCAGAATTTTCTTTTTCTCATTCACCAGCTCAGAGAAGAACTTTACGGACTCATCCGAGATATCCGTTTTCAGGGAGCTGTCGTAGCGGATATACTGTTCACTGAGCGTATTGACGATAAAAGCAGAAAGAAGAGGGTTTTCGGATACGAAGTTCACTTCAACAAAATCCGTAGAGCGTGCCCGGTTAATACTAAGTGTCTTTTTTAATTGCCACCCGGCATACTTGTACTTTTTAATTAATTCCAACAGTTCATTTTCTTTTGGATCGAAAGAAGACAGCATTTCCATTTTTGCTATTTTCTGCTCAAAGACCTCTACAATGGCCTTAATTTCTTCTTTTGATTTGCTGGCCAGCGGATCCTCTTCTTTCTTTAATCTTCGGAAGGGTACTTCACTGGTCAGATCATGTACCATCAGATGATACGTGAGCATGGACATCACCAGTTCCGAATTCATCCGTTCGATCATGTTATCAAACTTTACACCGGCTACCCACAAGTCAATTCGTTCATCCGCGATCTGCACCTTCTCGTTGGTGGTGAAGCCAGTGGTGAGCAGAGAAGTGGAACGGTATTTTTTGTCAGCAGTAAGGGAAAACAGGTAGGCGCCTACAGCCGCTACTATGGGTATGATGATCAGAATCCAGATCTTGCTTACTAATAATCTAAAAATCGTAGCTAGTTCCATTTGGGGCTAAAGAATTTAAACAAAATTACGCCATATATTCAATATTTTCCTAAAGCTTTGCTATTTGCTAAACAGATCATCTCGAAATCGATTGAATTCATTTTCTAATTTAAATTTGATGTTTTTCCGTCCTTCTAAACCCATTTATTACCTCGCGCTTTTCGTCTTATGAGAAAGTACATTCAGTCTTTAGATGGTATACGGGGTTTCGGAATTATCTTCGTTTTGCTCTATCATTTCCTCCGGTTGAACGGAAAAGACTGGAGTGTGATGGGTTTTTCCTGGATTTGGATACAAATGTTTTTTGTTCAGTCGGGATTTCTGATCACCGAAATCCTTCTGGAAAGCAAAAGCAAACCTTTTGGTACCTATATCGGGCAGTTTTACTGGCGAAGGATACTTCGCATTTTTCCAGTCTATTTTGTCTACATCCTGGCGTTTGTTGCGATCTATGTCGTATTTCGTAAGCCGGGCGACTTTTTACAGCGTTTACCGTATCTGCTCACCTTCAGCTACAACTATACCCGGTTTATCACTGACCTTGATTTCAACAGCATCTGGTTTATTCATTTCTGGTCGCTTGCACTGGAAGAACAATTTTATCTGGTGTGGCCTTTTCTGGTTTATTTTCTGAGCCGTAAAAACCTGCAATGGTTGATTGCATTTGCTCTGGTAGCAGCACCTGTATTCAGGTACTGGCTGACCAGCTACGTACTGGGGGCCGGTTACACGGCGGAGATGGCCGGTGAGATTACTTATGCATTCACCCTCAGTCAGTTTGATGCATTTGCTATAGGGGCAGCAATCCCGCTCTTTAATTTGCGTGAGAAAATCACCCAACCGGCAAAATGGATGGGAGCGACTCTGGTGATGGTATTAGCGGCCGGAGCCGTCAATTATATCTTCATCAAAAGAACTCATCCGGATTTCAGTATTTCCAGTTTAGGACTATCGGTGGCGATGATTGAAAACCTGCAACATGTATGGTCCTACTCGCTGATCAATTTTCTATTTCTATTTGTGATCATTCTGCTCATCAGGGAGGATTACAAGGGAATATTTAATTTTAAACCCCTCGTCAATATTGGCAAAGTAGTATACGGTATGTATATCTACCATTTTGTCATATTAGTTGCCGCATTAGCATTGAATAATTATCTGATCCACAACTTCTTCATTGCTTTTGTAATCGCGTTTCTATCCGCTTACGGTGCAGCGTATATCAGCTACCATTATTTTGAAAAGCGATTTCTGGGGTTGAGGGACTTCTGGTGGTCATCACACCAGAAGAAGTAGTGGTGGGCTAAGGATGGTGTTTAATAAACAACTTTAATCTCTACTCCATTTTTTCCTTTAGCCACTTCGTTTGAAGTTTTGGTCTTCAGTTTTTCTTTTGCTACCCCGGTTTGCAACTGAATGTACTCCAATACGTTTTTGGAACGATTCAGCGCAATAGAGTAGTTGATGGAAGGGGTGGTGCTATCATTAGCGAAGGCGGTGATTTCGATGGATTTCAAGAGTTTGGTGTTGTGCTTGCGCAGCACTGCATTGACCTGATCTTTAACGTGTGCAGATACAGTGGAGGAGTTGAGATCGAAAGAGACGAACTCCGCTTTGTCCTTATTATCGGCATCATTTACTTTCAGTCCTGAGAGCAACTGCTGCGTTTCCTGAACGATTTTGTTGATGGAATCCTTTAATATGGTTTGTTGCTTGAAGATACTTTGATAGATGTCAGAAAATTCAGCATCGCGATTGCTGGAAAAAGTACAGATAGTGTCGCTGTGTAGGGTGAAATAGGCGTCAAATTTTTCGCTGTTAATAGGTTTCCCCAGGTTTTTCGGTTTACTCCATACGGTCCAGCTTTCATAGAGTCTTTCCGATACGAAGATATCGGCATCACCCAAGCCTGCATGCCCGTTGCTGGAGAAATAAATCTTCTTTCCATCCTCGGAAAGGTAGGGCGCAATTTCAAATCCCTCGGTATTAATGGTCGACCCCAGATTTAAAGGAGTGCTCCATTTTTCTCCCGGCCCTTTTATACTCACATACAAATCTTCCTGACCAAATGAATCTTTATCGTTCATGGATATCAGCAGTATGTCGAACGTGGGGTTCATGTAATAGCCTACAAACTCGCTACGTTCCATGCCGGGTATGACAATGGTTTCGGGGGATGTCCATTCTCCATTCAATAATTTAGAAAAAGCAATACCACTTTTCTTGTTATAGGAGTTGAGGAGGTAGATAACAGTACCGTTTTTGTTGATGCCAATTACTGCGTTGCTTCCTTTTGTATTCCATTGTTTGAATTTGTTGGTAGCAGGAGTCCATTCACCTTCAGCGGTTTTATCTGATCTCCAGATATCAAGTCCTGCTATCTTACCACCGTTGTTATCCGGGTGAAAAACGCGTGCAAAGTATAATGTCTTTCCGTCAGGAGTTAATAAAGGACTTATTTCTTCGGCAGTGGAATTAATATGATCACCTAATTTTTCTGTTTTTTCAAATTTCAATTCCTGTGCCTGAATAGCCAGCGAGCAAAGTACAAGAACGAATAGGGATACTGTTTTCTTTATCAGGAGGTTCATTGTATGTTACCAGAATTTTGTTGTTACTCCGTATTTTTTGAACAAGGCTATCCCCATAACTACTTCATGAGTAGTGGCATTGAAATCTTTTAGATCAGAAAGGTATTGATCGTAGGAATAATTGATACTTAACCGGTTGCCTGCAGAGAGTCCTACCATCAGTGATAATTTTTTTTCGCTGTTAAAGCCAGGCCCCAGGTAGATTATGTCTTTGTAACGAAGCCGGGTACTTGCGGTCCAGAGTAATCCATAATCTCTTGAGTGAATTATTTTAACCGCAGGGCTTAAAGTAAAGTTGTTTCCCAAAGCCAGATTGGCAGCTGTCTGCAGATTGATGCGCGAGTCTGTTTTTTCATTCAGTAAATTGTCTCCGCTAACGGGTTTGGAAATTAAGCCCGTGGTGGAGATGCCAAAATAGAACCGGGAAGAATAGAGTACAGAACCGAAATCGGCCAACAGTAAATTCTGAATTCCCTGGTTGGCACGCAGCAGCTGCTGATAGAACACATCATTGACTTCATCACGCACTGTAAAATTGCCGAAGTTAATTTTTTGATTGGCATAACTCACCCTTGTTCCAAAAGCCAGATTTAATGTTTTGGAGACAGGAAGGTGGTACGCATAATTGGCGTTGATGCTCAGTGATTGATAAGGCCCGAAATTCCGATTGGCAATCATTCCACCTAAGCCATGCTTTCTGCGGAGTTTTTTGTCGGATTGAATTTCCCTGTACAGGGTGGGATTACTGATGCGGAGCGAGTTATTAATGGTGGAGGATCGCTTTGCTTTATTCAAGATGCCATACGCCGCTATGTAAAAATTATTATTCTTGGTATTGAAATCACTCCATCCCTGACGGAATCCCATCTTCACATCGAGGTAATCCTCCATGCCGGTAAAACCGGCATTCGCAGCGGGGAGATTCAAATAGTATTGGGTGTAATCCACTTCCTGTGCATGACTTTGCGCACACACCAACAGGTACACCAAAGCAGTTGCCAGTATTGTTTTTATTTTGTGGCTCATTTCAGAATAGTAACTGTTCCCTGATATTTTCGTTTGCCATCATTGAGGTCGATCGTATAGAAGTAATTTCCGGAAGGAAGCTCTTTCCCGTTCAGTTTTCCATCCCATTTGCAGTCCGGTGAGGCACATGAGAATACATTTATACCTTCCAGGTTCACGATAGAAATCTTGATTTTTGAATACAGATCGAGATTAAGAATATCCCATTGATCATTTACACCATCGCCGTTGGGTGTGAATGCATTGACAATGTCCAGTTCAGGAAATACCTCTGTTATTTCGATCACTCTGGAAACGATATTGCTATTTGCCGTACTATCGTTTACTGATATAGTTAAAATCTTGTTTGAGATGGTGGCACTTCCGTTGACAGGACTGCTGAATACAATTCCACTCAATGCCGTTTCATAGTTGGATTTGGTATCCTTTCCTTTCAGGGTTAATTCGCCAGTAGCCGTATTGAAGGCAGCCACGATTTTAGTACTCATGGTTGGGCTCGCGGCAAGATTGTCGCCCGATGAATAGTTTTCGGCAATGGTAATTTTAGCGGAATGCATAAAATTATTATCGACATCATTCACCGTGAGCTTTTGCGTGATCGGAACTCCCTTGTCTCCTAAACTGTACTTGATCGATTCTGATTCGATATTGCTAAGTACCGGAGGATCATTGACGGCAATAACCCTGATGGTGACGGAGGCTGGGTTGGCCGAAAGAAAAATACCATCGGATGAATTCCAGTTGAACGAATCCGTACCGTTATAATCCGTGTTGGGTTGGTAAGTAAAGTTTTCAAAGGTGTTGTTGGCCGAGGTGATCTCATCGCCTACCGAAACCCTATTGCCTTTCCAGCTAAGCGTACCGTTAACCGGCAAGCTAATTATTTTTATAAATGCGATTTTGTTTCCCGGGTCATCCACAATATTCTGATAAAACTGATCATAAGTGAAATCGAAGCGGGTATCTTCATTCACACTCACCTGGAAATTTTTAAGGACCGGAGGGTTGTTTGCAATAACCGTTAATGTTCCGTTGGTATAGCTGAAATTATAGTTGTTATCTGCACCTCCCGTAGCCGAGATCGGGTAAGTACCCGCCGGGGAAAGTTTAACTGCAGTAGTGGACACCGTTGGACGTACGTCAATTACCGCCTCCGTCTCTCCATTGAGAAAACCGGAATATGTCATGGTGAAGACCGGATTATCATCGCCATACAGTTTTGATTTATCGTCCGGGTTTGCATTGAGTACTGCTTTTGTTATCGTTAACAACCCGCTGGTATAGCTGAAGGAATAATTATCATCAACTCCACCGGATGCGGTGAGGGGATAATTTCCTACTGGAGAAAGTACCGTTGCTGTAGTGGTAGCTACAGGAGGAGTATCTATAACAGTTTGCGTTTCCCCATTTACAAATCCGGTAATGGAAGTCGTCAATGCAGGATTGCTGGCTCCATAGGTGCGACTATCATTGTTGGCTTTTACTGAAAGCGGAGCTTTATTGACGTCAATCGATGTTGCCCCGGTGGCAGAGTTATAATTTCCCGCGTTTGTCGGGGTAAATAGTACATTGAGTGATTGATTGGCTCCAGCGCTGAGCAATGTGCCAGCCGCAGGATTATAAGCGAATGTTCCTGGCGCAGAAGAGCTGGCATTCAGTTGTGTGCTGCTCAGCGCAGTACCGTAAGTGATGGCTGCAGGAGCGGCCCATGTGATCACCGGTGTTGCCTTGTTTACGGAGATACTCACGGTGGTATTAGGCACTGTGGTGTAGTTGCTGCTGGTAGGCGTAAAGCTTACTTGTAAGTTCTGATTATCTCCCGCATTTAATAAGGTGCCGGCAGCCGGACTGTAGGTGAACGTACCCGGCACACTGGCCGTGGCATTTAGTTGAGTCGCACTTAGCGGTGTTCCATACGTGATGTTGGCCGGATTACTCCACGTAACGGTAGAAGTCGCTTTGTTTACAGTAATGGACGTAGTGAAATTATTAATGGTGTTGTAATTCGCCGCATCGTCCGGTACAAAATTCAAACTCAGCGTTTGTACTCCGGCATTTAGTATTGCTCCGCTGGCAGGAGAATAAGTAAAAGAACCGGGTATATTAGCGGTCGCATTCAGCTGTGTATTACTGATGGCTGTTCCGTAGGTAATGGCCGCAGGCGCAGGCCAGGTGATAGTAGGTGAGACTTTATTGTTTACAGTGATTTGAACCGTAGTTCCGTTAACTGAATTGAAATTACTGGTATTGGAGGGTGTGAAGTTGACAGATAATGTATGAGTGCCTAACCCCAGTTGAGTTCCCGATGGCGGGGAGTAGGTAAATGTTCCGGTCGTACTTGCTGTAGCATTAAGCTGAGTAGCGCCTAAAGCAGTACCTAACGAAATGGACGATGGTGCCGGCCAGGTGACAGTTGGTGTTGCTTTGTTTACTACAATTTGCACCGTTGTACCACTTACAGAATTGTAATTTGCTGTGACAGTAGGGGTGAAATCCACACTGAGTGTTTGCGTACCGGCATTCAATATTGTTCCACTTGCCGGGGTGTAAACCAACGTGCCGGCCACATTGGCTGAAGCATTAAGCTGAGTCGCACTAAGGGCAGTACCATAAGTGATGCTGGCCGGAGTTGTCCAGCTGATCACGGGGGTGGCTTTGTTCACCACAATCTGTACAGCAGTACCATTGACTGAATTGTAATTAGTGGTATTGGAAGGAGTGAAGTTCGCGGTCAATGTTTGCGTACCTGCATTGAGTAAGGTACCTGCTGCCGGTGTATAAGTAAACGTTCCTGGAGTGCTGGCGGTCGCGTTTAGTTGAGTGCCGCTTAATGTAGTTCCATAAGTGATCGCTGCAGGATTCGACCAGGTGATGGTTGGTGTTGCCTTGTTTACTACAAGCTGCACGGTTGTTCCATTTACGGAATTGAAATTAGCGGCATCGGTTGGTGTAAAATTGGCGCTGAGCGTCTGCGTACCGGCATTCAGTTGTGTTCCTGTTGCCGGGGTGTAGGTAAAAGATCCGGCTACGCTGGCTGTAGCGTTCAGTTGCGCGGCACTTAGTGTAGTTCCGTAAACAATCGCGGAAGGAGTAGTCCAGGTAATGGTGGGCGTAGCTTTGTTCACTACAATTTGCACCGTTGTTCCGTTTACTGAATTATAATTGGAGGTATTGGATGGAGTAAAGTTAACGCTGAGTGTTTGTGTGCCGGCATTCAATACAGTACCACTTGCAGGCGTATACACTAATGTACCGGCCACGCTTGCAGAAGCATTGAGTTGGGTTGCACTTAGCGCAGTGCCATACGTAATGCTTGCCGGTGTTGCCCAGCTGATGGTTGGAGTAGCTTTATTAACCGTAATCTGCACAGAAGTACCATTCACCGTATTGTAATTGACGGCATCTGTGGGGGTAAAGTTCACACTGATGTTTTGGTTGGCCCCGGCATTCAGTATGGTTCCGCTTACAGGTGAGTAAACAAATGAACCCGCCACATTAGCGGTGGCATTTTGCTGGGCACTACTGAGCGCTGTTCCATAGGTAATAGCCGCCGGATTTGTCCAGCTGATCACCGGATTCGCTTTATTAACGGTGAGATTTACAGTGGTTCCTGTTACGGAATTATAATTCGCGCCATCGGTAGGAGTGAAGTTTACACTTAAAGTCGGAGTGCCTGCATTTAGCACAGTACCTGCTGAGGGGGTATAGGTAAATGTACCCGCTACACTGGTCGTGGCATTGAGTTGTGTCGCGCTTAAGGCTGTTCCGTAAGTAATGGCAGCAGGCGTGCTCCAGTTGATAACCGGAGTTACTTTGTTTACTACAATCTGTACCGAGGCTGAAGCTTCATTATACGTAGCTCCGTCAGTGGGTGTAAATGTCACATTCAGGGTTTGTGTACCTGCATTTAAAATGGTACCACTGGCAGGAGTATAGCTAAACGAACCGGCCACACTTGCTGTCGCATTCAGCTGTGTGGCACTGAGTGCTGTTCCATAATTGATGGCCGCGGGTGTGTTCCAAGTGATGGTTGGATTGATCTTATTGTTTACATTGATAAGAACGGTGGTTCCGTTTACGGAATTGTAATTGGTGGTATTGGAGGGTGTAAAATCGGCAGTAAGTACTTGGTTGGCTCCTGCGCTTAATACTGTACCCGCTGGTGGAGTATAGACAAAAGATCCCGCCACAGAAGAAGAAGCGTTTAATTGCGTAGCGCTAAGTGGAGTACCTTGCGGTATAGCAGCGGGATTGGTCCAGGTGATTACCGGGGTGGCTTTATTAACGGTTATCACGGTGCTGGTTCCGTTTACCGAATTGTAATTGGCCGCATCGGTAGGAGTGAAATTGGTAATCATCAATTGATCCGTACCGGCATTCAATATGGTGCCGCTGGCAGGCGAATAGAAAAAATTGCCAGGCACACTGGACGTTGCATTTTGCTGCGTGGCACTTAGGGGCGTTCCATAAGTGATTGCAACAGGAGCATTCCACGTTACTGTTGGGGTAGCTTTTGTAACCGTCAGTGAAACAGTTGTTCCATTGACTGAATTATAGTTCGAACTGGTGGGGACAAAATCGACACTCAAAGTCTGAGACCCTGCACTCAGCGTAGCTCCGGCAGAAGGGGTGTACGTAAATGTACCGGGTACACTTGCCGTGGCATTCAATTGTGTGGCGCTGAGTGTCGTTCCATAAACGATAGCGGCCGGAGCACTCCAGCTAACCGTTGGTGTGGCTTTGTTCACCGTAATCTGGGCAGTGATTGTACCCGTATTAAAATTAGTGGTATTGGAGGGAGTGAAGCTGGCGGATAATGTCTGACCTGGTCCTGCATTTAATACCGTTCCTGAAGCGGGTGTGTATGTGAAAGTGCCTGGTGTACTTGATGTAGCATTGAGTTGTGTCGAACTTAATGGAGTAGGGTAAGTAATCGCACCGGGTGTACTCCAGGTGAGGACGGGATCTGCCTTGAGTACATCGATGTTTACAGAAGTACTCGGTACACTGCTGTAGTTAGCCGCATCGGTAGGCGCAAAGCTTGCTGTTAATGATTGGCCATTGCCGGCATTCAATACCGTGCCGCTGGCGGGTGAATAAGTGAACGTACCCGGTGTGGTGGAGGTTGCATTTAACTGAACAGAGCTAAGAGCGGTTCCATACGTAATGGCGGATGGCGTAGTCCAGGTGATGGTTGGTAACGCTTTGTCTACCGTGATGTGTACCGTGGTGGAAGGTACTGTTTCATAGTTGGACAGGTCTGTTGGAGAGAAGCTTACCGTGAGCAACTGACTCACGCCTGCATTCAATACCGTACCGGAGGCAGGGGTATAGGTAAACGTTCCGGCTACTGAAGCAGTAGCAGTAAGTTGGGTGCTGCCCAGTGCTGTTCCATAGGTAATCGGTGACGGCTCTACCCAGGATACCGTTGGAGTTGCCTTGAGCACGGTGAGCAAAACAGATGAGCCCGCTGTTGTGTAGTGAGCTGCATCCGTGGGTGTGAAACTTACCGTGAGGGTTTGATCAGGGCCTGCATTAAGTTGTGTTCCATTGTCTGGGGTGTAAACGAAAGTTCCTACTACATCGGCTGTCGCGTTTAATTGCGTTGAGCTTAATGCGGTACCATAGGTAATGCTGGCAGGAGTGACCCAGGTAATTACCGGGTTAGCTTTATCAATAGTCAGGGAATAGGAATGTGTGTTTTGCGTAGCGTCAACGAGATCTTCAACCGTAAGGGTAAAATTAAACGTGCCTACTTCGGTGGGTGTTCCTTCTATCTGAGCAGAGCCGTTGTTGAGGTCCGTAAAGAGTACTCCACCCGGTAATGTACCGGTAATCGTGATGGCACGGTTATTATTTTCAGCATCGGTGGTCGTTATGGTCGTGCTATAAAAAGCATTGTATGTACCATTGGGTACAGTGAGCTCGGTAAAATCGGGCGCTGTCTGGCTTTTTACTGTAAAACAGCAGAGCAATACAGCCACAATTACCAGGTAATGTTTATTAAAGCCTACTTTCAACATCATTTCTGACAAATAAGGGGGGAAAAACTTCGAAATTTACGACTTTTAAAAGTTATAATTACTGATCAGGTATTTTTAGATATAGCGCAAAATGGAAGTTCTTTTCTGGCTGGGATTTGGAGTAATTTTATACACATATATCGGGTACCCTGTCGTATTGGGGGTGCTGGTCAGGCTAAGGAAAAACAAGGGCCAGCACGATAATTTCTTTGTTGATGAAGCGGAATTGCCCGAAATAACGCTTGTGGTGGCTTGTTTCAATGAGGCCGACATTCTCGATCAGAAAATCCAGAACACATTGCAGCTGGATTACCCCACCAGCAAAAGAAACCTGTTTTTTGTTACCGATGGCTCTTCCGACAATAGTGGCGAAATCATTCAAAAATACCCGGAGCTAAAGCTGTTTCATGAAAATGCCCGTAAAGGCAAAAATGCAGCCGTCAACCGTGTTATGGCATTTGTGAAGACCCCTATTGTTATCTTCTGTGATGCAAACACATTTCTGAATAAGAAGTCATTGCAACTCATCGCCCGGCATTATAAAGATGAGAACGTAGGGGCTGTGGCCGGAGAGAAGCGCGTTATGCAAAGCGAGCAGGACAACGCGGCCAGCTCCGGAGAGGGAGCCTATTGGAAATACGAGTCGAAACTGAAGAAATGGGATTCCGAACTTCATACCGTTGTAGGTGCTGCCGGAGAATTGTTTTCTATCCGCACTTCGCTGTATGAACAGGTACCTGCCGGTGTGCTCATTGAAGATTTTCGCTTGTCGATGAACATTGCCAAAAAAGGATTCCGTGTGATCTATGAGCCGGAAGCATATGCCATGGAAACCAGTTCAGAGTCCATGGGCGAGGAGCATAAACGAAAGGTGCGCATCTCTGCCGGTGGCCTGATTGAAGTGTGGTATTTCAGGGATTTGCTCAATATTTTTAAATACGGATGGCTGAGTTTTCAATACGTATCGCATCGTATGTTGCGCTGGACGTTTGCCCCGTTAGGTCTTCTGGTGTTATTGATCACCAACATTTTTTTAGCCGCTGATGGTAACGTATTTTATGGATCGGTCTTCATCGCACAACTCTTATTTTACTTCGTTGCGATAGCCGGATATTTACTTCGTAACCGGAAAATTCGGTTTAAGATCCTGTTTGTCCCCTATTACTTCCTGTTCATGAATCTGTCGGTCTACCAGGGACTATTCCGTTTGCTGCGGGGTAAGCAAAGTGCCGTGTGGGATAAAGCGAAGAGAGCTCAGATTGCCTAATCAGCACTTGGTATGTTTAGGATACTGCCCGTTATTTTTATTTTTATTTCATTTCGGGTGTGGTCACAGTCGGGCTCTGGCAGCCAGGTACTATCGCGCATGGAAAAGAAGAAGTGGGTGAAGGCAGAGCAGCTCATTGCTAAAACACTGGCTAAAAACAGTAGTGATGCCGAAATAAAATACACGGCCTCGTTGCTCTTCTTCAATAAAGACTACCCGCGTTATAATCTGGATTCCGCCTATCGCTATGCGATGGCTTCCATTAACGATTACACTCAACTGGATATCCGGGATAAAGAGAAACTGAAGAAGTTTCCTATCGATAGTGTACTACTGTATGATCATAAAAGAAGGATTGACAATGCTGCCTTTGGTTTTGCGAAGTCAGTCCATACCGAAGAGGCATATCACTATTTTATTATTCATCATCCCACTGCAAGTCAGGTCAGTGCTGCTATTGAACTGCGTGACGAAGTGGCTTTTCTGGAAGCATTGAAGATCAATACGTACAGCAGCTTTGATGTGTTTCTGAGAAAGTATCCTTCCTCGCACCGAAGTGCAGATGCGCGTAAGCGCTATGATAAATTACTGTATGAAGATCGTACACGCGATGAACGGCTAAAAAGTTATGAAAATTTTGTGCGCGAATTTCCTTCCAGCCCTTACGGGGATATGGCTGAGCAGCAGATTTTGCAAATCACGACAGCGGATGGATCGGCCGATTCGTTTCTCCATTTTATAAAACGCTATCCCGGCAGTAAATGGGTGTCGGTTGCGCAAAATATACTTTTCCATCTCGATCATGATGCTGGACATGCCCTGAAAGAAGACATGACGGATTCACTGCGCAGCGTGGAAGAATTAGACCGCCTGTACTGGGTGCCTTTTCTGAAAGGCGACCGCTATGGATTTATGGATGCGGAAGGTAAAGAGCGAATTGCCGCCTCGTTCGATGCGGTATCGGAAGAGTACCAGTGTGGGAATATACGTGCGGATTACCTCGTTACTTCGCAAGGTGTTATTTCACGCAGTGGAAAAGTACTTTTCCATGGTGAGGTCAAGGAAGTAGATGATCTGGGTGATGGTTTTCTGAAAGTTACCACCGCGCCATCCATACTGATTGTTCATAAATCAGGAACCGTTTTTCGCATTGATGGTTTGAAAGATGCCGATGTCGTAGCGGGACGCTTCATTGCCGTACGGAAAGAATCGGGCTGGGGAATAGTATCCTTTACGGGACGAATACTTCTCCCTTATGTGTATGAAACTATTTCATCACTCGATAATTGGGTTATTCTTGGCAAAAACGGGAAGAAAATTTTAGTCACCGCCACAAAAGTGGGTGAGGTGGCCAATAAAATTCCCTTGTCTGAATCACTGGTGTTTGATGAGGTGAGGCGCTGGAGTGAACGTCTTTGCTGGGTGAAAAACGGAGCGCTGGAAGGTGTGCTCAATGAAAACCTGGAATTCGTTATTCCATTCGAAAGACAAACATTGACAAAAGCATCGTTCGGATTTCTGCGAACTAAAAATGATCAGCAATTTGTAGAAGGTATTGCTGAATTACAGAATAAATCTTACCGCCAGGTAACCGTTCAGGGGCAATGGATCGCTACCAAGGAATCGTCAGGTGCTCTTCAGTTAGTGGATATTTCTTCCGGAAAAAAAATAGTACAGCAGGCAGACAGCATCTGGTTTGAGAAAAACATTGCCATGGTAAAACAACGCGATTCGGTTCGTGCCTGGCTCAACAAACGTATACACCTTGACTTTAATCTCTCAGAGAAAACCACATTGTTCGGAAAAGATTCGGCTGCATGGCTGGTAGTGGCAGAAAGAAATAAGAAGACCGTGTACAATGCCCTCTCCGGGCAACGACTGTTTACCGGTGATTTTGATCAGATCGAAAATTTATCCGAAGGGCTTTTCCTTCTCACGAAAGCGAACAAAAAAGGAATTGTCGACAGCAGGGGAAAAACACTATTACCCACCGAGTACGATGCCATCATTCAGTCTGAACCTGAACGACTTTCCTTATTGAAGGAGAAGAAATTTGGTTTGTATGACATGCAATCAAAAAAACTGATCAGGCCCGCGTATGATCGTAACCTCGTGCCCTACAACAGGTATTGGTTTGCAGCTTACAAAGAAGGCGCATGGGGTTTTATCGATACCGATGCAAAACCGGTCGGAAAATTTCAGTTTAATGAAATACAGTTTTGGAACGATTCATCGGCCTGGGTGAAAGAGAATTTTCAATGGAAGATTTATGATATTCAGGGGGGCAAAGTGCTGCAGGATAAGATCAAAGATTTTCATTACGTAAAAAAATATCCGCACGAATACGTGGCGATCATCCATCAGGATAATTATTATGGTGTAATCAGCAATCGCTCTGGTGTAGTTATCCCATCTGCCTTTACTGATATTGTCAATATCGGTGATGCCGATAAGCCAATGTATTTTACCGAAAAGCATGTGGAGGAGGCCGATATATCTGTGGTGATTTACTACAGCCATAACGGCAAAGTACTACGCAGGCAGGCTTTTGAATCGGCCGATGAATACGAGCGCATTTACTGCGGCAAAAAGTAAAGCACCGTTTATATTAAAAACATCGCCATCCCCGGCTTATTTTTTAAATTGCCCGCTTATTATTCGTTATGAAAAGGTTCGCCAGCATTATCTTCTTTCTGATTTTTAGTTCTTTGGCTTTTGCTCAAAACACTCCAGCCCGTCCTAAGCTAGTGGTGGGTATCGTAGTCGACCAGATGCGGCAGGAATACCTCTATCGCTTTGAAAGCAAGCTGGGTAAAGGCGGATTCAAACGCCTGATGGGAGAAGGATTCATGTTAAAAAATGCACACTACAACTATGTACCTACCTATACGGGGCCGGGGCATGCCTCAATATATACCGGATCAACACCTGCCATTCATGGAATCATCTCTAACGACTGGTATGATAAAACTACCCGCAAAACGGTGAACTGTGTTGGCGATGAGCGCTACAAGCCGGTAGGCAATGAAAAAGGAAATGGCGATGTTTCACCTTCGCGTATGCTGTCCTCCACCATTACGGATGAACTGGAACTGGCTACCCAACGCAGATCAAAAGTAATTGGCATATCCGTAAAAGATCGTGGTGCTGTACTGCCGGCAGGTCATACTCCGGATGGAGCCTATTGGTTTGATTCGAATTCAGGCAAGTTCATCACCAGTACTTATTACAAGGAAGCACTACCCCTTTGGCTGGAGGATTTCAATAAATTAAACCTGGCGGACAATTACCTGAATCAGGAATGGAAAACAGTTTATCCCATCGACCAATACAAAGAAAGTGGTCCGGATGATACTCCATACGAAACAAAATGGAAAGGCAAAGATCGCCCTGTGTTTCCTTACAACCTGAAGGAGATGAGAAAACTGTCGCCCGACTATGAATTGCTTGCTATTACCCCTTTCGGTAATGATCTGCTGGCCGAACTGGCCAAGACCGTAATAGATGCCGAATCATTGGGTAAGGATGAGTGGACCGATTTCCTTGCCGTTTCCTTTTCATCTACCGATCTGATTGGTCATGCGATGGGGCCGAATTCAATTGAAGTAGAAGATACGTACATACGCCTGGATAAAAACATTGAAGACCTGCTGAATAAACTGGATAAGGAAATCGGTAAAGGGCAATACCTGGTTTTTCTTACCGCCGATCATGCCGTAGCCGATGTGCCTCAGTATCTGAAAGATTTGCGCATACCGGCTGATAATTTCAGATCAGCTGCCATTGAAGCGGGTCTTGCCGATATTTTGCAAGAGCAGTTTCCGGGCAAGAAGCTGATTGAAAATGTTTCCAACGGGCAGATTTTCTTCAACCAGGAATTGTTTGCCGGCGACCCGAAAACAGCGGGTGTAGATTATCTCATCGCTACGGAATTGATCAAAAATTACATGCTGCGACAAGAAGGTGTCTATGATGTGTATACACGCCAGATGTTATCCGCAAGTGACTACGGAGAGGCAGGAGTAAAGGGATTAGTGAAGCGCGGCTATCACACCAAACGTTCCGGTGATATGGCGGTGGTGCTGGAGCCCGGTTGGTTCGAGAGCAGTCGCCCCCAGGGAACCACGCATGGCTCTCCGTTTACTTATGATACCAGCGTGCCGGTATTGTTTTACGGATATGGAATCAAGCCGGGAAGTTCGGTTACCTATCATACCATCACCGATATAGCGCCAACCCTTTCTGTCTTGTTGAAAATAAAATACCCCAACGGGAGTACTGGCCAGCCGGTGAAAGAAATTCTGGATTAATACGATCAATACCTAAACTACCTTTGGCGGAAGCATATTGGTTTTGAAATGAAATCAATATCTTCCGCCTTTTAATAACCTGACCTCACATGAGCGAAAAGAAATTTCAACCCGTACTGGGGTTGTGGGATGGAACCATGATTGTAGCCGGATCGATGATCGGCTCGGGTATCTTTATTGTAAGTGCTGATATTTTACGAAATGTAGGTAGCCCTGGATGGCTTGTTGCGGTATGGCTGATTACCGGTTTCATGACCATTACCGCAGCGGTAAGCTATGGTGAGCTGAGTGGGATGTTTCCTAAAGCCGGAGGCCAATACGTTTATCTGAAAGAAGCCTATAATCCATTGATGGGTTTTCTTTATGGCTGGAGTTTCTTTGCTGTAATACAAACGGCGACCATTGCCGCAGTGGGCGTTGCCTTCGCGCGTTTCACTGCTTACCTCGTACCATGGGTGGGAGAGAACAATAAACTTTTTGAGTCAGGATCGTTTTCCATATCGGCTGCACAACTCACCTCCATTCTGATCATTATTATTTTAACCTACATCAACACGCGTGGTGTTAAAGAAGGGAAAACCATTCAATCGGTTTTTACTATTTCCAAACTGATTGCGCTATTCGGGTTGATTGTTTTTGGATTTATTCTGGTGAAGCAAAACTACTGGGATGAAAACTGGAAGCTCGGTTTGAAGTCGATGCAGGATCTGGGCGAAGGAGGTGCTGGCAAAGTTCCTACCGGCTGGACAGAAATTGGTGGGGTAGCATTGCTTGGCGCGATCGCTGCTTCCATGACGGGTTCATTATTCAGCAGCGATGCCTGGAACAACGTTACCTTCATTGCTGGTGAAATTAAAAACCCCAAACGCAACATCGGGTTGAGTTTGTTTCTGGGTACGCTGATCGTTACCGTTTTGTATGTAACGGCCAACCTCATGTACATCTACGTGTTGCCACTGAATGAAATTGCTTATCCCAAAGCCGACCGGCTGGCTATAGCAGCAGCCAATCAGATTTTTGGTGACTCGGGTAAGATGGTGATTGCGGTCTTGATCATGGTTTCTACGTTTGGTTGTATCAATGGATTGGTATTGGCAGGCGCACGGGTTTATTATACGATGGCCAACGATGGTCTCTTTTTCAAAAAAGCAAAAGACCTGAATGCCAATGCCGTACCTGAGTGGGCACTGTGGGCGCAGTGTATTGTCGCTTCACTGCTTTGCTTAAGTGGTGAATACGGCAGTTTACTCGATATGATTTCATTTGTGGTGGTGATCTTCTATACATTGACCATCGCTGGCATTTTCATCCTTCGTAAAAAACAACCCAAAACAGAACGCCCCTACAAAGCATTTGGCTACCCCTTCCTTCCTGGGCTTTACATACTGATGGGAACAGCCTTCTGTGTTTTGTTGATCATCTACAAGCCCGGCTATACCTGGCCGGGGTTGATTATCACGCTGATCGGTATTCCTTTGTATTATATCGCGGTGAATCGCAGGAAGGCATAGTGACTCGTCGCTCGATTAAGTTACTGCTTTGCCGCGGAGGTGGGAATCGGAAATTATAGGGTACTGGCAGCCGCGATTGTGGAGTTTTTTTTAATTCCTGAATGCGCGACTGCTGGTTGGATATGAAATACTATCTAAACAAGCGCGCATAATAGCTGTACGATCTCGAAGAGAAGCACATGAGCCCAGCTCTATTAAATGATTTCCATTGGCGTAATGACAATCGGTAACAGGTTTAATTCTGGAAAGTTTTATATTAAACCTGATTTCAGCCTAAACCAATGAGCGAGACTACATTCAAACCCCGGCTCAGTCTGTGGGACGCTACCATGATCGTGGCTGGTTCCATGATCGGCTCCGGAATTTTTATTGTCAGTGCCGATATCTCGCGCACCGTAGGTAGTGCAGGTTGGCTTATTGGGATCTGGCTCATCACCGCATTCATGACGATGTGTGCCGCCACCAGTTATGGTGAACTCAGTGGCATGTTTCCCAAAGCGGGTGGGCAATACATTTATCTCAAAGAAGCATTCAGTCCGTTAACCGGCTTCCTTTACGGATGGAGTTTGTTTGCTGTGATACAAACCGGAACCATTGCAGCAGTAGGTGTGGCATTCTCCAAGTTCACCGCCTACCTCATTCCTGCCGTTAGTGAGGATCGGATTCTGGTTGATGTTGGATTTCTCAAAGTATCGCCGGCACAGGCTTTATCGATTTGTATTATCGTGCTCCTCACCTTTATTAATACACGAGGTATACAAGGGGGCAAGCGTATCCAGACCTCATTTACGGTCATTAAGATTTCGTGTTTAGTCGGGTTGATTGTATTCGGTTTTGTGATGATGCGTGGTGAAGTGTGGGATGCCAACTGGACCAATGCCTGGGATATGCACAAGATCAATAAGGATGGTTCGGTAACGGATTATGCAGGTGTTGCCGTAATTGGTGCTATTGCTTCTGCTTTGGCAGGATCACTTTTCAGCAGTGACGCGTGGAACAATGTCACCTTCATTGCCGGTGAAGTAAAAAATCCACAACGTAACCTGGGATTGAGTCTGTTCTTCGGAACATTGATTGTAGCCGTAGTTTACAGTCTTACGAACATCATGTACACCGCTGTGCTGCCCATGAATGAAATTGCCTTTGCATTGAAAGACCGTGTAGCCGTAGCCGCTTCGCATTATATCTTCGGAGACATAGGTAGCGTGTTAATAGCGGTGATGATCATGATCTCCACCTTCAGCTGTAACAATGGATTGATCTTATCAGGAGCCCGCGTCTATTACGCCATGGCAAAGGATGGATTGTTCTTTCGCAAAGCAGGTGAACTGAATCGCTTTGCTGTACCACAGACTGCATTATGGGTGCAATGCCTGTTAGCGTGCGTCTGGTGTCTTAGCGGCCGCTATAGCGATTTACTGGACATGGTGTCTTTTGTGGTGATCCTGTTTTACGTAATCTCAATACTAGGAATAGTTGTTCTGCGCAGGAAGATGCCTAATGCCGAGCGACCCTATAAAGCATTTGGTTATCCATGGATTGCCTCACTCTATGTACTGATGGGAAGTGCGTTCTGTACCTTTCTCATCATCTACAAACCCAAATTTACCTGGCCTGGATTGATCATTACATTGATCGGAATTCCGCTTTATTATTTTGCCGTACGCAATAAGAAGGACTAACTTAGTGTAATGATAGCATTTTCATGTAGTGATCATTAACCCTAGTAGCATGATACCATTCAAAAGAATTCTTCCCTTCCTTGTCTTCGTAATTTCTTTTCCGCTTTTAGCTCAAACCGGTTCACTACCCCGAAGCACACCCGAGGCAGAAGGCGTTTCGTCAGAAGGGATCATTCAGTTTCTGGATGCGGCTGCAAAAAGTGAACATGAGTTTCATAGCATCATGATCTTGCGCCATGGTAAAGTCATAGCCGAAGGTTGGTGGAATCCGTACCGTCCTGATTTAGTTCATACCATGTATTCGGTGAGCAAAAGTTTTACGGCCACCGCTATTGGTTTTGCGGTAACAGAAAAGAAAATAACCGTGGAAGATAAAGTGATCTCTTTCTTTCCGGAAGATGTACCAGCTCAAGTGAGCCCTTACCTTGCTGAGCTACGTATCAAACATTTATTGACCATGACTGCGGGGCAAGCGCCAGATCCAACCGGCCCTGTTGTAGTCAGTCAGCAGTGGGTGAAAACATTTTTAAAGACGCCTATTCTTGATCAGCCCGGTTCAAAGTTTCTTTATAACTCAGCCGCCACGTATATGCTTTCAGCTATTGTGCAGAAAGTAACCGGGCAAAAAGTAATTGACTATCTGCAACCTCGTCTGTTTGCTCCGTTAGGTATCAAAGGTGTCGATTGGGAAACCGATGCTGCTGGTGTGAACACCGGTGGCTGGGGCTTGCGGTTGAAGACGGAAGACATGGCCAAGTTCGGTCAGTTGTTTTTGCAAAAGGGAATGTGGAATGGAAAACAGATTTTACCAGCAAAGTGGGTGGAGGAAGCGAGTACCATCAAGATTGAACAAGACCCCAAAGCACCACAGACTAAAAAGGATTCCAGTGACTGGCTGCAAGGCTATTGTTATCAAATGTGGAGAAGCAGGCATCATTCGTATCGAGGCGATGGTGCATTTGGCCAGTACATTTTAGTGTGGCCCGATCAGGATGCGGTAGTCATTATTACGGCTGAAACACCCGATATGCAGGGAGAATTGAACTTGATCTGGGACCATCTTCTTCCCGCATTCAAGACAGGAAAATGGGCAAGCCCGGCAGCAAGCAGGCAACTTAAGGAACGATTGGCGAAGCTCGCATTGCCGTTGAAAACAAGTAATGCCAATACATCATTGGAGGGGAGTATTTCAGGAAAGAAATACAACATTGTAACGAATGGCAGTAGTGTTAACCACCTGAGCTTTGATTTTAAGAATAATAACTGTCATGTCGTTTTGAATGAAGATGGCATTGATTATTCATTTGATTTTGGAGCAGGAAAATGGGTGCAGGGTGAAACAAAAAGAAAAGGACCTTATCTGGTAGCGGCTGCTGTTCATAACAGAGTGGGATTGCCAGCATTCCAATATGCAGGCAGCTATTCATGGAAAGATGACAAGACACTGGAACTCGTTTTACGTTACGAGGAAAGTCCGCACCATGAAGTGATTCAATGCACGTTTGAAGATGATGCAGTGTCGGTTGATTTTCAAACACTGTTTAATCGAAATGAGAAGAGAAAGATCTTCCGAGGAATCACGGAAAAACCATTGGTTGATCCACCCCGCCTGATTGTACGCGGTGATGATATGGGCTATTCGCACTCCGGAAATCAGGCCTTGATCAAATCATACAAACAAGGCATTGAAACTTCCATTGAAGTCATTGTTCCCTCACCGTGGTTCCCCGAAGCAGTGAAGCTATTGAAACAAAATCCGGGTGTGGATGTAGGATTACATTTTGCCATCACCAGTGAGTGGGATAATGTAAAGTGGAGGCCCCTTACGGCGGCTCCAAGTCTGCGCAATGAAGATGGTTATTTCTATCCCATGATTTATCCAAATAAGGATTATCCCAAGCAGGCCGTACTGGATAACGCATGGAAGATCGAAGATGTCGAAAAAGAAATGCGCGCACAGATTGAGATGGCAAAGAAATACATTCCTCAGCTGAGTCATGTTTCAGGGCACATGAATGCACTGGCGTTTGATCCGCAATTAAAAGCAGTAACGGCTAAACTGGCTAAAGAATATAATCTGCCCATGGTGGATACGGAAGCGGCCAAAGAATATGAGATCAGTTACGTTGGCTTTGATTTCAAAAATAAAAATACCGAACAGCGCATCGAAGCATTTATTCAGATGCTGGATAAACTGGAGTCTGGCAAGACCTATGTTTATCTCGAACATCCCGGATTGAATGATGCTGAACTGAAAGCCATCTCTCACATTGGTTACGAAGATGTAGCCGAGGGCCGCCAGGATGTAACAACCATGTTCACCAGCGAGAAAGTGAAAGAAGCGATTCTGCGCAAGGGGATAAAGCTGGTGAGTTATAAGGAAGTACTGGATGCGAAGAAGTAGCAGTTGTCACCGCGAAGCACGAAGCAGTTCCCGAACTACGATAGCCGTTAGCTATATTGTACGAAGTAGACAACTTTGAACGGGAGTTGTCGATGCAGCTTCGTAGTGACGGATTGCTTCAATCGTCCCTCGTTCTCAATGACGTTCATCAAATGGGTTTGTCTTCACAGCGTCTCGTCTCGGACTCTGTGACCGACTATCTCAACGCATTCAACTGTGAGTCCACCACTGCCAGGCCCTCATGAAAAGAATGGGGCAGATAACCTAGTTCTTTCTGTGCCTTGGTAATGATGAATCCTGTTTTGGCCGGGCGCTTCGCAGGTTGTTTGAAATTACTTGAGTCCGCCTGCCTGATCAGAGACTTATCCAGCTTGAAAAACGTAGCGGTTTCAATAGCAATGTCGTAGGGCGTCATCAGTTCCTCGCCGGAGATGTTATAGATGCCTTTCGCTTTCTGTTTTGCTGCGAGATAGCACCCCATGGCCAGATCTTCTGCCAGTGTGGGTGTTCTCCATTGATCGTTCACTACATTGATCGTCTTGCCTTCTTCAAGGCTCTTCTTTACCCACAACACAATGTTCGAACGGCTCATGTCTTTGGTAACACCATACACCAATATTGTTCGTAGTATGGCCCAGTTGGTCTTGCTGCGCTGTACAATGATTTCTGCAGCCAGTTTACTTTCTCCATAATAGCTTACCGGATTGGGTATGGCTTCTTCATCCAGCGGTCCATGGTTGCCATCAAAAATGAAATCGGTGGAGACATGAATAAGATGCACGTTATTCTTTTCACACGCTTTCGTGAGGTATTCCACTGCATTCACGTTGTTGTTCCAGCATTCTTCTCTTTCGGATTCACAACTGTCTACATTGGTCATCGCTGCTGTATGGATAAGCACATCGGGCTTAGTTTGCATGATTACCGTATTTACCGAGTGTTCATTGGTGACATCCAGCGCTACAAATGTTCCACTTGGTAAATCAAAATTCAGTTTACCGCGCGTGGTGGCAATCAATTCGATGGTTTCATCGCCCAGGAGTAAATGACATAGTTTCTGCCCCAGTAATCCATTAGCGCCTGTAACAAGTATTTTCATTGGTGATAGTTCAATTTACGATTATGAGAAATGTTTTTTGTCAACCGCCCCTGCTGTCAACGAATTCAATCTTATTTTTTACTGACGGCCAAGTCCGGATACTTAAATCCATACTCCTTTTCAATTTTCTTTCGCGACATTTCTTTTACAGAAACAAACATGCGCACATCTTCCTGCGGGCGACTCATCGGATCTACCTGTAGTGCGGCAATTTTATCGACTACATCCAGGCCTTGAATGACTTTACCAAACACAGTGTAATCACCATCCAGAAACGGTGTTCCTCCTACAGTAGTGTACACTTTGGTTTTTTCTTCTGAAACTTCTTTTTTGATTTTGAGTCCGGTTTCTTTTTCAATCAGGGGCACCAGGCTGTATACTTTGTTTTCAAAGCCAGCCATGTTCTGGCTTGCATAAAGCTGATTCAATGAATCCATGGTTGCTTGGTGAGCCGGATTTTGAATGTATTGCTGCAAGCCTTGTCCCAGCTTTCGCTGATCGAATTGCATCAATTTCATTTCTTCCGGCTTAACCACTTTCCCCTGCACCACATAAAACTGATTTCCACTGGAAGCTTTGGTGGGATTCACTTCGTCCGATTGGCGGGCAGCGCACAAGGCACCACGTTCGTGAAAAAGCCGGCTGTTGAATTCAGCAGGGATGGTGTAGCCGATTTCACCGGTTCCTAATTGTACGCCCGGTTGCGCTTTCTTGGAATTGGAATCGCCTCCCTGAATCATAAAGCCCTGTACGACCCGATGAAACAACAGGCTGTCATAATAATGTTCCTGAGCCAGCTTGATGAAATTCTTTTTATGCAAGGGTGTTTCATCGTAAAGGATCGCCACCATGTCACCGTAGTTGGTTTTGATAGTAACGATATAGTCTTTTTTATCCTGGGCACATCCCGAAAGGATAATGATGAAAATAAATAAGATAAGAATGGATTTATTCATAATAGGAATACGGACTAGGGATTGATGGTTTGGGAAAGTTGTAATGAAAGATCGAGGAAAATCATTTTCGCGCTTCCGTTCCGTTCAAGGAAATACGAAGCTTCACCGATGTGTTTACTGGATTCAGTTACTTTATCCACATCCAGTACTTTGCTGAAATCCTGCACAAACTTTAATTCTCTTCCTTTGGCACGGTTGATTTCTTTCGCACCGGCAAGATAAAGCGCCACTTCGCGCAGCATGCTCAGGCTGTATTGTAAGAAGGTACGCTGGCTTAATTTATCCAGTTCATGGAAGTCATCGGTGATTTCTAAAAGTTTGGCGTAATCTTTTTTGAAGCACGAGCGCATCCACAACGAAAAACGGTCATGGTTAAGATCGACCGTCTGCTCAATCATTTTCAGCGCCATGTTGATATTGCCATCGGCAAGCTGTACAATTTCGGAGATGCGTGATTCTTCCAGCTGTCCGTTTTGCTTCAGCTGCTGTTCCACTTCTTCATCCGTTAATAACGGAACCTGCACAATCTGCGTGCGCGAGATAATTGTAGGAAGCAGTCGCTCGGCAGCGTTGGTCACTAATATAAAGTAGGTATTGGGAGGTGGCTCTTCCAGTATCTTCAGAATACCATTCGCAGCAGACGGGTGCATGTATTCCGGTTGCCAGATGATCATTACTTTGAACGGACTCTCAAATGGTTTGAGTGAAAGTGTTTTAATGATCTCACGACTTTCCTCACGCGATATACTGGCCTGCTTGTCTTCGCCACCGTAGTAGGCAGACCAGTCATTCATATTTCCGAAAGGGCTTTCCAGTAAAAACTGTCGCCAGGTTTTGGTGATCTCGGCCTTGAACCGGTCTTCGTCTTTATCTCCTTTCACATTACCTAAAGGAAATACAAAACTGGTATCAGGATGAATGTACTTTAAGTTTTTACTGCATGCCGAGCAAGTGCCACAGGCGTCCGATTCTCCTCTGTTCAGGCAATGCAGATACGTAGCATAAGCCAATGCCATGGGCAAATTCAGCGCGCCCTCTCTTCCTTCGAAGAGCTGCGCATGCGGCATCTTGTTCTCTCTTACCGATTGGATCAGCTTTTGTTTGATGTAATCAGCACCAGGTATGGAGGCAAATGTCATTACGAGTTACGAATTAAAAATTACAGGTAAGTGAATTTTAAATGAAACGTGATCATGGATCAATTGATAATTGGCTGTTCTTTTTCCCAATTCCTTTCCGCTGAAGTAAGGGTATAGACATGTTGCAGTATCTCCTGCTCCTGTTCATCGAAAGGTACAGCTCTTCGGGCCATAGCCCTGGTCGCCGTTTCAAAAGCTTTAGCTAATTGATAAGTAGCATATCCTGCCGATCCGCCCCAGCTGAAAGAAGGAATCAATGTAGGAGGGAAGCCATCACCAAAAATATTGGCACTTACGCCAGCCACAGTACCGGTGTTGAACATGGTGTTGATCGAGCATTTGCTGTGATCACCCAGCATCAACCCGCAAAACATCAATCCGGAATCCACAAACTCCTTACGGCCATAGTTCCATACTTTCACGTTGTCGTAGTTGTTTTTAAGATTGGATGTGTTGCTGTCAGCACCCAGGTTACACCATTCACCAATGACTGAGCAACCCAGAAATCCATCGTGCGATTTATTACTGTTGCCAAACACCACAGAGGCGCTTACTTCACCACCCACTTTTGAATAAGGGCCTACAGTCACATCGCCTCTGATCTTCGCACCCATGTTGATGTGTGATTCATCGCACAAGGCAAACGGACCACGTACCAATGCACCTTCCTGTACGGTGGCATTTTTCCCGATATAGATCGGTCCGTTATCGGCATTCAATACCGCGGCAGTAACTTTTGCCCCTTCTTCCAGGAAGATGTTCTCTTCTTTGTAAACGCGTGTATGTATATCTGTAATCGGTACAGATTTTCTTCCCTGGGTGATGAGTTTAAAATCAGCCCTGATCTGAGCCCCGTTGTTTTGAAATATTTTCCAGACCTGATCAATGAGGATGATGGGTTGTTTCCATTCGCTAACGGTGCCGTTGATGACTTCGGGCACTTCATCGTCAGGTGTGCGCACGGCTATGATGCGTGCGTTATAAAAAATTCCTTCTCCTGTTTTTAATTGAAGGATCGCCTTGACCAACTCTTCATCCGGGCAAACGGCTCCGTTGATCCACACATTATCCGTAGTGAGTTGAAGAGTGTACTTCTTACTCAGATAGGTTTCGGTAGAATAGGAGATCGGTTGCTGAAGTAGCTTCTCCCATTTTTCGGCAATAGTAAGTATGCCTGTGCGGATAGCGGCTACGGGGCGTGTAAACGTAAAAGGTAGCAGATTAACACGCGCTGCCGGATCATCGAAGAGAATGAAATTCATAGTACAAAAATAGACCGTTCGTGCTAAGGCAAAAATGAGTTTGTGCGAAAGGCACATAAAAATAAAAGGTCTCCGAGGGGAGACCTTTTATGGGTATCGCGAAGTAAACTGCGACTATTTCTTTTGGTATTTCTTTTGGAATTTCTCCACGCGACCAGCAGTATCCAAAAATACTTTCTTACCGGTGAAGAAAGGGTGTGATGCAGAGCTCACTTCGACCTTGATCACTGGGTATTCTTTTCCTTCCCAGGTAGTTGTTTCTTTAGGAACGGAAGTAGAACGTGATAAAAATTTCACATCGCTGGTTGTATCCCAGAAAACCACTTCTTTATATTCCGGATGAATGCCGTTTTTCATTGCTTTGTTGATTAATGCTTCTTAAAAGGACTGCAAAAATAACGATCTGCCTCCGATTTGCAAGGGCATGCCCGAGATAATTTGATGAGCACATAAATCGGTTGTAATTTGAAGCCGGATTTAAGGGGCGAAAACCAAAATCAGCTAAAAAAAGCCACCTTTCCCCGCGCAACGCCTTCCCTCTGTTCAGGAAAGAAAATTGTGATCTAAAAGCTTGAAAATGATACGATTATTTGGATTAACCGGCCTCATACTGATTCTGAATCTGGGCCAGCTGGGCGCTCAAAGTACCAATGCCCCGTTGAATGAAGACTACTATCACTGGGTAGATCGCTACGAGGTGAAATCGGGACGCCTTTCGCCTGAGCTTTTTACCTCTGTAAAACCCTATCAGCGTAAAGCCATTGTTGCTTTTGTGGATTCGCTGCAGGCCCGAAGCCAGGTATTTACGTCCCGGGCTGATCAGTTTAACTATGAATACCTGCGTAACGATAACTGGGAGTGGAGCCGTGCCGAGACCAGTACCAGCAAAAAACCTTTCCTCAATCATTTCTACAAGAAAAAATCGGATCTGCTCTATGTCGATCAGCCCGAATTTGATTTGCACGTCAGCCCTGTTTTGTATGCGGGTATAGGCAAAGACTCCAACCTCGGTGATCCGATGTTTATTAACCTGCGTGGTGTGGAAATGCGTGGCATGATTGATCGCAAAGTTGGGTTCTATACGTTTTTAGGTGAAAACCAGTCGGTGCTTCCCTCGTATGTGCAAAGCGGATTGACCGGAAATCCGGTAATACCGCACGAATTATTCTGGAAGAAATTTAAAGACAATGGAGTCGATTTTTTCCAGGTGAGAGCATACATCGATTTTAATATCAGCAAGCATATCAATTTTCAGTTTGGGCAGGACCGTACCAACATCGGTAACGGCTATCGATCATTGATCTTCTCCGACTTCGCACCTACTTCTTTATTCATGCGGGCTAATGTAAAAGTGTGGAAGATCAATTACCTGTTCCAATTGAACCGGGTAGCGGCCGATGTAAATGCAAGTGTTGGTGGATCAGGGCAAGGCCCTTACCCGATGAAGTACATTGCCTTTCATCACGCCAGTATCAACATCGGAAAGAAGTTTAATCTAGGCTTGTTTGAGTCGGTGGTTTTTGATGCTGATTCGTCCGGCCATTTTGATGCGAGCTACCTGAATCCGGTTATTTTCTATCGCGCGATTGAGCAGCAATTCGGAAGTACCGATAATGTATTGGTTGGAGCCGATTTTAAATGGAATGCGGTGAAAAAGCTATCCTTCTACGGACAATTTGTGCTGGATGAATTTGTGCTGGATCAGATCAAATCCGGAGATGGATGGTGGGCCAATAAGTTTGCCATACAGGGCGGATTGAAATACATCGATGTGGCGGGTATCAATAACCTCGATTTGCAGCTGGAGGCCAATATCGTGCGTCCGTTTACGTATTCCCATAATTCGGATTTTGGAAGTTACACCAACTATCGCCAGCCGATGGCCCACCCGCTGGGGGCTAATTTTAATGAAGTAGTGGGTATTGTTCGTTATCAGCCACTGCCGCGCCTTCACCTTACGGTGAAAGGGTTTTATGCTAAAAAAGGCCAGGATGCTAATGCAACAGATAACGAAGGTGGCGATCTGCTTAAAAATAATAACACCCGTATTTCCGACTATGGTAATACTATTGGCCAGGGCGTGCAAAACAAGATCATGTATGTAGATCTTACCGCTTCGTACATGGTAAGGCATAATTTCTTTATTGATGTCAAACACATTCAGCGCGATAGCAAGAGCGATCTGTTGTTGTACAACTCCAATACATCAATAACTTCTTTAGCTTTGCGCTGGAACATTGCCCAGCGTGGGTATGAATTTTAATTTCTCTCTATCCGGATGAAAGATTTCTTTCGTGTTTTAAGGTATTCGCCTAAGCTCAGACAAAGGCTAATCAACTTTTTTTTGTTTACTGTGCTGGGCGTTATTTTCAGTTCAGTGACACTGGTGGTGGCTATTCCTCTGTTACAAATATTGTTTGATAACGTAAAGGCGACAGCAACACCACCTATTCCTGCTTTTTCTTTTTCAGCTGACTATGCGATAGGTGTTTTTCAGCATTACTTCATTTCTGTCATCAATACAAGTGGTAAACAGTCGGCATTACTTTTTGTGTGCGTTTGTGTGGTCGGGTTTCGGTTTCTTGGAAATTTGTTTGGCTACATTGAGCGGGTCGTAGCTTCCAAACTCCGGGTCGAGGTAGTCAGAAACCTCAGGAGCGATTTTTTTGAGAAGATCACTCATCTCCATATTGGATACTTTAACGATCAGCGAAAGGGAGATTTGATTTCGCGCTTTACCAACGATGCGCAGGAGGTAGAGAATTCTGTAGTGAATAGTTTGAAGGTGGTGTTTAAAGAACCGATCACCATTGTTGTTTCTTTTGTCATTTTGTTTCTCATTTCCGTAAAACTCACCTTGTTTTCTGTTTTTGTTTTGCCACTGGTAGGCGGCTTGCTGGCTGAAATTGTAAAACGATTAAAACGCCAGGCAAAATTGAGTCAGGAATCCCTTGGTCGCACCGTGAATATTCTGGATGAAACATTCGGAGGAATGCGTGTAGTGAAGGCATTCAATGCCAGAAAATATATTCTCAAAAAGATGAACGAAGAGAATAGCTACTATGGAAAAGTGAATTTATCCATGGCGTACAAAAATGAATTGGCGTCACCGGTATCAGAACTGATGGGCGTAATCATCATATCAGGCATTATGTTTTACGGAGGGGTACTTATTTTGGGTGGACAGAAAGAACTGGAGCCGGAAGCCTTTCTTATTTTCCTCGCTACGTTCGCACAGATACTTCAGCCGGCAAAGTCATTCTCCAACGGCATTACTTCCATGCAAAAGGGAATTGCTTCTGCGCGAAGGATATTCAGCATCATCGATACCAAATCGGCCATTCAGAATAAACCGAATGCCATCGCGCTGAAACAGTTTGAACATAGTGTCGAGTTTAAAAACGTAAGCTTTGCGTACGATGCAGGTCTGGTATTGAAAAACATTAACCTCACCGTCCAGAAAGGTAAAACGGTAGCATTGGTTGGCCCATCAGGTGGAGGTAAATCTACCTTGGTGGATCTGGTTCCGCGCTTCTATGATCCTACCGAAGGTGAAGTACGCATCGATGGCAAGTCGATCACCGATTACGATATCGAATCACTGCGCTCGCACATGGGTATTGTCACGCAAGAGTCGATTCTGTTTAATGATACGATCTTCAACAACATTGCTTTTGGTATGCCTAATGTGAGTGAAGAAGCAGTAATTAATGCCGCTAAAATTGCGAACGCACACGACTTTATTGCGCAGTCAGAGAAAGGCTACCAGACTTTAATTGGTGAGCGCGGATCAAAATTGTCGGGCGGCCAGCGGCAGCGCATAAGCATAGCCAGAGCGGTATTGAAAAATCCACCCATTCTTATTTTGGATGAAGCTACTTCGGCACTGGACTCCGAATCGGAAAAACTGGTGCAGGAAGCTTTATTCAATCTGATGAAGAACCGTACATCGATCGTCATTGCTCATCGGTTAAGCACGATTAAGAAGGCAGACGAAATTGTTGTGATTCAGAAAGGAGAGATTGCAGAACGGGGCACCCACGATGAATTGATTCGCCTGGAAGGGGTATATCGTAAATTAAGCGATATTCAGAGCACCGATAGAACATCCAGCAGTACTCAGAATGCGTAGTTTGCCCTCATGTTTATAAGCGGGTGCATGATTTTGAGTCAAATTACATTTTTGCATTAGATGAAAAATCCTATGTTTGTCATGGCTTAAGCTTTTTTATGAATAAAAGACGTCTCATTTTCTTCGCCGTATTTGGATTCTACCATGTGGTACTGTTTCTTTTTACGCTGTATATCGATTCGCAGAAGAATGACTTCAGCATCCTTTCAAAAATGCTTACCAGTCTTCCGTTGTTCAAATGGGGCGCACTGCTTGGCCTTTTAATGCTGGTAGCCGATGTGGCCTGGTGGTGGCTGGAATCACGCTCTGTAGAAAAAGAACGTGAAGCTTCCCGTCTCGAAAACAATACGCTTAAGGCGAAGGTGTACGATTACCAGGAATCATCGAAAGGTACTATTACCAATACGCCTTCTTAATGGATTTCAGGTCGCTCATTACGGCAGAGTTAAATCAGGCGTCAGCCGTACTGACCGATTTCATCAACGACCCGGCTAATAGTGAATTAATTGAACAAGCCGGTAAAGCCATTGCAGCCAGTGTAAATGCAGGCGGTAAAGTCATCTCCTGTGGCAACGGAGGTTCGCACTGCGATGCCATGCATTTTGCCGAAGAGCTTACCGGCCGTTACCGTAACGATCGCAGAGCAATACCCGCTATTTGTATCTCTGATGTCAGTCATATTAGCTGTGTGGCCAACGACTATGGTTTTGAGTTTGTCTTCTCCCGTTATATTGACGCTCTCGGAAACAAAGGTGATGTGTTGTTTACACTGAGCACCAGTGGCAATTCCCCTAATATATTAAGAGCAGTACTTTCTGCCAAAGAGAAGGGGATGAAGATCATTGCCCTTACAGGGAAAGACGGAGGCAAACTCGGGCCGTTGGCCGATATCGAAATACGGGTTCCCCATTTCGGATTTGCCGATCGTATTCAGGAAGTACACATCAAAATTATCCACGTATTGATTCTGCTGATTGAAAAGCAGTTAGTGTAAGCCAGCCCTCCTTCGATTTTTCTAATTCCATCAAAATTGGTATTATTAATTAAGTAAACTGACAGTGCAGTTTGCTGTAACGACTAATAAACCTATTAAAGTGGTAGCAAAAACATTTGGAAGTGCAGTGCATGGCGTAGATGCCAAGACGATCACGGTGGAAGTGAATGTCACGCAAGGCCAGCATTTGTACATTAGCGGTATGCCAGATACGGCAGTGAAGGAAAGTGAACATCGGGTAGAATCAGCGATGAAGACCGCTGGCTTCTTTATGCCACGCAACAAAGTAGTGGTCAATCTTGCTCCGGCAGATATTCGTAAGGAAGGATCATCTTATGACTTACCGATTGCTTTAACCATTCTTCAGGCATCCGGCCAGATTGCAGCCCTTGATCTGGAAAGCTATGTGATCATGGGGGAGCTGGCACTGGATGGAACGCTGCGCCCGATAAAAGGGGTGCTGCCTATTGCCATACAGGCACGCAAAGAAAACTTCAAAGGTTTCATTTTGCCAAAGTCCAATACACGCGAAGCGGCTATCGTCAACAACCTGGATGTGATTGGTGTGGAAACATTACAGGAAGCGATTGATTTCTGTGAAGGGAAATTAAAAATAGAACCACTGCGTATTGATACACGCGACATTTTCAACAGTCAGTTGAATAACTATGATACCGATTTTAAAGATGTGCAAGGGCAGGAAAACATAAAGCGTGCTCTGGAGATTGCTGCAGCAGGTGGACACAATGTAATTATGATCGGGCCACCAGGTGCAGGTAAAACCATGCTGGCAAAAAGATTGCCTACCATTCTGCCGCCACTTACCCTGAATGAAGCTTTGGAAACCACCAAGATCCATTCCATTGCGGGTAAAGTAGGTAAAGATGCATCACTGATGACCACACGTCCGTATCGAAGTCCCCATCATACCATATCAGACGTGGCCCTGGTAGGTGGCGGTGGCAACCCTCAGCCCGGAGAAATATCATTATCACACAACGGTGTTTTGTTTTTAGATGAACTTCCTGAATTCAAACGCACTGTACTGGAAGTGATGCGCCAGCCGATGGAAGAAAGAAAAGTGACCATCTCCCGCGCTAAAATTTCAATTGATTACCCCGCCAACTTCATGCTGGTGGCCAGTATGAATCC
>JAHEZH010000288.1 GCA_023251155.1 Flammeovirgaceae bacterium | reverse complement strand
GCAACACTTCAGCAACATCCGGAGATAGATGCATTACTTATCTTTTCTACACCACAGGGATTAGGTACATTTGCCACTGAAAAAATAACCCCCTATCTGAGCATACAATAAGCTCACCCAAGACACCCACATAGGAATGATTCTAAAACTACTTGTTCTTTTTCTTACTCCCTTACTTTCCGGGCTACTCTCCTATCTGGTACCGTCAGCACGTAATTCCAATTTCCGATTGCTGCTGGTGTTTGCCGGTTCATACCTGTTTGCGATTACGGTAGTCCATATTTTACCTGAACTCTATATTCAGAACAGCGAAGTAGCATTGATTGGTGTATTTGTGTTGTGCGGATTTTTTCTTCAGCACCTGCTGGAATATTTTACCTCGGGTGTAGAGCATGGTCATGTGCATGAACCTCACCACGGGCATCACCACGCTCAGGATCACGCACACGATCATTCTCACCATCATCACTCGGTCTCCGCTTTTGTGCTATTGCTTGCGCTGTGTATCCATGCTTTCCTGGAAGGGGGTATGCTGGCACAGCCCTCCACGATGGGATTTCATTATGATGTTACCGCTATTTTGGTTGGTATTGCCTTACATCGTGCTCCTGCGTCATTTGCATTGATGACCGTGCTCACTTCACAGCTTCACTCTAAGAAAAAGGCCTTTCCTTATCTTTTCGTTTTTTCACTGGCTGCTCCCATCGGATTACTGCTCAGTACATTCTTTGTCGAAACAAAGGTACTATCGGAAGCCGGTCTGATCTATCTGTATGCTTTGGTCAGTGGTAACTTCCTTTATATCTCCACCACTATTGTTTTTGAAAGCAGCCCTGATCATCGGTTTAACGCCAGGAAATTTTCAGTGGCCATAGCCGGAGCCTTGGCGGCCGTGATTGTCGAGCATATTCTAAAGTAAAATAATCAGCAACTTAAATCGAAGGTGCCAAGGGGAAATCAACAGGAATCTTTGTTGATGAATACACATAGTTCGTGAAGGATCTTAGCGCTACAATGCCGATGAGATCCATCAATGCTCCCTCCTGATAGCCCGCATCAAAAAAAGCATCCAGCAATTGTTGATTTGCTTTGCCTTTATTTTCGGTGAGGGCTTTCGCTAATCGCAATGCACTGTTCAGTTTAGGATCACTCGCCTCCGCTTTACGAATGGCCACGGTTTCTTCTAACGAGTAGCCACGCTTTACTGCCAGTGCCGTATGTGATGCCAAACAATATTCGCACTCGTTCACCTGCGACACGATGAGATTGATCGCTTCTTTTTCCTTACCTGTAAATAACCTGCTTGCATAAAGCGATGCTTCAAAGTCCAGCATTCCTTTCAATGCATGATCTGAATAACCAATCGTTGCATACAAGTTGGGAACCTGACCAATGCGCTTTTGCAACTGATCAAAGATGACTTGTGATTCAGGGCTTACCTGTGATCTGTCCGGAACTTCTATCTGCTTCATATTTTTAGAATTTTAATTCAAATGTAGTTCCTTGTACTGAACCGGTGTCATTCCCACCACTTTCTTGAATAGCCGTGTGAAGTAAGGCGGATTTTCAAATCCCAATTGATACGCTATCTCTGATATGTTTGAATCGGAACTTAGCAGCTGGTTCTTTGCTTCATCGACGAGGTACAGATGAATGTGCTCCAGGGCGGTCTTGCCGGTTTCCACTTTCAGTACATCGCTCAGGTAGCGTGAAGAAAGATTCAATTCCGTTGCCAGATGATTCACCGTAGGCAATCCGTCTTTTTTCATTCTTCCACTTTCAAAATAATGATCAAGAAGAGACTGAAACCGCTTGATGGTGGTGCCTGATACATTCGCACTTCGATTTATAAACTGTCGCTTGTAAAAGCGATCGGAGTATTTCAATAACGAATCGACATGTGAAAGAATGATCTCGCGACTGAATTCATCCGGATTGTTGTTATACTCTACTTTGATTTTCTCATACAGGTCCCACATGATTTGCTCTTCGGAGGGCGAAAGGTGCAGTGCTTCGTTGATCTCATATTCGAAGAATCCATATTTTCTTATCAGATCGTGAAGGGGATGCCCGGCGAGGTAATCTTCATGAATAAAAATCACAAAACTTCTTTCCTCAAACTGCACATTGCTGAATTCAATAATTTGCCTCGGCTTGGCAAACATCATCGATCCGTTATCATGATCGTATTTGGTTTTGCCATAGAGCAGATGACCCGATTTTATTTTCTTAAAGCCGATCATGTAGAAATCACTACTAAACCGCGACTCACCCAACGAACAACTCACCAGATCACTACACGTCACCATGCTCATCAATGGATGCACCGGCGGCAGATAGTTACTGGCCTGATGAAGTTGAGAAATGGTTTTGTAGTGATTTACTTTTTCCATGACTTTTAAAATTTAATAACCACTTTTCCGATAGTTGATCCCGACTCCAGTTGCTGGTGTGCCTTCTTGAAATTATCGACATTAAATCCGTGTAGTGTCTGTGTCAATGTCGTTTCGATTACCCCCTGATCCAGCAAGTCGGCCACCTTATTTAAGAGGTAATGTTGTTCAATCATATCCTCTGTTTGGAAGATCGAGCGGGTAAACATCAACTCCCACGAGAAGGTAACGCTTTTTCGTTTCAGTTTACCTAACGGAATAGTCGTTGCATTATCCGAAATAGAGCCAATATGCCCCTGTGGTTTAATGAGTTCTGCCATGGCATCCCAATACGAAGTGACATCCACGAAGTCAACAATGTAATCCACGTTTTGGTGCCCGGCACTGCGGACTTCTTCTACCAGGTTCTTATGATTGACCACCACATCAGCTCCCATCTTTTTCACCCACTCCGTACTTTCCTTGCGTGAAGCTGTGGCAATCACTTTCAATCCCAGCATTTTTTTAGCTATCTGAACAGCAACAGAACCTACACCCCCTGCTCCACCGATGATCAGCATACTCTTGTTCTGATCCCTTTCTTTCGAAAGCCGCAGACGATCGAAAAGAATTTCCCAGGCGGTAAGTGCAGTCAGTGGCATGGCAGCAGCCGCTTCGATGGATAACCGTGCTGGTTTTTTCCCTACAATGCGCTCGTCCACAATTTGATATTCGGCATTGCTTCCCGGCTTGCCAAGATCTCCCGCATAGTACACCTCATCGCCTTTCTTAAATAATGTGGAGGCACTTCCTGCTTCTTCCACTACGCCAACGGCATCCCAACCAATCACTTTCGGCTGATCCAGCACGATGTTCCTGGCGGAATTCTGTCTTATCTTAAAATCAACCGGGTTCACCGAAACCGCTTTCACTTTCACCAGCAGCTCATGATCCTTCGGTGAAGGTTTCGCTGCTTCAAATTCAACAAATGCATCTGCTTCTGAAATGGGAAGTGAGGTTCTGAATCCTATTGCTTTCATGTAGCTTCCTTTATTAATTAATAATTTGAATTGATCAAAACCGAATTATTTACCATGTGCCGTCAGCGTTACTTCTTTCCACGCTTCAAAATTTTCGAGGCGTTGCTGGTAAGTGGCTGTTGCATATTTATAAGCTACCTTACCCAGAAGTAAACGCAACGGAGGTTCTTTGCTGTCCACCAGATTCAGCACAGGTTCAACCGTAGCAGCAGGCACGCCATAGTCATCGGGATTGTACGCATTACGGAAGCCCGTCTTCAGGTTATTATAGGCTTCGATGTCTTTTGAGTGCGATGCGGAAGAACCGGCCCAATCGGTTTCGTATCCATTGGGTTCTATCAATGACACTTTGATGCCAAACTCTTTCACTTCGCTGGCCAGTGTTTCCGTAAGACCTTCCACGGCAAACTTCGATGCGTTGTAAATTCCCAATGTAGGTAACGTAAACAATCCAAGTGCACTGGATACCTGAATGATGTGTCCGCTTTTTTGTTTACGCATGAAGGGCAATACCGCCTGTGTTGCCCAAAGCAAGCCGAAGAAGTTTACTTCCATTTGCTTACGTGCTTCTTCTTCTGATGCCTCTTCGATTGCACCAAACAAGCCAAAGCCTGCGTTGTTGATCAACACATCAATCTTACCAAAATGATCATGCGCTTTCTGAACGGCCTCAAAAGTTTGTGTTCGGTTGGTTACATCCAGTTGTACCGGCAGCACTTTGCTGCCAAATTCTTTTGCAAGATCGTTGAGATCGCTGAGGTTACGTGCAGTTGCAATTACATGATCACCACGTTTCAGAAATGCGGTTGCCCAGAGTTTACCGAAACCACGTGAGGCACCGGTAATTAAAATTGTCTTTTTCATTTGTCGTTTTGTTTTTGACTATTACACGACAAAGGTGTGGCTGCGGGTATAGTGATTGCTTATACAAAAGTCTGGAGTCATAGCACAATTTTACTGATGCCGCCAGTTCGCCAGGAAATGGCACATCTATACGTCAAGAACAGGAGTATCTACGCGGTGTTTGGATCATCCGTCAAAATGAACCGGTACGAAGAGAAACTGATTTATTAAGGGATAATCCCCATGCGTTTCATCAGAAAGGTAGCGTTGGCTTTTTGCGCTACACCATAGTGCAATGTATAATCGAACGAAAGCTGCCCGTCTTCTATACGACCTTCAAAACACGTATTGATGATCTGCCCTGGAAATTCCTGTTCCAGATCGCCTAATGCGATATCATGAGTGGCCAGCAATACCAATGCATGCTGTTCTTTCAGTTGTTTGATCAACTCACGTGATCCGGCTTGCTTATCGGTGGAGTTAGTTCCTTTCAATATTTCGTCCAACAGAATCAACATGCGTTTTCCTGAGCGCAATTCCTCCATAATGGATTGCAGGCGATACAATTCTGCATAAAAATACGATT
>JAHEZH010000287.1 GCA_023251155.1 Flammeovirgaceae bacterium | reverse complement strand
TAGGCAAAGCCGGTCTCTGGAGACCACCCGATTTACAACTGGCACTCAACTGGCAGGTAAAACATAAACCTACGCTGGTATGGGGGCAACGCTACCATCCTGCCTTTGAACGGACGCTGATTTTCCTTGAATATTCAAAGAAAGAATTTGAGACTGAGCAGCGCATTAAAGAACTGGAAGCAAAGCGAAAGCTTCAGCGCGCAAGAACAGTGGCCATCATCCTGGCTGGATTTCTTGTGGTGGCGTTGATTGCAGTGGTGTATGCATTTGTGCAGCAGACGGAAGCAAAGAGACAAGAGCAAAAGGCTAAAGAGAATTTGGCCGAAGCAGAGAGACAAAAAACGGAAGCTCAGCGGCAGACAGAAATAGCAATACAACAAACAAAACTAGCGAAAGAACAAAAAGAGTTTGCCGATAAACAAAAAGAGCTAGCCATAGCCAGTGAAGCTGAAGCTAAAGCTCAAAAAGTAATAGCAGACCAGAATGCGGAAAAAGCAAGACAGCAGGAAATTTTAGCTAAACGGAACGAGCAAACTGCCAAGGAAGCAGAGAAGGTAGCAACAAATGAAAAGAAACGCGCGGAGATGAATGAAAAAGAAGCTCAGCGACAAGCCTACCTCGCTATTGCAAAGTCAATGGCGATTAAATCAAAAGAACTGAATGACTCGACACAGGAGGCTTTACTTGCGCAGCAAGCGTTTAACTTTAACGATAAATACGATGGGTATGAATATGATAATGATATTTATTCCGGTTTGTATTATGCATTAAGGGCATGGAAAGATCCGCTTACTAAAAGCCTTGCCGCTCACGATAAAGGAGCTGCAAGAGCGCTCACTACGGACAAGAAATCGAATCGCATTTTTTCGGGAGGATCCGACGGTAAAATCATTCAGTGGAATTATAAAAATGGAAGCTGGATTGCACAAGAGTTGGTGGCTGACCGATCTACTTCGGCAGAATGGTATCAGGTCTATTCGATGGACATCAGCCCTGACGGCAATTGGCTAATCGCCACTGGAATAAACTTCTCCAATGCAAAGAATAACTATGCGGAGTTGTATGATTTAAGAAATCCAAAAACTCCGGCAAAAAAAATATTCGGATTTACTCAAGCTATTGAAAATGTAGCTTTCACTGCAGATGGAAAAGGATTTTATGCACGTGATAATTCAGGCCACAGTATTAAATACTCTGATCTAAACACCGCTAAGGAAGTTATACAAAGCAAGGAAAAAATTACCGCTATTGATCTCAGTCGTGATGGGAAAAAGATTGCCGGCGTAGGAGATGACGGAAATCTTTATGTATGGGATACTGGCAATAATTATTCCGTTGCCACTTATAAGATGCCAGGTAACCGGCTCACCGCTGTTAGCTATAATCCGGATGGTAGCCTGATTATTGTTGGTAATGAACGTGGGTTAGTATGGATAACCAAATCAGGCATCGTTTCACGCGAACTCTCCGGGCACATTTCTTCCATCGAGCAAATCAAGTATAATAACGCAGGTAATTTCATGGTCACCGCAAGTAAGGACTACAAAATGCGATTATGGAACATGAACAAGCTTAACTATCAGCCCACATTATTGAGCGAACATGATTGGGTATGGAGCGTAACCTTCTCGCCAGATGATGAACAACTGATGGCTGGAATTCACAGTGTAAAAGAAACCAAGATTGGTCAGGTAGATCAAACGATCCACGCCTACCCCACCAAAATAAAAACAATGTCAGGTTTGCTTTGTAGCTACCTGAAACGAAACATGAATAAAGAAGAGTGGGACATGCATGTAAGGGACGACTTACCTTACGTAAAAACCTGTGCTTCACTGCCTGAGAACTATAAATGATACGGATGAAGAAAATTCTACTCTTTCTATTTCTATCCGGATTTATTGTTAAATCCGTTGCTCAAGAACAATCGCCTGCTCAGAAGCTGCGCCTTGCACGGGCTACCTTCGAACAAGGTCGTCTTCACGAAATAGAGCGCCTTCTTAGTGACTTAACGAAATTTAATCCGTCTGAAAAGGTGGATGCGTACAAACTTCTGACACAAACATACATTTACCTGGAAGAACCGGAGCAAGCAGACAAGGCCATGCTCAATCTGCTTCGCACGGATCACTACTTTGCTATCAATGAAGCAATTGATCCTGCTGAGTTTGTTGCGCTGTATAAAACATTCCGTACCAAACCCATTTATAAGTTAGGGGTAAAGATTGGGCCTAATACTTCCTTTCCCACGGTTACAAACAACTATTACGTAGGTAATGAATCATTGGGCAAGGGCAAAAACAACCAGCGAATTGGTTTTCAATTTGGAGTAGTCTTTGAAAAAGAACTATTTAATAAGTCTTCCAGCAATTTACTAAACAAACTAACCATCGCGCCAGAACTGATGTTCGCCACGAGAGGATTCAAATACACTAACGACAATGTATTTCTCAATGACTCCACCGGCAAATCAGCAGGAAAAGCAGAAGTTATTTTTAAACAAAGCTGGATTGATCTGAATGTAATTATGCAATACGAGGTACGTAATAATCGCTTTCATCCCTATGTAGGTGTTGGCCCATCCGTCAGCTATCTGCTTGCCGCCAGCAATCAACAATTGTTTAACCCTTTTGCAGGCAGTACGGTCAGCGGACCGGATGTAGAGGTGCTTAGCTCTTACAATAAAATGATGTATAGCCTAAATGGGCTAGCGGGCATAAAAGTCAGAGCAGGAGCTATTTTCCTGAATGCCGAGGTCCGCTTTCAGTATGGACTATCAAACATCATCAATCCCAAGAAAAGAACCAATGCTGAAAGTGCTTATGATTATGCTACGCAGTTCAATGACGTGAGGCAAGCCAATGTGGGCATTAACATAGGAGCAGTTTACCCGGTATTTAATCCTAAAAAACTTTAGTGACCACCATGCGTTTTTGTTTATATCTATTTTGCTTAGCACTCCTTGTTTCCTGCGCCTCAGAAGAAAAAGCAGGACCAGCAGCAGCATCTACCTTTCTACGCTATTTTAATGGAGGAAACAATGATGAAGCCAGGGCAATCATTCAAACCGAAGACCAGGGATTTATCATTCTGGCTAACACCGCTATCAAACCCAGTGAGTTAATTGAAGCGCATTACAAAATCAAGTTGATTAAAACCGATGCCTACGGCAACCAGCAATGGCAAAAATTTTACCCTGCCTATGGAGAAGACGATAATACCCAAGGAAACTCAAAATTAAGCTATAAAGGAAATGGTATTCAGATTCTCAGTAATGGTGGTTACGTTATCACCGGAGAAGATATTCAAAACAACTCTTCTCAACTGATGATCATGACTGTCGACAGCGAAGGAAATACTCCACACTATAAAACCATTAAATCGACTCTTTCGATGAGTGGAACCGCGGTGACTACCGACAGCAACGGAAATTTTCTGGCGCTGGGCGCTATTTCCAGTTCAACAAACGTAAAAAACATGGTTTTGTGCAAATTCAGAAAAACCAGTCTTGATTCCATTTGGACAGGGACATATGGTGCGGGTACTGTTATTAACCTGGCCAGCAAACTGTATCTGGATGCAGGGGATAATGCTTTTTGGGGAGGAACAATAAGAAAAGATAACACAACCAATGCCATTCGCTTCATTAAAATCATTACTGCTGATGGAAATGAAGGGGGGATTGATTTTGATCTGCCTTTGAGCAAGCCCGGTATAACAGAAACCGGAAATGATATCTGTCGTTTCGGAAATGGATTTGCCATCATTGGCACTACCAACGAAAAACGTGGAGGTGCACTGGGAGATTTTGACATTCTCTTTAAAAGGGTATCGGCCGATGGTATTGAATTGTCTTCGAAAAGTTTTCCTGTTACCAATCAAAACCAGGAAGATCAAGGTCAAAACGAAACCGGCAACGCACTTTGCACCACACGGGATGGAGGTATGCTTCTCCTGGGAACAATTGATACCCAGGGAACGCTGGGCCGTGGTGATAAAGATTTTTATCTCATCAAAACAGATGCATTTGGTACCGTAGAATGGACCCAGTCGTACGGAAGTAAATTTGAAGACATTGGAGTAAGTGTAATACGCACCAACGATGGCGGGTACGTAGTACTGGGCACCACCACACTATCACGGGTAAAAACCATCACGTTACTTAAGGTAAATGGAACGGGTAACCTCGAATAGCCTTTAGCCCGTTCGGGATTTTTGATTGATACAAAGACATTGAGTTATATGAATAGATTCTTTACGGTTTTACTTTCTTTCTTTTTTTCTTTTTTAACACTAGTTGCTTACTCGGCTCCTCCGGTTGTGTCGGGTGTAACAATTACTGCCGGTAATTATAAAATTGGAAGTAGTATTACCATCACTATAGCCACAAATGGTACGGGTTATACGGTAGATGCAGGAACAACTATAAATGGTGTCGATGTAACCAGCACATTTGCCAGTGCAGGAGGAAATAATTATACCCTTATCTACCTTGTCGCTGCTGGTAATACCGACAGGGCATCGGTTGGTGCTATACCAATTAACATACTCATCAGAAATGGTGCAGGAGCTGGTAATCTGAATACCTATACAACAGCAGCGACTTCTGGTGGCACTGTAACAATTGATGCCAATGCCCCCACAGCTTCTGGCACCCCTACCAATACAGGTGGTGCTGTCATCAACTCCACCGAGAACGGAGCTTTTGATATTACAGTGGGTTCACTGGGAGCAACAGGTGCGGTAGCCGGAGATGTGCTGGAGCTATTCCTTGGGGGAGCCTCTTTTTCAACTCCGCTTACACACACACTGGCTGCCGGTGATATCTCCGGTGGATATACAT
>JAHEZH010000169.1 GCA_023251155.1 Flammeovirgaceae bacterium | reverse complement strand
TCGCTTGAGCTGCCTTATACGCGCGTTGAGTCAATTGGGTAGGAATAACCACTACAATAACATACGTGGCCACTGTACCTGCCATGATCAATGCAATGAGAAGCTTGAGATTTCGGGAGATCATAGGATCTATAATTTCATTCAATTCTACCTATTTTCCTTCAGAAGAAAAATTAGTTCACTCCGTGGAACCTTTAAATTCTATACATCATTTATAAAATGATATAACTCCGCACAGCGCGCGTTTGCGTTTATTTGCATAACCATTTGAAAAAACGACAATGACACATACCTATACTATCACCGGAATGACCTGCGAGGGATGTAAAGCCAAGGTCAGCTACCTGCTTTCGCACATCGATGGAGTAAACGAAGTAACCATCGATCTGCACAAAGGACAAGCGGACGTATCGATGAATAAACACATTGCTACTTCCGCTTTGCAAGCGGCATTAAAAGAGTATCCTAAATACCAGCTATCGGAAGCGGCCCCTGCGCATACTACTGCCCCTCTGGCAGTGCAGGAAGAATCAAGAACATGGTTTAGCACCTATAAGCCTATCTTACTCATCTTTGGATACATTACCGTTATCACACTGATTGTCTCCTTCAAGGGCAATGAATTCAACGGCATGCTGGCAATGCGCGTGTTTATGGCCGGATTCTTCCTTGTCTTTTCATTCTTTAAACTGCTCAATCTGCATGGCTTTGCGGATAGCTATGCCATGTATGATGTGGTGGCTAGAAAATTTAAAGCCTGGGGATATATCTATGCATTTATTGAGTTGGGATTAGGTATTTCTTTCGCGCTCAACTTCCAACCTGATCTTACCAACTGGGTAACTTTAGTGGTGATGACCGTAAGCATTATGGGAGTACTTCAAACGGTATTAAACAAAAAGAAGATTCAATGCGCCTGCCTCGGTGCCGTATTCAACCTGCCCATGAGCACGGTAACCATTATTGAAGATGGGTTGATGATTGCCATGAGCGCAATCATGCTGATCTGGATGAGATAATGTAAATGCAAAATGGAGGCAGAATTAAGTTTTCGACTAATTTTACATAAACCCCCATTCGTATGAAAGAATTCTTTAAAAACAGCTTTGCCAAAGTGTATTATGACGATACCCTTGACGCCCTCTTCCTCGAATACATCGGCAAAGTACCTAACGACGAACAGTTTATTCTCGTCAACAAAGCGCTACTGGATGCTTTTACTAAATTAAAAACGCAGAAGGTAGTTGCCGACATCCGTAAAATGGGCATCATCAGTCTCGCTTCCCAGGAATGGGTTTTGAAAAGCTTATTTCCGGCTTTGATCAAACATCTGGATGGCAAGAAACTTTACCACGCCCAGCTTTTAGATGCAAAAGAAATTCTCTCCAAAGTTTCTGCTGCCAACATCAAAAACAAATCGACACAAGTAGCAGAAGGATTTGAAGTAAGGCAATTCAACGATGAAACCGAACTGAAATCGTTTTTGAAAAATATCGAGGTCAGCTAAATCCATCTTTCTCTTATGAACCGATCTATTTCACAGATTGCACTTGTTGTCAATGACTATGACGAAGCCATCGACTTCTATACGAATAAATTAAACTTCAAATTAGTAGAAGACACTACTCTGAGCGAAACCAAGCGCTGGGTGGTCGTATCTCCCCAGGGAACGAACGGATGCAACTTACTCTTAGCCAAAGCGGCTACTGACGAACAACGTAATAGCGTAGGCAACCAAACAGGAGGAAGAGTATTCTTATTTCTTCACACGGATGACTTCTGGCGCGATTATAATTTGATGAAAGAAAAAGCAGTTGAATTTACCAGCGAACCAAGAAATGAGAAGTATGGAACCGTTGTCGTTTTTAAAGATCTGTATGGCAATCTATGGGATATGATTGGCCAGGGTATTAGTTAACTATTAACTTCTCCAGGTAGTGGTAATCAATTTGATACGATTTCTTAATGGCATTGATCTTCTCATCCAATCCACGCTGATCCGCTTTCTTATCCGTTTTCGTACCTACTAACAACACATTTTTGCGTGTATGTTCATTGGAAACAAACTCAAAGATCGAAGTGGTGTAATTTTTCTTTTCCAGAATCAATGCGCGGATCGTATCGGTCACCATTTCAAACTGGCGTTCTTTGAATATACCGTACTTCAGCAACGGACTCTCCTGCTCTTTGCCTTTTACCTGCTGCCGGATTTGTTTGTGACAACAGGGTGCACATACAATCAATGAGGCATTCGCTATCAATGCTTTATAGATAGCATCATCAGTTGCGGTATCGCAGGCATGCAAGGCAATGACGATATCTACTTTTTTGTCGTTAAACTCTTCAATGGATTGTTGCACGAAATGAAGCTGATCAAAGCCACACTGCTTGGCTACCGTATTGCAATAGTCCACCAGCTCCTTTCTTACTTCAATACCTGTAACCGATACGTCACGGTTCTTCTTATTTTTCAGAAAATCATAGAGCGCAAACGTAAGGTACCCTTTCCCGGAGCCCATGTCCACAATCGTCATTTTCTCCGGAAGTTCAGTAGATTGAATCTGATTTTCCATGATCTCCAGGTATTTATTGATCTGCCTGAATTTGTCCGCCATCTTCGGAATGAGGACACCTTGTGCGTCATTGATACCCAGCGCAATGAGGTAGGAATCAGTATGCTGTGTGCGCTTTACTTTCTGGCGGTCGTGAGCAGGATCGCGAAGTTCAGTAAAGGTAGCTTCTGTTTTAATGAGGCCTGCATTTCCTTTTTTGGAGATACGCAGATTAAGGTCTTCATCGATGGAGAATAACGTCGCATGATAGAACGAAGTCTTGAGCAGCGAACTCAGCTCCTCCATTCCCTCCGGCACAGAAAAATTTTTTACTTTGTCATTGTTCTTGAAATGATAAGTAAAAGACAAGGTAATCGCATGCCTGATTTCGGCCAGCTTGACGTACACATTGAGCAAATCACCGGCCTGCCTTGTAGGCTTGCTCAAGGTTAATTTCACAAAACGCGGTGCGTTGATACTCTTTACGGCACTTTCCAGGAATTCAGTTACTTCGCTCACGGTACAAAACTATTCTAATTCCGGAGATAACAGAAATAGAAGGAGAATGGTTTGCCACCCACGAGTACAGTTGACAAATGTTCAATTGACAAAAAGTGAGCACATGCCTTCCGATCTGTCAACTGCTTTTTGTCAATTCACGTTTAACGCTAATAGTTAAACCTCCAGATGGTTTTAAAATCGCGTGTGAGCGGCTGATTAGTGAGTTGTGCCCGTACCATCTCCACCGGCATACTGCTATTGCGCATAATGGTGTCGTGGAAGTCCTTCTCTTTCATTTTGCCTGTATTCACCAGTTCATCGCGCAGTGCATAGAATTGCTTCGCGCCCATCATGTAGGCCAACTGATATAATGGTGGGTAGCCTCCGGTAAACGAACGCCTCACTTCGGCCGCAGCATTGGCGCGCTCATGCCCTACTTTGTCAACCAGTAAGTCAATGCATTGCTGCGGCGTCCATTTGCCAAGATGATAATTCAGTGAGAAGATGATACGTGCACAGCGGTGCATGCGCCAGAACAACATCCCCACTCTGTTCTCCGGCGACTGCTGAAAATTTTTGTCCCATAAGATCATCTCCCAATACAACGCCCATCCTTCCATCCAGAAGGGTGTGCGGAACAATTGCCGCTGTGTCTGATAGCGTTGCATCATAAACTGCTGCAGGTGATGACCGGGAATCAATTCATGAAATACAGTCGCTCTTGAAAAGTGTTTGTTATTACCGCGCATGCTCATCATTTTTTCATCGTGCTGCATGGTGCTGGTGGGGTAAGCAATCTGCACTACCTCACCACCCAGAAAGAAAGGAGCAAACCGCTGGCCTTCGGGTGTCATCATCGTCATGCGCCACGATTCTTTCGCCAGGTCTGGCACGGTGATCAGATTATTTTTCTCCACGTAGGCAATCGCTTCTTCGGCAAGAAACTCCACCAGCTGAGGTTGCTTGCCTGGCTCTACATGATCGTTCTTTACTTTCTCCAGTGCCGCTTTCCAGTCGTTCCCCAATCCCATTTCATTGGACGCCTTCAGCATTTCTTTTTCACACCACGCAAACTCTTTGTTGCCAATCTCAATCAGTTCTTCCGGAGTATAAGGAATCATTTCAAAAGCAAGACTCTTGATCAATTCATCACGGCCAATCGGGTTACCGATAATACCACTCCCATCATTGCGTGCCGGATCAACTGTCTTCCAGCCTTTCAGAAACCGGATGTACTTACTAAAAGCGGAATCCAATTCCACTTGTGGAGCTGCCACCCACCAGCTGAACTGTGGATCGTATTCGTTATAAAATTTGAATGCTTCATTAATGGACTTACGATAGCTTTGCACTGCTTCTACCGCTCTCACCGCCTGTCTTTCGCTGTACTTTGGCAGCTTCTCCAACTCTGTCTGGTTGGCTTTGATTTGTGTTTTTACAGCTGCAAAAGTGGCTGCTGTCTGTTCCGGATTTAAAAGTTTGCCTCTTCTACGTTCCTGAATAATGGGAAGCAGTGGGGTGGTAAATTTTAATGCAGCACTGATCTCCTGGTAGTTTTTCCTGTCGTGCTGCAATCCGCTCTCCTCTTCTTCAATGGTCGTTCTCAATAGAATATAATCCACTTTGCCCGATTGGCTCAGCGTTTCGAAAGGAAGCGTCTTCAGTTTTTTTAACCAGTCACCATGAAACTGGCTGAAGCGGTTGAGGTATTCTTCGGATTCTTTAATGGGATACTTCCGCGAAAGCGTACTGACATCCGCCTGGTACTGCGCAATCACATCACGCATCTCACCAGAGTTACTTTGCTCCTGCGCATACACGGAGGAAACAAAGAACAGAAGGATTACTGAAACATACAGGCCAATTTTTCTCATACTCTTTCGATTGGGGAAGCAAAGATTTCTAAAAATAAGAAATCTCAAACCCAGAGTAGGATCAACGGTTGATTTGACTTCTGAAAGATATTAGAAAGGAGTTTCGTCATCATCCATCGGTGCGGATGGAAGAATGCCCCCGCCACTGGAGGATTCCGGATCGCGGAAGGTATTGGCCCGGCTTTCTTTCGTGATCATACCGGAGAATGGACTTCCGCCATTTCCATCCGGCCCGTCAAAGTCAGCAAACTTGGTGTACTTACCAATGAATTTCAACTTCACGTTTTCCAACGATCCGTTTCGGTGCTTGGCAATGATGGCTTCGGCCATACCTTGTGTAGGCATACCCTCTTCATCCACCGTGATCTTATAGTATTCCGGACGATACAAGAACATAACGATATCGGCATCCTGCTCGATAGATCCCGATTCACGTAAGTCAGACAACTGAGGACGCTTATCGCCACCACGTGTTTCCACACTACGACTCAACTGCGACAGGGCGATTACAGGCACATTCAATTCCTTCGCAATCCCCTTCAATGCGCGGGAGATCGAAGCAATCTCCTGTTCGCGGTTACCGGAAGCCTCACCTTTCATCAGCTGCAGGTAATCGATCACGATCATTTGAATGTTGTGTTCGGCTTTCAACCTGCGGCATTTCGCTCTCAGCTCAAGAATGGATATCGCGGCAGTATCGTCAATAAATATGGGTGCGTTCGAAAGACGGTTGGTTTTGTGTACCAACTGCTGCCATTCAAACTCCGCCAGATTTCCTTTCTTGATTTTTTCCGATTCCAGCTCTGCTTCGGCTGAGATCAGACGATTCACCAGCTGAAGTGACGCCATTTCCAAAGAGAAGATGGCCACCGGCATATTGAAATCAATGGCGGCATTACGCAACGAGGAAACGACGAAGGCCGTCTTACCCATACCAGGACGGGCGGCAAGGATAATCAGATCCGATTTCTGCCAGCCGGAAGTCACACGATCCAGACGTGAGAACCCGCTTGGAACACCCGTCAATCCATCCTTATGGTTTTTCTTCTCCTGTAATTCCTGTATCGCCTGAAACATCAATGACTTCATGGTGTCATAGTTCTTCTTCAGGTTGGAATCCGATATTTTGAATACGGCTTGTTCCGCCCGGTCTAACAGATCAAACACATCCGTAGTGTCCTCATAGGCATCGTGATGAATCTGCGAAGCAATCTGAATGAGTTCCCGCTTGATCGCCATCTCAATGATGATACGGGCATGATATTCAATGTTGGCGGCCGTACTTACTTTGGAGGTAAGCTCGGCAATGTAATAAGCGCCACCTACCAGCTCAATTTTACCGTTCTTGCGAAGCTGCGCCACCACCGTGCGCATATCCACCGGATCAGAATCTTTGAACAGCTCTGTAATGGCGAGGTAAATCTCTTTATGTTGTTCGGAATAAAAATGCTCGGGACGCAAGAACTCAACCACGGCATTGAGCGCGTTCTTCTCCAGCATCAACGCACCAAGTACGGACTCTTCCAGGTCAGGCGCCTGAGGCGGCAACTTGCCCAAACTTTCAGAGAGATCTCTCACTAAAAGTTTTGACCGATTGCCCGCTCCGCTAGATGCAGAGTTTGACCTCAATTGCGTTGACCGTTGCTCCATACAGTGTGGTTGTTGTACGTGATTTTTTTAAAGGGTGACAAACGTAGTGCACAGACCACACATAATGATCTCCGTTTAGTTTTAATTGTCAACAATCAATTAACGTTGCTTTTGTGTATAAATTCTTGACTGCTTTAAATTAAAAGTTGAAAAAAATGCTATGACTCCATGTGCTGTAATGTATCCTTTATTTTCTATTGATTATCTCATCCTCCTGACACTTTGCGGTTTTTTAAGACCAAACATTTTAGTTTACTTTAAGCTTTAATTGAATTGGATGGAACCAAAGAAAAAGTTTCACTTCATTGGTATAGGTGGAAGCCTGATGCATAATGTGGCGATTGCTTTACAGCAGTTGGGCCACACCGTGAGCGGATCAGATGATGAGATTGTTGATCCATCACGATCTAAGTTATTGACCAGCAATCTGCTGCCCGAAAAGGCCGGATGGTTTCCTGATCACATTGATAAATCCATTGACATCGTCATCTTCGGCCGGCATACGAAAAAGGATAATCCGGAGCTGGTGAAAGCACAGCAACTGGGGTTAAAAGTATACACTGTTCCCGAATACATTTACGAGTTTGCCTTAGACAAGCAGCGCCTGGTGGTGGTCGGATCATTTGGAAGAGACATTGTAGCCGCAATGATCGTACACGTACTGAAAGCATTGAAACGCCCTGTGGACTACCTGATCTCTCAGGGCAACGACTATTTAATGCACCTGAGCACCGCTCCCGTAATCGTGATAGACGGAAGTGAGAGCCCCTCCACTACATTATATCATACGCCTCAATTCATTAAGTACAAGCAACATATCGGTGTGTTTACAGATATTGCGTGGAATCCGGAGACGACCAATTTCAATGAGAACGACTTTATTCGTCAGTACGATTTGTTTGCCGATACCACTCCCAAAGGGGGCATGCTGATCTTTAACGAATCAGACAAGCTGGCTTCGGTGATTTGTAATAAAGAACGTGCTGACGTACAGTACTTTCCCTACAAAGCACACGCAAGTACCTCAGAGACAGGCAAAGATTACCTGGTAAATTCGCATAAAGAAAGAATTCCCGTACAGCTTTCCGGAAAGCAAAACTTCCTTTACTATAACGCAGCCTTCGAAGCATTGAAGAAGATTGGTGTTACTCCTGAACAATTCTATCAAACCATCTCTTCCTTCAAAGGAACACTGGTGTAGTCCTACTCCCCAAAAATGAAACTGAACTTAAAGATACCTGTCTGCTTTTTTGATCTCGAAACTACCGGAGTAAATATTGCCCATGATCGCATTCTTGAAATTGCGGTGATCAAGTTAATGCCCAATGGTGAAGAGATACGTAAACGGCATATCATCAACCCTACTATCCCCATTCCGGCGGAGTCCACCGCCATACATGGCATCAGCAACGAAGATGTAAAGGACAAGCCCACCTTCAAAGAAGTAGCTAAAGAATACGCCAGATTTTTTGAAGGCGCTGATATAGCAGGGTTCAATGTATTGAAGTTTGATGTGCCCATGCTGGTGGAGGAGTTTCTTCGTGCCGATGTGGAATTTGATTACAGCCGCAAAAAGATCATTGATGCGCAGAAGATATTTCACATGATGGAGAAACGTACGCTCTCCGCTGCGTATCAGTTCTATTGCCAGAAAGACCTGATCAATTCACATTCTGCCGAAGCCGATACACAAGCCACCATGGAAGTATTACTTGCCCAGGTAGCGCGTTATGAAAATCAGGAGGTAACAGATGGGCTGGGTAAAAAAGTAGGTACCATTTTAAACGATGTGGATGCCCTGAGCAAGCTTACCGCTTCTGACCTGGTTGATCTGGCCGGCCGGATGGTGCGCAATCAGAAAGGAGAAGCGACATTTAACTTTGGCAAGCATAAAGGCAAAGCTGTTCTTACCGTTTTCAAAGAAGAACCAGCCTATTACGACTGGATGATGAACGGTGATTTTTCGCTCGACACCAAACGAAGGCTCACCGAAATCAAGCTGAGTGCATTAAAACTGAAATAAGCTTCATCACCATCAGTGACTTTGTTTTCTCTGTAGGTCTAAATAACGACCTACACCTTTTGGCTATTTATTCTGCTTAGTCCAAAAACGAAATCATTTCAATTTATGAAACAGAAAGCCATTCTTTTAGCGGGGCTTACAGCGCTGCTATGTTCATCATGTGCGATTGTGCGGCCCGGAGAAGTCGGTATCAAGCAGACGCTGGGTAAAATCCGGAGTGCTTCACTTTCGCAGGGGCCCTATGTATTCAACCCTTTTGTGACCACCATTAAAAAAATCAACACCCGAACGGTAGAGGCATTTAATGCACTGGATGTTCCTACCAAAGAAGGGCTTACTGTGAAAGCGGAAATTGCCCTGCTCTACCATGTGGAGCCATCGCAAGCGTCACAGGTTTACATTCATTATGGAATGAACTACCAGGAGGTGATTGTGGAAAGTAATTTCAGAGCCGTGGTTCGTCACGTCAGTGCCTCCTACCTCGCCAAGGAGTTGTTTGCCATTGACCGCAAAAAAATTGAAAGAGAAATCTACGATGAAACGGTAGCAGGCATTTCGGACAAAGGATTTGTTGTTGATGCAGTGCTCCTTAAAAGCATCACCATGCCACCGCAGATATTTCAGGCAGTGGAAAACAAGCTGAAGGCAGAACAGGAATCATTGCAGATGGAGTTCATCATCTCCAAACAAAAGAAGGAAGCCGAACGGATGCAGATTGAAGCAGAAGCAATAAAGAATTACAACCGAACCGTATCCGAAAGTCTATCGGAGATGCTGGTGAAGTGGAATGGCGTGCAGGTATTAAAAGACCTGGTTACTTCTCCCAATGCAAAAGTGATTGTCACCGATGGAAAGTCGCCCATGATTATTACCGACAAGTAACTGACACGGTTAGGTCTCGAATTTTAACCCGGAGATTCAGGAATCCATCCATGGAATTGAACTTCGATTTTCCTTGCTGACCGGCTCTACCGGAAGGCAAGGAAAATCAACCGTAAGCTCACCAGCATAACGGTAACACCTACAATGATCATCATGGTCTTCACCGGAAGCTTGGTGGTAATCGAAGCCGCGATTGGCGCCGCGATTACCCCGCCGATAATCAATCCGAGAATCACCTGAATATGGCTAAGGCCAATCAATGCAAAGAAGGTAATGGAACTGGATAAGGCGACAAAGAACTCCGCTGCATTAACAGAACCCACGGTGTAGCGTGGACTTCTTCCTCCGGCAATCAGGGTAGAAGAAACAATCGGGCCCCAGCCACCACCGCCTACCGAGTCCATCAACCCGCCAAACGAAGCGAGCAATGGAATACGACTGGTCTTCAGCTTGGCTCCGTTCTTGCGGATGGCTTTGAGGATAATCACAAATCCCAGTGAGAACGTGTACACCGCTACTATCGGGCGGATGATATAATTGTATTCCTCGAGGCTGGAAAGCAGGTACGCTCCTGCAGCTGCGCCAATTACCCCCGGAAGCAAAAGGGTTTTAAATAGTTTCTTGTTTACATTCTGAAAGCGGAAATGCATCCATCCGGACACGCCACTGGTAAAGATCTCGGAGGTATGAATACTGGCACTGGCCGCTGCTGGAGGAACTCCGAATGAAAGCAAAAACGTGGAAGCGCTTACTCCGTACGCCATCCCCAGCGCTCCGTCAATCATCTGCGCTATAAATCCTCCCAGCACAAAAAGGAAGAACTCGGGACCCACATATTCGGCAATTTTACTTGAGCCGTCCAGGACCAACTGGTAGTTGTAAATCACTACCACAGCAATAATGACAAGAAAGAGGACGAGGAAGTAGTACCAAATGGGATTGATCCGCGTAGTAGCCACTTTGGCTGAAGATTCCTGATTTTCCAAAAAGAGCAGTTTTATAATAGTCTACTAAATTAGTCGGCAAATATGCAAGACAAAATCCATTCAATCAACATAACCTCTATATATTTTATAGATTTAAGTAATTCCCTATGTTTGTAGTCTAAAAAAAGAGCAGCTTGAGCAGAGATGATCTATCCGGTTTAGAGGAAATACTGAAAGACCTTAACGCAGCAGAAGGACTGGCATACCTGAGTAATCAGTACGGTAGCAAGGCACGTTTCTCCTCTGCATTAGGTGTTGAAGATCAAATCATTACCCACTTTATAGGAAAGCAATCACTTAGTATTGAAATCTTCACGTTGGATACCGGAAGGCTCTTTCAGGAGTCGTATGACCTGTTGGCGTTGACACGCACCAGGTACAAGGTTCCAGTCAAAATTTACTACCCCCAGACTACGGCGGTAGAGAAACTGGTAGAAGAAAAAGGGCCGAATAGTTTTTACGAATCGGTAGAAAACAGAAAAGAATGCTGCTTTATCCGAAAAGTAGAACCATTAAAGCGTGCGCTTGCCGGAGCCGAAATCTGGGTGACGGGTATCCGTGCTGATCAATCGGGCAATCGCGGGCAAATGCCATTGCTGGAATGGGATGAGCAACACAAGGTTATCAAGTACAATCCACTGTTGAACTGGACCTGGGAAGAGTCTCTTCAGTTCGTAGAACAGCATAAGGTACCCGTAAATACGCTGCACAAAAAAGGGTATCCCAGCATCGGATGTGCTCCTTGTACACGCGCTATTGTACCGGGTGAAGATTTCCGGGCTGGCCGATGGTCATGGGAAAGTTCGGCCAAAGAGTGTGGCCTGCATGAAACAAAAAAGAAAGTAGTGAACTGATATGGCAATAGACAGAAAGGCGTTTCCGAGAGAACTGGAGGATGAAGCCATTTATATTCTGAGAGAAGCAGCAGCTCAATTTGAGAAGCCTGCCATTTTATTTTCGGGTGGTAAGGATTCCATCACCGTAGTGCGGCTTGCTCAAAAAGCATTTTATCCGGGCAAGATTCCATTTCCGCTCGTGCACATCGATACCGGGCATAATTTCCCTGAGACCATTGAATTTCGTGATGAACTGGTGAAAAAAACCGGCCTTGATTTGATTGTGGGGTATGTGCAAGACGATATCGATGCAAAGCGGGTATCCGAAGAGAAAGGGAAGTTTGCCAGTCGTAACGGACTACAAACGGCTACGCTGCTTAGAACCATTGAAGAGAATAAGTTTGATGCGTGTATTGGCGGAGCCCGCAGAGATGAAGAAAAGGCACGTGCGAAAGAAAGAATATTCTCCGTACGGGATGAGTTCGGACAATGGGATGCTAAAAGTCAGCGCCCCGAATTATTTGATTACCTCAACGGAAGAATAAAGCCAGGAGAAAATGTGAGGGTCTTCCCTATCTCCAACTGGACAGAGCTTGATGTATGGAATTACATTCGGGAAGAAGAGTTAGCTATCCCTTCTGTTTACTTTGCCCACCAGCGCCATATCATTCAGCGCGAAGGCGTGCTGTGGCCCGTGTCTGATTTTATCTATCGTGATGCAGAGGAAACCATTGAAGAGAAAACCGTACGCTTCCGTACGGTTGGTGACATGTCATGTACGGCAGCATTGGCCTCGGATGCATCAACGATTGATCAGATCATTGATGAAATTCTGAGTGCCACTTTATCCGAGCGCGGCACTCGTCTGGATGACAAGCGTGCCGAAGCTGCGATGGAGATGCGCAAGGTGAATGGTTATTTTTAATGATCCAAAACACCATGGTCTGTGTCTTCACAGACCATTCGTAAAGCACAGATAACTATTTCGATCTGTCGGGGGACAGACCGAGGGGCAATTATGACAGTGACTGATTTTAATTAAGAAACATGGAAGTATTACGAATAGCAACAGCAGGAAGTGTGGATGATGGAAAGAGTACCCTCATCGGGCGACTGCTTTATGAGACCAACTCAATCACTACGGATAAGCTGGAAGCCATCGAACGCGCCAGTCAGCGCAAAGGAATTGCCTTCCTGGATTTGTCTTTACTTACCGATGGACTGATTGCCGAACGCGAACAAGGCATTACCATTGATGTCGCTCACATTTATTTCCAGACCCCCAAGCGCAAGTTCATCATTGCCGATTCACCCGGGCACGTAGAGTACACCCGCAACATGATCACCGGTGCATCGAAAGCAGAAGTATCGGTCATATTGGTGGATGTGCGCCACGGTATCTCTGAACAAACGCACCGTCATTATTACATCGCTAACCTTTTACGCATTCCCAAAGTAGTGGTGTGTATTAACAAAATGGATCTGGCCGATTATAGCAAGGACCGTTTCAATGAACTGGTCAACGAGTTCAATGCGTTTGCGGATCAGATCCGTTTTCCGCAGCAGGAAATTGAATTTGTACCTGTCAGCTCATTGCATGGGGAGAACATTACCACACTTTCTTCACAGATGCCCTGGTACACCGGCAAACCATTGCTTGAGATCCTGGAAAACATGGAAGTACACAA
>JAHEZH010000286.1 GCA_023251155.1 Flammeovirgaceae bacterium | reverse complement strand
AAGTTTCCGGGCATATCATTGATATTGAAAACAAACGTATCTATAAAGGTGAAGTAGAAGTAGAGCAGGGGGAAATCAAGCGCATTGTTGAAAAGGAGGACGTGGAGGATCAGTACCTGCTTCCGGGATTGATCGATTCTCACGTACATATTGAAAGTTCAATGCTGGTGCCTTCGGAGTTTGCCCGTATGGCCGTGGTGCATGGCACGGTAGCTACAGTTTCCGATCCGCATGAGATCGGAAATGTGCTGGGTGTTGAGGGGGTTCACTATATGATTGCCAATGGCAGAAAAGTGCCTTTCAAATTTTACTTTGGTGCTCCCAGTTGTGTACCCGCTACTCCTTTCGAAACAGCAGGAGCAGAGATCGATGCAGATGCAGTGGAAGCGCTACTGAAGCTGGAGGAGATTACCTATCTGGCAGAGATGATGAACTGGCCGGGTGTACTCAATGGCGATCCGCTCGTCATGGCTAAGATTGCACTGGCAAAGAAATACAACAAGGTAATCGATGGTCACGCTCCGGGGCTGAGAGGGGAGCAGGCAAACACCTATATACAAGCCGGCATGAGTACGGATCATGAATGTTTCACCGAAGAAGAAGCCCGTGATAAACTAAACTTCGGAATGAAAGTATTGATTCGCGAAGGCAGTGCCGCCAAAAACTTCGAGGCACTCATCGGTCTGCTGCATGAATATCCGGAGCGGATCATGTTTTGTTCCGATGACAAGCATCCGGATAGCCTGGAGGATGGACATATCAACCTGTTGGTAAAGCGGGCACTGGCAAAGGGTATCGATTTGTTTAAGGTGTTGCAGGCAGCGTGTATCAATCCAGCCGATCATTACCATTTGAAAGTGGGGCGTTTAAGGCAAGGCGACCCTGCCGATTTTATTGTAGTGAATAACCTCACCGATTTTAGTATTAAGCAAACCTATATTAACGGCCAGCTGGTTGCTGAAAATGGAAAGACATGCATTGCCCCTGTACACAATGAGGTCATCAATCATTTTAAAACCAACGCCATTAAAACCGATGATATTGCGGTTAAACTAAAAGGCGATCGCCTGCGTGTGATTGAGGCACTGGATGGCCAGCTTATCACACATGAGCTTTTCTGTGAACCAAAATGCGATGGTGGATACGCTGTAGCAGATACCGAACGAGACCTGCTGAAGATGGTGGTGATCAATCGTTATTCACAAGAACCACCGGCAACAGGATTTATAAAAAACTTTGGATTCAAGCGTGGTGCTATTGCTTCATCCGTAGGTCACGATTCTCATAACATACTGGCTGTTGGTGCCGATGACGAATCCATTGCAAGAGCAGTCAATCTGATCATAAAAGAAAAGGGAGGAGTATCTGCCGTGGAGGGAGAGGAGGAAGCCGTTATACCACTACCGGTAGCGGGGATCATGTCCACTGGTGATGGTTATGAAATAGCCAGGCATTATAAAGCGATTGATGCCATGGCAAAGCGCATGGGCAGTCAACTGGCTAGCCCGTATATGACCTTGTCCTTCATGGGTTTGCTGGTCATACCTCATCTTAAGCTGAGCGACAAAGGCTTGTTTGATGGGAGCCGCTTTGAATTCACTACTGTGTTTTGCTGATTACTGTTTCGATTTTGTGGCTTCCGTTTTTTTAGGAAAATGAATGGTAAACGTAGTGCCTGCTCCAAGAGTACTGTCCACGGCGACCGTACCATCCATCTTTAAGATCGTCTCTTTCAATATATAGAGTCCCAGCCCGGAGCCCGGTGTGTTTTGCGTAGCGCGGAAGAACATGTCAAAGATGCGGGGCTTCCACTCTTCTGCAATACCTTGTCCGTTGTCTTCGATCACGAACAGGATCGTAGTAGCGGTTTCTCTTGCCGTAATGATAATGTAGGCATCTTCCCGTTTTTCTGATAAATGGAACTTGATTCCATTAGAGATGAGGTTGTTGAAGATGATCTTCAACCGTACTTCATCGGAGTAGAGTTCTGCTTTCAATTCGTTACGGATTTCTAATCGTATTTTCTTCGATTGAGGCATGTATTGATACACGCTCCAGATGGATTGAATGAAATCGTTGAATGGAATGAGTTGATAATTGACTTCCAGTCGTGCATTGCGCGAGTAATTCACCACATCATTGATAAAAGACTCCAGCTTGCGCACACTGCTTTCCATCATGTTTAAATACTGGCCTGTCTGTGCCGTCAGATTATCCATGCGTGCCACTGCAATCAAACCTAATATTGATTTTAAAGGTGCGCTCAGATCATGTGATGCGGAATACACAAACCGATCCAGTTCGTTGTTTCGCTGCGAGAGTTCTTCATTGCTGAGTTTAAGCTGTTGTGTGCGTTCTTCTATCTTTCGTTCCAGTGAAATTCTTCTTTTATTACTGCGGATGTTGGTGACGGCAATGGAAAGGAATACGATGAGCATTACGGCCAGAAAACACAACACAAAAAACCAGCTTTGCTGCCAGAAGGGGGGCATTATTTTAAACTGATAATGAACCACAGGGCTCCAGTCAAATCCGCCTACTTTTTTAGCACGCATTTCAATGCGATGATTTCCCGATTTTAATTCGGAAAGCGTCAGGTTGCTGGAAGAAATGGTCTTCCAGGTTTCCTGATCATCCATTCGATAGTGTACCGTTACTTTGTTTTCGGGAAAGGTGATAGACGATATGGCGAAGGATAAAAAACTCCCGTAAGGGATAGGAGGGGACTGGGTGAAGGGAAGTGGTGCTCCATTTACCTGAAGCGAAATAATATGGGGAAGGGCAGTAGGCTGTTTCCGAACCAGCGAATTTTCAGTATAACACAAGCCTTTCGAAGTGCCGATCCAGACACGTTTGAGAGGATCAATATATAAACCTCGCGTAGTAACTGTATTGGAGTTCATTCCTGTACTTTCATCATAGAGCCAGTATTCCTGGGAGGTGAAATCATACCGCACCAGGCCCTTTGCGGTAGCAAAGAGTAATGAATTTTTGTCGTAGGGTTCTATGGTCTTTGCAGGTAGTCCGGTTAATGCTTCACCCAGTTCCACCTGTTCTACAGTCTGGTGATCGTAACGGATCAGTCCCTCCGTGGTCGCCATCCAGACTACTCCATCGGCAAAGGCGAGATCGGTTACATTAAAATCGCCTGTAGTTTTAAAGTTGACCGGTAAACTGATGTTTCTGAAAACAGAATCTTTTAGTGATTTAAAAAACAAATAACTACGAGTGCCGGAAGAGCCCACGTACATGCCATCCGTACCTTCACGTATCAGGTTGATGTTATTACCGGGTTGTATCGGTACGCGTATTCTTCTTAGCTGGAAAGAGGAATCGATAAACATGGCATAATGTTGATTATGCTGACTGAACCATATTTTCTTTTTTGAATCGAGAAAAAGATCAGTTACAAATCGACCTTCTTTTTCAAAGTTGAATTGCTTTTTGATGATATTATCCTGAAAGAACATGACGGAAAAACCATTGGCGATCCAAAGTCCGCCATGCGCTATTTTCAAATCCTGATAATAGCCGTCGGGTTGAGGTAGTATTACTTTGGGTGTTTCACTGCCAATCTTCAATTTATACAGGTTGAGCATATTGGCGAAATAAACTTCCTCGTTTTTAGCATCCACTGCAATAGCTTCAATAAAACCAATGTTGCCGGAGATATCTTTGATCAGGTTTTCCTGTGCCATCACCAGGCCTTCATTGGACGAAAGCCATAAGTCATTCTCTCTGCTGAGGTAGGCGTGGTTGACATTGTTGATGGAAAAGGGAAATTGTTCCAGCCTGCTCTCGTTAAGGTGCAGGAGGTAATGAGTAACCGCTGTAGTACCTATAAATAAACGGTTTCCACGTAATGGCTTCAGATAGGAAATGTTGCGGATCTGTTGTTTTAATACCGGTGCGGTAAAGCCACCTTCAGACAAAAGCTGAGCGACATACAGGCCATCACTTGTTCCGATATAAATTTCGTCCTCAACGATCTTTACATCCCACACCTGGCTTTTAAAATCGAGTGGGTAATCTTCAAAACGATTGTGCTCCCTTGAGAATACAAAGACATCGCCCATGATCGACGTGGTGAACAGGTTTCCTTTGCGATCTTCAAAGCAGGTGAATGATCTGAGAAATTGAGGTGAACGATCTTTGTCGGCAAAGGCATAGCGATGCATTTCTCCATCGCGCAGTAGTGTGATGGATTGTGGTTCACTGATCCATAAATCATGATGGATGTCTTCATATACCGCCTTGGGATACCACAATGTAGAGTCAGCGACATTTCGGGCACCTTTGAGGAGTGTAACGAATTGAACCGTGTCAATCTGGTTTTTGATTTCAAGCAAATCAAGATCACCAAACAGAAGTAACCGGCCACTGGTGGTTTGAAGCAGGCCTTTAGCATACTGACTTCGGAGCGCTTCGCGATAGCACGTAAACTGGATTCCGTCAAATTTCACCAGGCCCTCATCGGTAGCAGCCCAAAAATAGCCGGAGCTGTCTTGCGAAATGGATTTGATGATTTCCGTAGGCAGCCCGTTATCGAGGGTGTAGTTTTTAAACTGGTAATTTTGCGCATAGCTGAATGCACTGATGATGGAAAGAAAGAAGATTGTGACTACGCGCATCTCTTTTACGAAACATTCCTCCACACTAAAATCCATCTTTCACGTTATGCTGAGCCAGTACTCAGGAAAAGTTGAAAATGGTGAATACTAAAATCAGGGAAATGTAACTGAAAGGACGATCAAAAAAAATGACGAGTAACGCTATTTACGCAAGGAACGGATTAAACTGTTTCTTTCGTTATCCATTTGCCCACTTGCGGAGCGATATACGTTTTCATCTGAGCGAGCAGGTCATTGACATCGCTGCTGACCAAAAGCAT
>JAHEZH010000168.1 GCA_023251155.1 Flammeovirgaceae bacterium | reverse complement strand
TTCTTTGGTTGGCATAGTCACTTTTGTTTGTTCTTATACAAATAACGGAAAAATGCTGTACAAGTTCAATTTTTTGCGGAAAAATGCTGTACGCGCTGAATTGGCTTATGAGGCCATTTTATTTGGGCTTTTTTGAAGGAAGATGACCTTCTATATGCTATCTTTATAAGTAAGAAATCGTTCTTTAAATAGGTAATTAACTCAATAGAAAATGTTGGAGCCCCGGTCATTGTTAGGTTTTTAATCGACTGATAATTACCAAGATATATTCATTATTCCGTTCCTAGCGGGATCATAAAACTATTTTCCGATGTAATCCAGCAAAAGCATACGGAGTAGAGGTGTTGGGGTCACTCAACCTAACGTAATCCTACGATCTCAAACTTGAATAGCACCGCTTGAACAATGCTATCCGATCTTCATTACGGAGCAGCTTGATGAATAATTCCAGTTGAAGTGTGTTTAAAGTGTCACTAAAAAAAGTAAATTCACTGTTCAGTATAACCCATTACGATAACATCCTAATCACCTGATCATGAAAACAAAAATCAGCGTATTGCTCATGGCCTTCAGCCTGTTATTTATTGGTGCACAAAATAAAACCGCTGACGGCACCAAAATCAAAAAGGGTATGATCAAGGTGGCCATCTTGTATCCCAATGCGGAAGGCAAAACATTTGATATGGATTATTATGCGACCAGGCACATGCCCCTGGCAGCAAGTCTGTTCTGCAAAGATTTAAAGGCGATGTCGATAGATAAAGGACTTGCCAGCGGAAGACCCGGAGAGTCTGTTCCTTATCTGGCGATCGGATACTTTTACTTCGATGACATGGCCTCCTTTCAGAGAGCAATGGGTACTCACTCCAAGCAGCTTGGCGCTGATGTTCCCAATTACACTAACATTCAACCGACTATTCAGGTGAGTGAAGTAATTAAAGCAGAATAACTAGTTCCAGGAGGGAAGGAGTACTCGATGAAGTTAACGATCACATCTGCTTTGCCCGATCCTTCCATCGCGCATTTTGTTCACAGCTTCTGGATGGTGGAAAATGCATCAGGAAAAGATGTTCCGTCAACCGTATTACCGAACGGAATGGTAGATCTGATTTTGATGCAGACGCATCCCGGAAAGTGGGCAATCGTGATGCGCGGAATTGATACCCGGCCAAGTCAGGTAACCATCAAGACGGATACCAAAGTGTTTTCTATTGGGTTTAAATTGCTGGCGGTAGAATACCTTTTTGGTCATTCCATCAACGATGTGTTGAATAAAGAAAGAAGTATCACGGATGAGTTCTGGCAGTTTGATGAACGTGATCTGAACCATCTGAAAAGTTTTTGCCGTAAGGCAACGCAAAAAATAAGAGCGATTTCTCCTCATGACATCGATAGCCGGAAAAAGAAGTTGTTTGATTTTATCTATACTACAAATGGTTCCATGACGGTGAAGGAGCTTTCTGAAAAAGTATATTGGAGCAGCAGGCAAATCAATCGCTACTTCCATCAGCAGTTTGGTATTGCCCTGAAGACGTATTGCAGTATTCTTCGGTTTGGAGCTTCGCTCAGACACATCAGCGAAGGAAAATTTTCTCCGGAACGAAACTTTACGGATCAGAATCATTTCATTAAAGAAGTGAAGAAGTACGCTGGTGTTACGCCAAAGAAGCTGAACAAAAACGAGGATGATCTTTTTATTGACATGACCGCCATTCAAAAGCTTCCTTCTCAAAACGGCTGATTTTTACTATTCCATTTCTTGCCGGGCCTTCAAATTTGCATCATCAATTTAACGATGCAAGTGTATGTTATTAACAAATAAGAAAGTAGCCATCATAGGCGCAGGACCCGTAGGCCTTACGATGGCGAGATTACTCCAGCAAACCGGAGTACAGGTAACCGTTTATGAAAGAGATCAAGACGCCCACACCCGAATCTGGGGAGGTACACTCGACCTTCATAAAGGTTCAGGGCAGGATGCACTGCAAAGGGCAGGGTTGCTGGAAGCGTACTATGCGAAAGCACTGCCGATGGGAATAACCATGGCCGATGCGCAAGGCCATGTACTCTCTGTCAAAGCACCGCTCTATGATCATCCTGAAATAAACAGAAACGACCTGAGAACGTTGTTGCTGGCTAATTTAGCAAGTGATACCGTAGTTTGGGATCGTAAATTCACAAGCCTGGAAGAGCACCATGGCCAGTGGCGGTTGCATTTCGATAACAAGCCGGATGCCATGGCTGATGTGGTGATAGGAGCCAGCGGTGGTATGTCCACACTAAGAAAGTACGTGACCGATACCGAAGTGGAGGATACCGGCACGTATATCCTGCAGGGAGATGTACCTCAGGCCGAAACAAGATGTAGGGACTTCTGTCAGTTATGTAACGGCAACCGATTAATGGCGGCCTATCAGGGTAATTTATTGGTGGCCAATCCCTACAACAATGGTATATTAACCTACGGTATCATTTTTAAAATGCCGGAAGATTGGAATCAAAGTAGCGGGCCAAACTTTCATGACACAGAGCGCATTGTAGCATTCCTTTCCAGTCGCTTCGCTCATTGGCATGAATGCTATCAGCAATTATTCCCGGCTACGTCATTCTTTGTGGGGTTGCCCACAAGAAAATTGCCGTTGAACAAAGCATGGAAAGAAGACCGCCCTTTACCTATTACGCTGATCGGAGATGCCGCTCACCTCATGCCACCTTTTGCGGGACAAGGTGTAAATACCGGATTGGTGGATGCATTAACGTTATCCGACAACTTAACGAATGGCCAATTTGAAACCATTGATGCGGCCATCAGTGACTACGAGCAAAAAATGTTTACCTACGCCAAAGAGGCACAACGCCAGTCCGCGGAGAATGAAATCGCACTTCATCATCCTGATTTTTCATTCCAGCAATTCGTTAAATGAATCGTACGATTTTCTTTTAGTACCAGTACCTACCGGAAACCATCAGGCGAAGCATTCACTGATGAAAACAGATTGCACTTTCCCATCGAGCTAAGACCACGCCACCACATTCTGCTTCTGCTCACCCATTCCGTCAATACCGAGTTCAACGACATCACCGGGTTTCAGATAGAAAGGAGGTTTCATTCCCAACCCCACTCCGGCAGGTGTACCTGTGGTAATTACATCTCCGGGAAGTAAGGTCATGAACTGGCTGATGTAGTGGATGAGAAATGGCGTTTTGAATACCATATTCGCGGTGGTTCCATCCTGCACCATTTTGCCGTTAAGCTTCAGCCATAGTCGCAGGTTATCGACGTCCTTCACTTCATCGGGCGTAAGTAGATAGGGCCCCATCGGAGCAAAGGTATCACAGCTCTTTCCTTTCACCCATTGGCCACCGCGCTCAAGCTGAAACTCACGCTCGCTGTAATCATTATGAATACAGTATCCAGCTACATAATTCAGCGCCTCTTTTTCATCCACGTACGTTGCTTTCTTCCCGATAACAAAAGCCAGCTCTACTTCCCAGTCCGTCTTCACACTGTTTTTAGGAATCACTACGTTATCGTTGGGGCCGGATAGGGCAGTGGTTGATTTGAAAAAGAGAATAGGTTCAGTCGGAAGGGTAGCACCCGTTTCTTTGGCGTGATCGGAATAGTTCAACCCGATACAGATAATTTTGGAGGGACGTTGCACACATGAGGCAAAGCGCAGGCGATCATCAACTACCGGCAGGTGGTGATGATTGGCCTCCACCCATTTCTTCAGGCGACTAATGCCTTCGTGTTCAAAAAATGCTTCGTTATAATCTTCCCCGAACGAAGAGGCATCCAGTTTTTTATTGTTCCAAAGGACACCTGGTTTTTCTATTCCAGGTTCGCCAAATCGAAAGAGCTTCATAGTGAATTTAAATTTTTAGTTGTACGAGTTACGAATGGAATGACGAATTTTGAATTCGAAATCCGGAATAATGTAGTTAATTATTTAAACGGATGAATCCTCCATCGATCGGGTAGTCGGTCCCGGTAATGAAAGAGGCTTCCTCGGAACAGAGATACAATGCCAGCTGGGCAATCTCTTTTGGTTGTGCCATTCGGCCGATGGGTTGTGTCTTTGATAGTTTATCAAACATCGCTTCTTCCTGGCCGGGATAGTTCGCTTAAGGAAGCCATCTACAAAAGGAGTATGCACCCGGGCGGGAGAGATGCAGTTGCAACGAATACCTTCCTTGATATAATCCCTTGCTACCGACAGGGTCATCGTTACCACGGCACCCTTACTCATGGAATAGGCAAAACGGTCGGGCAGGCCGACAGAAGAAGCAATCGAGGCCAGATTGAGAATAGCCCCTTTCTGCTTTTTCTTCATGTGAGCAATGGCAGCCAGCATACTATTATAGGTGCCCTTTACATTTACGTTATAGACTTTGTCAAAGTCCTGCTCTGAGGTAGTATCCAGTTTTCCAATGTGGGCAATACCGGCACAGTTCACAAGTATATCAATGCCTCCATGCCTTTCGGCAATGCCATTGAAAGCATTGATCATCTCATTTTGGAGCGTCACATTACACGCCAGCGCCTCCGCGTTGTATCCGGCTGCCGTGATTCCTTCCGCTACGTCATCGGCTGCAGACTGATTTAATTCAATGATGGCTACCGTTGCACCTTGCGAGGCAAATAGTTCGGCCACGGCCCGGCCTATGCCGCTTCCTCCTCCGGTTACTACTGCTGTTTTTTTTTCGAGGCGAAAGAGGCTGTTGTTCATGAGAGGGTTGGATTATTCGGCGATGAGTTTGTCAAGTAGTTTTTTGAATTTACTGGTGTCGTAATCCCTCATCCCCACTTCTTTGGCTACGATCTTTCCATCTTTGGAAATCACAAAGGTAGTAGGGATGCCAGGCACGTTCAGCTGGCTGGTAAGGTAGCCGGAAGGCATAAAAGCCGGGAAGGTAAAGCCTTTGTCTTTGAGGTAGCTGACAACTTTATCTCTGCTTCCGTCTTTGTCCACCGACAGCATGATGAACTGAATCTGGTTATGATCCATTTTGTCATACAGTTTTTGTATGCCTTTCATTTCCGCACGGCACGGCCCGCACCAGGTGGCCCACACATTGATAAAAAGTACTTTCCCTTTGTATTGCTCTGCGCTGAACCGATTGCCTTCCAGGTCTTTGAATGTGAAGCTGTAGTCGAATGCTTCATCGGTTACTTCCTCTTTATCAGGGGCATCCATCAGACCGGTTTTAAGCACGGCAGATTGCGCCACGTAGGAAACACTGCTGAGCAGCCCGGTGAATTTAAGAACCACGATGATAACGCATACCAAGGTCAGCGTTTTGATTCCTTCTTTAAGGTAGGTAATGATCTTCACTGAACTTTGGCTTAGTTGTTGACAAGGTAAATTCGTTCAAATCTCATTATTTTGATAAATTCGTACAATTGTTTCGTTAAAAATGAATAAAAGTAGTTTTCTCGCTCTGGCCCTCGCTTTAGGTATTTGCTTTCCAAGCTTCTCTCAAAAAGTAAAGTACAAAGATTTATTTATCCTGCTTTCGCAAAAACAATATGATCAGGCCGAGCATTACCTTAAACGCTACCTGAAAGAAAATACAGACAATCCCAATGCTTACCTGTACATGGGGATCATCTATCAGGATAAGTCGGCTAAAATGGATGTTTTGAAACAGGCCGACCAGCTTATTCTGGATGCGGACTCAGCGGTGTACTTCTATGGCCTGGCCGTGAAGGGGATTACCGAAAAAGAGCTGAAGCGAAACGATGAGTACTACCAGATGTATAACCGAAGAGATTTAAGGACAGGTGAATTTGGCGTAAAGCTTTCTGATGTACAGCTCGATCTGGAAAAGAGACAGCAAGCCCTGAAAGAGCGTAAGGAAAAGGTAAGCCAGCTGAATGCTTCACTTCATCAATCGGAAGTGCTGTATCAAAAATCCGTGGAGCGCTATAAGGCCATCGTGAACCGATATCCTTCCGAAAAGCAATTCTACCTTCGCACCAACGATGAGCAGGTGAAGGAGTTAAACCGTATCATTGATGCTTTTGACTCCAGTATGGCGGCCTTTTCTACCTACAAAGCCATATCGCAAACGTTAGGTAAAACAGGGTACAACCAAAGCGCCAATCTGCAGGAAATCAGGGTATATGACAAAGATGGTCTGGTGGTAGCCAACTTTATGGTGGATGATGTACGCCTCTGGGATTATAAAAAATGGGTACAGGGAGCTACCGAGGCAATTAATAAAGACATTAAACCTTTACGGGAAAACCTGGTGACCTACGATGTGGAGATCAATAAATTAAGGGAGAAAATAAAGAAAGACTCTGTAGCGATTAATTCGGAACTGGCTTCGCTCAGCGCCCGGCTCAGGTTCGATCAACTAAAGCGATACGATCCCAAGCCGATGCCTATTCTGCTGTTTGAGATGAAGATGGCAGAACTGGAGTATGCCTCAGAGTTGATTCATAACAAAGCGTACAAGGATTCGGCAGACGTACGCCTGAAGCTGAACAACTCCAAAAGAGAAATGACGGCACTGCGAAAGCTGGATAGCCTGTCTACCTTGCTGGCCGACCGCAACCTGGATAAGGAAGCGGAAGACTACGAATACTTTGTTAACTCCTCCTACGGTACTACGGCTGTTTTAAAGAGCCTGGCAAGCACCACAAGGGAGTTTGCCGAGCGGGAGAAGCTGCGCAAGGACAAAGAGCTAACGAAGCGTACCGAGGCTTTTAAGTGGCTTGTGGTAGCCAATGATTCTATTCCTATTGTAACACCGGTGGTTCGTGAAAGCAGGTTCAAGCCAATCATTTTAGTAGAGGAGGAATACACTGCCGGTTTAAGCTATATCGATTCACTCGCCACCGGATACTTCTATCGGATCACTCCTTCGCGTATACCTGATATCAAAGTAAGCTTTGCCGTGGATAAGAACGGCTTTAAAAAACGAAACCTTCCGGTGATCAAGGGCTTGTCAGCTACGGATGGTAAAAAGCAGGTGTATTTTGTCTGCTTCTATTCCGAGTCTAAAATCAAGGATAAATTCCCGGTGACGGTCGCTAAAATTGCCAAGACAGGCATGGTGTGGAATATGAATTACCAGTTTGATTTATTGCCCACCGAAATCATCTACAACGCAGATGCAGGAGATTTGTCGGTAAAAGTAACGACAGGTACAGGAGAGAACAAGCTGCTCACCATCGATAAAGCTGGTAAACTGATCAAATAACGGATCAGTTTCCAGTAAGTTTTCTCCAATCCTGAAAGCGCATGTCCATACGGGCTTTCAGTTTTTCATAGTTTTCCCAGCTGTCGGTAACGTGATAAATGGAAGGCAATGCTTTCACCAATATCTCATTATAGTCGGCATGGTAAAGGCCACCACCATAGTAGTAGTAGGTGAACATGTTGCCATTGCGGCTGAACAATTCAAAGCCCAGGTAGCCATCCCATATTTCACTGAGAATGGTACAGGAAATTTCTCTGCGTTTGAAACGGAAAATCTGGCCGGCCGCTTCATCTTCAAAATATTCTGAATACAGGTCTGAATCGATGATCCATCCGAGGTACATACCTATATGCACATAGGCTTGCTCGATAGGGAGTGAATCAGGGAAATTACCAAGAAAATGACTCTTGGCATTGTCATAAATGGTCTTTTGAACTTCGGCTTTCCGTTCCATAAAGCAATGTTAATGAAAAAGATGAAATCACCATCAGTTTCTCCGTTAATAGTTATTCACAACCGTTCACCGATTAATCGTTCTCAAAATGCGACTAATTCTACTTATCGGGTAGGGTTTTTGTACGGCAAGGTCTTCTCTGCTATCGTTACCTTGTTATTCTTCCGGTTGATATCTGCCATACGAAGAGAAGGATCTATTTCAAGGCTCTCTATATCAGAGGCTTTGCGAGCTATTTTTAAAGTGTAACTTGGATTTACCCATGGCCATTCATCGAGCTCGGTACGTTTCATGGTCAGATCTTCCACCGGTTTATTTCCCATCAGCTCATTCATGCTGATATAGAATAATTCTTTACTGCCGTCTTTGTACGTTACCACCAGGTCAATTGGCATGGGCATCTCACCAATACGTTGAAGGGTGGCAAAAGTACTCTCATCACTTTCTATGATATCGCTGATTCCGTAATCGATTCGTTTGGTGGTGTAGATGAAGTAGCGCAGGTACCAGTGCAGTTGCAGGCCCGATGTCTTCTCCATGACGCGGATAAAATCGTTTGGCTCAGGGTGTCTGAACTTCCAGGTGTTATAGTATTTCTTCATACCCTTGTAGAAATTCTCGGTGCCGATCAGGTATTTCAGCTGGTGAGCAAACACGGCCCCTATGCTGTAGGCGGCAGTGCTGTACGCCCTGTTGGTATTGAAATGATCCGAGTGCTGACTGGCTGGCTCTTGTAATCCACTGGCCACCAGGGCAAAATAGCTTTGGTAACTACCTAGATGGGTATTGGCCATTCCGGCCATTGCATTGAGCGATTCTTCGCTGCTGAAATCGGTAAATCCTTCATCCATCCAGGCATATAATGACTCATTGGAAGCCAGTGCCATCTGGTACCAGCTATGCGATGCCTCATGTGCCATTACTCCGATCAATGCATTCAATGTGCCTTCACCCATGATGAGTGTGCACATCGGGTACTCCATACCACCATCGCCACCCTGAATGATCGAATAGGTATCGAAAGGGTACCGGCCAAAAGTTTCATTCATAAACTGAAAATGCTTCACGGCTGACGCTTCCATTTTTTTCCAGGTGTCAGCGGTCTTCTCATTGTTCTGATAGAAAAAATGGAGTTCAGGACCGTTCGGCACCTGTACACGATCATGCGCATAGTCCGGATCGGCCGCCCAGGCAAAGTCAATTACATTCTTCGCGTTGAAATGCCAGGTCAGTTCACCTTCTGATTTCTTTACTGCGGTTCCTGCCTTCTCATAACCGTGGCCGATCAGCTCCGGATTTTGAAGCTTGCCGGTACCACCAATCACATAAGAAGGATCGAGGGTAATCTTCACATCGAAATCGCCCCATACGCCATGAAATTCACGTGCTACGTACGGGTAGGCATGCCATCCCTGAAAATCGTATTCCGCCAGTTTAGGATACCATTGCGTCATGGAGTAAGCAATGCCTTCCTTGTTGTTGCGACCTGACCTGCGAATCTGCACCGGTACCTGCGCTTCGAACTTCAGATCGAATGTGGTTTTGGCTTTTGGTAATAATGGCTTGGACAAAATCACTTCCATGACGGTGCCATCAATATGGTAGGAGATGTCTTTTCCATCCTGTTTCAACGATTGAATGTGCTGATACCCGATTTCATCTTCTTTCAATTTGGAGATCCGATCGCCCACTCTGCGGTCAGGATCAGGCAGATTGTGTGAACGAACATCCATCATACTTCCCGGTTGGAAGGCATTGAAGTACAAATGGTAATACACTTTCGTTAATGTATCGGGAGAGTTGTTGTAGTACACCAGCTTCTGGTCACCCGCCACTTTATGGGTTTTGGTATCAAGGCGCACATTCATACTGTACTCCACACGCTGTTGCCAGCGGTAATCCTGTGCATTTACTATTCCGTACGAGAAGATAATAATCAGCAGCGCAATTCTCAGTTTCAGCATGGTTTGGATTTAGAAGGCAGCAAAATATCAAAACCGACCACATCATCAAATAGCTTTTATACGGTCAGTAAAATGACATACCGTTTGATTACAAGGTGTGCGGGCATTGTAGTAAGTGCCCAAAAATGGTCAGCCCTTTTTTCTATGAATGGACACTTTTCGTAAAGCAGCGACACCCAACCTGTCTTACTACCCAATAGAAAGGGTATTTTTGATTGGCATACTAACTGGAAAGAGAAACGCGACCATCAACATTTCTACCTCAATGATCAGAAACTACTTGCTCATCGCGCTACGCAATCTTAAAAACAATATTCAGTTTACCGTGCTCAATGTACTTGGCCTGTCCGTGGGGATCGCCTGCAGCCTGGTCATTGGTCTTTTTGTATTTGATCAATATCAATACGATACGCATCACGAAAAGGCGGAGCGCATCTACCGGGTGGTGAATAAGCAGGTAGAAGGAGAGAAGTGGAGCTATAGTGCTTTGACATCCGGCGTATTAGCGCCAGAGATCAAAAGAAATTTTCCGGAAGTAGAAGCCGCTACCAGGGTTGATTTTATCCATGAAAACATCAGCGCAGGAAATGAAGAAGCACAGCCGGATAAGATCATGGCGGTAGACAGTTCCTTCTTTTCAATTTTCTCCGTCACTTTCAAAAACAAACCGGGTAAGCTGCTGCTGAGTGGTAACCGTATTCTGCTGAGCGAGTCTGGTGCGAAAAAGTTATTTGGCGATCGGAGTCCAATGGGTGAATTGATTATGGTGGGAGAGGAGGCATTTATAGTAAATGGTGTCTATCAGGATTTCCCCACACAGACCCACTTGTTCAGTAACTACATCATCTCTTTCAGCCGAATAGAGAAAACGGATAGGCATGCTAACTCATGGGCTTTTAACTCCTATTACAACTATGTGTTACTGCCCGAGGGCACACCCATTGCCGGTTTCAATACTAAACTGAATACCTTTATTCATCGCTTCACGCCACCTTCATGGAAATCCTTTGTTTTCTTTGTACAGCCTTTATCGGATATTCATTTGCAGGGTGGCTATGCCGGAAACCCTGGAGGTTCGGTACCTAAAGTGATTATGATGGGCTTCAGTATGGTGGGCCTTATCATCCTTATGCTTGCCTGCTTTAACTATATGAACCTGGCCACCGCAAGATCTGCCAAGCGTGCGCTGGAAGTGGGAGTGAGAAAAGTAATGGGAGCTTATCGGGTGCAATTGATTGGCCAGTTCCTCACCGAATCGTTGCTGCTGTGTACGGCAGGATTTCTACTGGCCATTCTCTGGACGGATTTAGGTATACAACTATTCAATACGTTCACCGGATTCAAGATCAGTATCAATACGTTGTTCACGGTGAAAGGACTAGCCTGCCTCGTTGCTGCCAATCTGTTGCTTACGTTTCTGGCAGGAAGCTATCCCTCCTTCTTTCTATCGCGTTTTCTTCCTGCTGCCGTATTGAAAGGTCAGAGGAGTCATGATGCCAGCCGGAGACTTCGGAAGGGAATAGTGCTGGTACAGTTCTCGCTCACCAGCCTGTTGGTGTTATTGGTTATCGTTGTTTTCAAGCAAACCTTGTTTTTGCGTTCGCAGGATCTTGGATTTAACAAAGAACAACTCCTTCTTTTTAATGCTGAGCGAAATGAAAACATCACTGTGGAATCGTTCAAAGAAGAATTTCTGAAGATTCAGGGAGTGACCATGATTACTTCCACCTCTGATTTGCCCGGATGGTCATTGAATACAACAGATTGTAGAAGTGCTGCGGGCGCCATGGAGGACAATGTAAAAATTCAATGGTTGTTTGCCGATCACCAATACATTCCTACTCTGGAGTTGAAACTTCAGGCGGGTCGTAATTTCACTTCCAACGGTAATGATGAAAACCATGGGGTGATCATTAATGAAAAAGCGGCGGGTGCCATGGGCTGGAAAGCAGAAGAAGCAATAGGAAAGCGCGTAGTGGGGTTTATCTTCAGTGATTCATTACCAGGTGAAGTAATTGGCGTAGTGAAAGATTTTCATGCGGTCTCATTAAAGGAAGAGATTCAACCTTTGGTCATTGGATATAGTAAGGAACAATCCAGTTACGTTCTGCGTACAGATAGTGATCACTTGTTTGACGTGAGGGAGAAGGTCAATAAGCTGGGTAGGCAACTGACAAAAGATGCCGGGAACTTTGAAGCTGTTTTTATGGAAGATGCGTTGGAAAGAATCTATCAGTCAGAGACCAAAGTAGGGCAGGTGCTTTCCTTTTTTACATTGCTGGCATTGCTCATCGGTTGCTCGGGCTTATACGCGTTGTCGGCCTACGAAGGTGAGCAGCGGCTGAAAGAGCTGGGTATCAGAAAAATAATGGGTGCCACCACCATTCAATTGCTGGTACTGGTATCGAAGAGTTTTGTGAAGCTTATTCTTATTGCCATGTTCATTTCCATTCCACTCGGCTATTTCCTGGGGAACATCTGGTTGTCCTCCTATGCGTACCGTATCAGTTGGTCAGTAGGTTTATTCGCGCAATCGGGTATTTGTATTCTTTTAATCGGTTGGCTTACCATTGCTTCCCAGGGCTTAAAAGCAGCGCGACTCAATCCGGTCAACACACTTAAAAATGACTGACAACGGCTGCTGACGTTTATTTTTTAAACTGGAAATAACGCGTGATACTGACCGAGAGATAACCTCCGTCACCAATGCTCAGCTGTTCCCCTTTCAATGCTCTCGGAAAATTATAGGTATAGCTGAGCAGGAACGTCCAGTTTTTTAAAGCCACACTTACCGGTGCTGATAATGAATAGTTCATTACGCCAAACTGTTTTTGAGTCTTCTCGGCATAATAGGTATAGTTGTTGGAGATGCCGTGGTTTTCCAGATAGCGTATCACTAATGGGCGCGTAGAGTATTGCCTGATTTCAGGAACGTAGGTAGTCACTTCTTCCACCCCCAAAAGCACATTGAAGGAAGGAAACAATGCAATTCGTTTCAGCCCGTGCCAGTTTCTTTTTTCAAAGTTTAAAAACAATCCCGGAGTAATCCGGTGGGCCGTCTTCTCTCCAAAATAAAGAGAATAGTCGGCCCTGATATTGAGTGGACCAAATTCAAAAAAATTACTGATGCCCATATTGTTGGTGTACGGTACACTCACGTCATCACTCTGATCGGAATAAAAATAGTGGCTGTACTCGGCCAGGAACGTCCAGTGCTTGCCTACTGTTTTCATATACCCGCCTGATGCTACGGTGAGGTAATACTTGGGATCGTATTCCGAACTCCAATAGCCGGTAATGTCGGCATACAAGCCGGAGGGATGATAATACGAAACACCTGGCGCTAGCCCGAACTGGCTGATGCCCAACGTGCGGCTGGCTGCCACGGCATTACTGTTGTACCCAAG
>JAHEZH010000285.1 GCA_023251155.1 Flammeovirgaceae bacterium | reverse complement strand
GGTAATTTGGCCACCCGAATGAATTGGAGACAGTGCTATGAAAACTATGCTGATTACCCCGGAAGGTTTAGAAAAATTAAAAACAGAGTTAGACGAACTGTGGCGCGTGGAAAGACCCGACACCACCGCCAAGGTATCATGGGCAGCCAGCCTGGGCGATCGTTCCGAGAATGCCGACTATCACTACAATAAAAAACGGCTGCGGGAAATTGACAGGCGCATACTCTACCTGCGCAAATGCATTGATGATTTGAAAGTGGTCCACTACGCTCCCTACCAGGAAGGCAAAGTGATGTTTGGTGCCTGGGTGGAAATTGAAAATGACAAAGGCAAACAAATGCGATTCCGTATTGTGGGATCAGAAGAAATCATCAACACACCCAACTATATCTCTATGGACTCCCCCATGGCCATGGCGCTTCTCAATAAAGAAGTAGGTGATGAAACTACGGTGAAGACCGGCGCCGGTACATTTGTCTGGCGCATCAGGAAGATTGAATACCAGAAATAATTACCGGGTCAGTGGGAGGAAGCCCGTTGGCATTGAGTACTGCATAACAGCCACTTCATGATGAAGTAATGAAGTAGAGATAGATGCTTACCCCATCGGAATCTTCAGGTGGTTTAAGGTATCTTATTTAATTTTGAGCAAAAGAGCGATCGGAATGAAAGAGCAAATCACCACGTTGTTGAAAAGAGCGCAAGACCATTCACTGTCATTTAAAGAGGTGATTGAGTTGATCGAAACCCATTACACCCATCAGCCCGCTTCCTTTAAAAATGGTGAGCTGCAGAATGAAGCCACGCAAAACCAGGGAAGTGCCAAGGTCTTTACATTTGCACAACTCCATCAACTAAGCCCGGCCGATACCCTTTATCTGTTTGCCGAACATTACCTGGCGGTAGTAAAAACTCCCGAAGGAACTGATCATCAAAACATCAGGCAGTTTATGAAGCACGGCTGGGAGGGTGTTGTTTTTGAACGACCGGCCTTGCGGCTAAAGTAAACGAATTACCTCTCTACTGCTGAGGTGGCCATAGTGAACTTATTGCCATGCGTACACTGTTAACCACAGGGAGTAACACGCCGCTATACCTGACAACAAAGCTTCCATTACGTTTAACCACTTTACGGCAAAGTGAATAAGAAACAGGTTTATGAAGAAAATAGGATTTTTATCGTTCGGACATTGGTCCAACAGCCCGGGATATAAAGCACAATCCGCAAGTGATACATTGCTTCAGTCGATTGACCTCGCTGTGGCAGCAGAGCAAATGGGGTTGGATGGGGCTTACTTTCGGGTACATCATTTTGCCGCCCAGCTGGCATCTCCCTTTCCTCTACTATCCGCTATTGGTGCACGAACCAGCACCATCGAAATTGGCACCGGTGTGATTGACATGCGTTATGAAAATCCGCTCTATATGGTGGAGGATGCCGGAGCCGCAGATTTAATTTCCGCAGGCCGTTTGCAACTGGGCATCAGCAGAGGATCTCCCGAGCAAGTGATCGAAGGCTGGCGCTATTTTGGCTATGAACCCAAGCCCGGAGAGACCGATGCCGACATGGGTCGAAGCAAAGCACTGGAGTTTTTGGATAAACTGAAGGGTGCAGGTTTTGCCCAACCCAACCCTTACCCTATGTTTCCGAACCCTCCCGGTTTGCTGCGGCTGGAACCTCACTCACCCGGATTGCGCGAACGCATCTGGTGGGGTGCTGCTTCCAATGCTACTGCCGTATGGGCGGCTGAAAACGGCATGCACCTGCAAAGCTCTACACTGAAGTTTGATGAAAGTGGCAAACCCTTTCACATACAGCAGGCCGAACAGATAAGGCTATACAAAGAAGCTTGGAAAAAGGCAGGACATCAGCGTGAGCCACGCGTTTCCGTGAGCCGCTCTATCTTTGCTTTGGTCTCCGATCAGGACCGTTACTTCTTTGGGCAGGAAACCAACCGCACCGACAAGATTGGCTTTATTGAAGCAGACAGGCGCGCCATTTTCGGAAGAAGCTATGCCGCAGAACCCGATCAGCTCATCAAAGAACTGGCGAAAGACGAAGCCATCCAGGAAGCAGATACTGTACTCTTAACCATACCCAATACCCTGGGGGTGGAATACAATATTCACGTGCTGTCTTCGATACTGAAGTATGTGGCTCCGGGGTTGGGATGGCGTTAAGTCAACACATTGTATCACTTCAGACGAATACCCGATGATTCAGTTTTTGAATCCCGGGATATGCAGAAGGTATTGGCTCGTTGAAATCACCTCTGACTTTGGTTGATTACAGGTGAAAAGGTACAATCAGTACGAATAAGTGAATTAGATAAAAAGGTCTTAGAGGAGAGGCAGTCTCTCTTCCATCTGTTTTTATTCGCGCTATCAGCACCCTTGCGTTTATCGTATGCTAAAACAGCAACACCATCCGTAAGGTCTGTTATTCGTGAATTTTCTATATGCATTTTATGTTGAATGCGTATAATTGAATTGTCATTTTAATAAAAATCGCATGAGTACTGAAAAAGCAATATTGGCCGGTGGCTGTTTTTGGGGAGTGGAAGAATTGTTCAGACACCAGCCCGGAGTGATCTCCACTGTGGTGGGATATACGGGCGGTGACGTAAAGAATGCCACCTATCGAAACCATGGTACGCACGCAGAAGGGATCGAAATACAATTTGATCCTTCGGTGCTATCGTACCGCAAGCTATTGGAATACTTTTTTCAAATTCACAACCCGACCACACGCAATCGCCAGGGTAATGATATTGGCACTTCATATCGTTCTGCCATCTTTTATTCGAACGAAGAGCAACGCGACACGGCAAACAAATTGATTGCTGAAATGGAAGCTTCCGGCAAGTGGCCGGGAAAAATAGTAACAGAAGTCGTACCTGAAGGGGATTTCTGGAAGGCCGAAGCAGAACATCAGGACTACCTGCAGAAAAATCCGGGAGGATATACCTGCCACTTCGAAAGACCGGACTGGAAGTTATAAATTTTCAGTAGGTGCTTTTTGATGTAACCATTGTGTCACCGCAGTGTCTTCGAAACGGGATACTGCGGTGAGCACTGAAATTAGTTTCCACGAGGCCTATTCAAAATCAGCAATTCGAAATAAGCCTTTGGCTACAGTTCTTGTTCCACCAGCTCAATACCTAATTCCTTCAGCTCCTTCAATACTGGCTCATACACTTCTTTGCTGATAGGGATAACTACTCCGCGCTGTTGAATTTTATTCTGCATCAACAGCCTGGCAGCAATGCCCAAAGGTAACCCTACTGTCTTCGCCATGGCGGTGTAGGTAGCATCTTCGCCACGTGCAATGAGCGAAGCGTGTATCTCTTTCGTCTCTCCTGCCTCTTCAAACACAAAGCGGTGCCACATCACAATCAGGTCTTTGTCGCTGCTGTGCAGTTTCCATTTCTTATTTAAAATGTGCTCCAGTACTTGGGCAGGTGTGCCTTTCGTTAGCCCTACTTTTTCATTCTCAAAAAAACCGGACCATTGCAAACACGCTATCTCATGACCTGAGGTAGAGATACCCAACTGCTCACCCAACTTTTGCTGAATGGTTTTGGAATAATGGGCAGGAAGAAACGCATCGATAAAATCACGATGCGTCATTTCATGTACATCCGGCAGCTCATACGTATCCTCACAACATCCCAGCTGAACGAATACATTCCATGCGGAACAAAACCCCTTATGGCGCAATGTACCTCTCAGCATGGTTTGAATTCCTTCCAATCCGTAGGTCTCCACATATTTTAACGAATCACGATTAGCATAGCCTTCGTATTCGCCATAGCCAGGTATAGTTACAGGCACTATCCGTTGGAATAATTGCTGATACGGAATAAACCGATAGGAACCATGCTGCAAAAACTTCGCTGTGCTCTGCCCGGCCATCACTACGTTGCGTGCATTCCAGGTAAACTTGTAGCGCCATGGATTTAGCGGATCCGTCTCCGGTGCAATCAATCCACCGGTGAACGATTCAAATGAAATCATCCGGCCGTTGCGTGCTTTGATTTTATCAATCACCTGCATGGCGCTCATGTGGTCGATACCCGGGTCGAGCCCGCACTCATTCATAAACAGTAATCCTTTCGACAGTGCCTCTTCATGAAGTAATTTCATCTCATCGGAAACATAGCTTGCGTTGAGCAAGTGCTTTTTCTTATCCAGGCAAATGCGTGCTACCAATACATGAAGGTGTGCGGGCAGCAATGAAATGACTACATCCGCAGCAGCGATGGCATCACTGCTTTGTTCTTTGTTATTAATATCAAAAGCAATAGCACGGCCGGTGGAGAATGAACCGATGCGTTCCTTTGCTGCGGCTTCCGAAAAATCACCCACAGTGATGAGCCAGTGGTTTTGCTCAGCCTGCGTGAGCAGGTACGTAATCAATGAAGAAGAAGAACGACCGGCACCCAGTATCAGAATGGATTTCATCATAAAACAACATTATCGATTCGAAATCGCAAATTCCAAATACTGAATTCCAAATACTACATCCTACACAACTATTTAGTAACTTTCAAACCCGGCTAACTTAAAACGTGTGATGAAGCAGCAAAACGAACTCTTTCAATTCTACACCGACATCGAACAACTGGATGATGAGTCGAAATACCTGGTGCATCGTGCCAAAGAGGCAACGGCCCATGCCTATGCTCCCTATTCCCGATTTCAGGTAGGTGCTGCGGCCTTGTTGGAAGACGGCACCATCGTATCCGGTGCCAACCAGGAAAATGCGGCATACCCCATGTGTCTGTGTGCGGAGCGGGTGGCGCTGGCTGCCGTATCCTCACTGCATCCGGGCAAGCCGATTTTGAAGATCGCCGTGGTGGCCCATAAGAAAAACCATAAAGAACTGGTAGCTGCCGCCCCG
>JAHEZH010000167.1 GCA_023251155.1 Flammeovirgaceae bacterium | reverse complement strand
ATTGCGCATTAAGAGGGAAGTGAAAGGTGCCGGATTTAATTATGTAAGCACTGACTATTACGAAACACAAGTTGTCCGATTTGGATATACCTACAAGTTTTAGTGATGTAAACTTAACCTTATCTAACTATGCAGACCTGGATCATTTATGCCATAATCTCTATGATCTTCGCTGGACTAACTTCTGTACTTGCAGTATGGTCTTCAAAATATCAGTGCTGACTTTGGACTTGGCATTCGTACAACAGTAATATTTGTAATCATTACTGCCATTAATCTGATTGGAGCTAAGTACAAAGAATTTGCTAACCTTACTACTTTGCAAATAACACTCCTTGTTGCTTCCGGTGTAACCACTACGTTAAGCTGGATATTTTATTATAGAGCTATGAAAGATGGTCTCGTCTCGTATGTGGCAGCCATCGATAAAGCAAGCATTCTGATTACACTCCTCCTTTCTTTTTTCTTATTGAAAGAACCAATGTCCCCGAAAATCATCGTTGGTGCCAGCCTGATATTCACGGGTATGATTGTTCTAATCTGGAAATAAAATTCAATTGAAACTTTAAAATCCAAAGTTGCTCCAGAATGCTTTCGTTGGTTTGATTATAATAAATAAATCAAACAACTATGAAAGCAATGATAATGGTATTTGGATTGGGGCTAGCAATCACCCAGGTTAACGCGCAAAAAGTGAATGCTAGAGATGTTCCAGCCAACGTCAAAAGTAGCCTCGAGAAAAACTATTCAGTAAAGGACGCAGACTGGGATAAAGAAGGCACAAACTATGAAGCGAGTTTTGAACAAAATGGAATAGAGACTTCGGTTGTATTCGATGGTGCGGGATCTATTCTGGAAACTGAACGCGAAATCAAAAAAAATGAACTTCCTACCGCGATTCTGGACGTGCTAAAAAAGGACTATGCAGATTTTGAAATAGAAGAAGCTGCAAGAATTGAGACCAAAGGAGTGATAACCTATGAAACGGAAGTTGAAAAAGGAAGGATGTCCCTTGATCTCATTTTCGAAGCTAGCGGGAAACTGATCAAGAAGGATATAGTCAAAGAGAAAGACTAACAAAATTTACATGGCTTCTTTAAGCATCCAGAATCTCTCCAGAATGCAACCGTAATATTGAGTCACAAAGGTATAATGTGTTGGTCTGTGGTTATGAGGGCTACAGGAGCATGAAATGACCAACCGTTTTAGCCAGCAGGTTGCGAAATCCCTGCTGGCGTTTTTAGTAAAACTTTCGATTTATGAAATATTTGAACCTAAGTCTCCTGATGATTTTCCTGTTAGCCGGAAATTTATCTACCTCAGCACAATTCAATAGTAAAAACCACCCTTATGAATCACCATTTTTGCTTCAAGGGGACGCTTTTACGAAGCCTGCTATTCTTAAATCAAAAAGTTTTCGGAAAGCGATTGCGGTACCTCTTTTGTTTACAGCTGCAGGGTTATATTCATTGACCGATAACGATATTGTTAACAAGTACGATGTTCAGGAAGAACGCAACGAATGGATTCCTAAATATCATAACCACATCGATAATTACCTTCAGTATGTACCCATCGCTGCTGTTTATGGGTTGAATGCCATAGGAATAAAGGGAAAGAACAATTTTGGAAATCGAACAGCACTTCTCATCAAGTCTGAATTGTTGGTTGGCGTTCTCACGTATTCGTTAAAGAAACTTACAGCAGTCCCTCGCCCAGACACTGGTCAACCAACATCCTTTCCATCAGGCCATACCGCCCAGGCATTTGCTGCGGCTACCTTTATGGCAAAAGAGTATGGTCATAAGAGCATCTGGTACAGTATCAGTGCATACACGGTGGCAACAGGTGTTGGCACCATGCGTGTGATGAATAATCGGCACTGGGTGTCCGATGTGCTTGTCGGTGCAGGCATCGGAATATTATCTACGAACCTCGTCTACCTGACACATCAATATAAATGGGGAAAGAAGAAAAGTTCTGGTCAAACCCTGATTGTTCCTTCCTATGATGGACAGACTGGAATGGTCAGTGTAGTTCATAGGTTTCGCTAAAAATCGGTGAACCTATGCACGCTTCTCCGGTATTATCAGAAGTTGAAAAACATGTCAAGAATCTACTGAATACAGAAGAACTACGGAAAAGACCTTTTCATAACTTCAACCATACACTTCATGTTGTTCAAAAATGCGATGAACTAGCAACGTATTATAAAGTTTCGGCAGAAGATAAAACATCTTTACTTACCGCAGCCTGGTTTCATGACACGGGCTACCTTTTTGGAAACATAAACCATGAAGACGTGAGTACAAAAATCGCTTCTGATCTCTTGAATAATATTAATGCCAATACGGAATATATCATGCAGGTTCAGGCGCTAATCTTGGCAACAAAGCTTCCCGCAAAGCCCACCAATTTGCTACAAGAAATCTTATGCGATGCAGACCTGCATCATTTGGCCTCTGAAGATTATCAGCAATGGTCTAATCGGTTGCGTCAGGAAATGGAACTAATGACCGGAAATTCCATTGATGCAACCACTTGGACCAGAGAGAATATTTCATTTTTTGAAGGGCATCGTTACTTTACCGGATATGCCATTACTTTCTGGGAAGCTCAAAAGCAATTGAACCTCCAAGTGCTGATAGCACAAGCTGGAGAGTAATAATCGACTGGTTCATCCAACGCGAGACAAATCAAGTCACGACCATCCTTTATAGCTTAAGCCACGAAAAAGCTTGTCACAATTCTGACAGAATTGTGAACATCACATTGTAGCCATTCTCACATTAGGCTTCTTAAAAAAGAAGCCCTATGATCGATCCTTCAAACGATATATCCAATCTTGACCTGCCTGTCGCCAAGGTGATCAGGCAGGCACTGTCTGATTTACCCTCCGCTTTACAGATTGCCCTTCTTCAGTCAGCATCTGCTGATGAGTTTGCTTCTCACCGGGTAGATATATACCTCCAGTCACTGGAGGACGCCATGCACGCTGGCTATGATGAATCAGGTGCGAAAGAGATTGCGTTGAATGAATGCCTTCACGGTTTGATGCCTGACGATGGAGAAGTTCTCGAAACGTGAGGCATACCGGAATGGATTGACATTTCTCGAACGGGCGCTGAATGATGAAAGTGTTAGTAATTCGAGTAATTCAAGCGCGATCTCCTTTCACGGCTTTGGTGCTTTGAAGGAATTGCTCCTGCCATTGGACAATCTCTCCGTGTGGAGTGCTGAAGACCTTCGTTATGAAAAGGAAGTCAGGCAATTTCATGAACTGCTTCAACAACATTTCAATGGCACGTATAAGAATGCACTGACAAGCCTGAAAAATAGTATCCTGTCTTCATTCTACACGCCTGAGTTTATCATCCAGCCTATCGTTGAGTCACTGAAGCAGCAAGACTTTCCGATCAAGTCTATACTGGAACCGGCTGCGGGCACGGGCAACTTTGTTGCTGACCTGAAGAAACAGTTTCCTCTCGCTTCTATTACTGCTATTGAAAAAGATGACACTACATTCAAAGCACTCAAGTCACTGCACCCGGATATTGAGACCATTCATTCCGGCTTTGAGAATTTTAAGAACCGTAGCTATGACGCGGTGATCAGCAACATTCCGTTCGGCAACGTGAATGTATTTGATGATGCCATGTTTCGTGAAGCTGTACCGGCCAAGATCAAAGCCACCACTCGTATTCATAATTACTACTTCGTTAAGTCACTCGACAACCTGAGAGAAGGTGGTGTACTGGCATTTGTTGCACCAGCCGGTGTGATGGATAGTCCGGGAAATAAGGAAGTACGCGAATACCTGATGAAAAATGCTGAACTGATTTCAGCCGTGCGGCTACCCAATACCGCGTTTGAACAGGCAGGCACTTACCCGGTAACGGATATTATTTTACTTCAAAAGAATTCTCAGAAGAAGAATCTTTCTGCCAGTGATAAGCTGTTTACAACGTCTGATAAAGTTGCAGTGCTGAATGACAAAGGTAATCCGGTGTCTGTAGACATCAACAGCTATTACCTGGAGAATCGCAGTCAGATATTGGGTACACTCACTTCTGGAGGACAATACGATGGACGATCACTTGATGTTATTCCGCTTGACGGAGCTTCATCGGAAACTATCCGGAACGGAATAGCAAACATTCTATCCAAACATGAAGTAAGACACCAGATTGAATCTACCATCCCTTCAACTGCGGTTGATCATCCGGATTCGCTCAATGTTTTGTCGCGTGACCTTCCGGATTATGAACTACTCAAGCGTGGTAATCTCATCGTTCACAAAGGCAAGGTTGGAACGGTAGATTTCGAAGGAGTTGAAAAAGTTGTCCGCCCTCAACCCATTGTCAAAGACCTTGACCGGACATTTCTTTTTATAGGTCTGCGCAGCACATTGAACAGGCTTGTACAGGCTGAGTTGGATAGCAACGCGATAGAGATGAAGAAGCAGCGCAGCGAACTCAATGCCCGCTATGATCTTTTTGTTTTTCGGTACGGCAATCTTAATCATCCTTCCAACAAAAAACTTTTATTACTCGATGCCGAAGGGTTCAAGATTCTCTCACTGGAGCGACTCCAGGGCAAAACCTACAGTAAGGCTGACATCTTCGAAAAGCAGGTTAACAACGTAGAACGTGTTCATGAAAAACCACAGTCGCTCAAAGACGCCATCTTGCTCTCACTGAATGCGCATAATGGCATTGACAAGAACTTCATCAGTTCGCTGCTGGAAAGAGATAAGAGTTCGGTGATCCGGGAAGGATTAGATACCGAACTATTGTTTCGAGATCCGGAAGACAAAGCAGGCGAATCCTATGTTACGCGCGATGAATTTCTAAGCGGCAATATTGTGCGTAAAATGGAATTGCTGGAAGAGCTTGGTAAGGTTGGGTTCCCACGTGAAAATAGTTTCTCGCAAAAAGATGTAGATCATCATCTTGAACGATTACAGGAAGTTCGTCCGGCTTTTCTGAAGCGTGAACTGATCGATATCAATATTGGTGAACGATGGATTCCGATGGACATCTACGAAAGTTTCGCGGAGCATCTTTTCAAACAACCGACAGCGATTAACTACATGGGTTCTTCCGACATGTTCCTGGTGAATGTGAAGGGATATTCCAACGAGGAAGAAATTACCTATGCCGCGAGTACGCACAATGGTAAAATCACGGGGAGTAAAATCATGGAGTATGCCATGGCGGATACACAACCGTATTTGCAGATACGCGTGCCCGATACAGAGCCACCACAGTATGTACCAGATGCAGACGGGATGAAGAATGTGGAGATGAAAATCAAGGAAGTAAAGGAAGCCTTTGAAAATTTCCTGAATGATCGTAAAGACATATCCCAACGCATCGAAGAATTATATAACCGTAACATCAACAACAGTGTCAGACGAAACTATGATGGTTCGCATCTGCAACTTGCCAGGCTAAGACATTTCTCGCCTCGTCCTCATCAGAAGGATGCACTGTGGATGATTCTTCAACAAGACGGTGGAATCATTGATCATAAAGTAGGTGCTGGTAAAACACTGGTGATGATTACCGGGGCCATGGAGATGCGCAGGCTGGGTATTGCGCAGAAACCATTGCTGCTTTGCATGAAAGCGAATGTCGCTGACATTGCTTCGGATTTTCTCAAAGCCTATCCATCGGCCCGGGTGCTTGCACCCGATCCGCAGAAAGACTTTACCCGCCAAAAGCGCCAGGCAATTTTTGCCAGCATTGCGGCCAATGATTGGGATGCCGTTATCATGACCCATGATATGTTCCAGGTGATTCCGCAGTCTCCGCAGATTAAGAAAGAAGTACTGAGTCGTGAGTTGGAGAACCTTGAAGATGATCTGCGAATTCTTTCCGACAATAAAACATTGTCGAAGCGCATTCTCAAAGGATTAGAAACTCGAAAACAAAACCTGACCGTACGACTGAAAGAAGCAGATGCCTCCATCAGGCGCGATGAAAATATCCTTGACTTCAGCAAAATGGGTTTCGATCACATCTTCGTGGACGAGAGCCAGGAGTACAAAAACCTGCACTTTACTACACGTCATCAGAAAGTTGCCGGTCTTGGCGATCCGGAGGGTAGTCAGCGTGCATTGAATCTTGAATTTGCCATTCGCACCATACAGGAAAAAAAAGGTGGCGATAAAGGCGTAACGTTTCTTTCGGGCACCACCATCAGCAACAGTCTTGTCGAGATGTACTTGCTGTTTAAATATCAAAGGCCGCAGAAGCTGGAGGAACTCCGGATCAATTCATTTGACAGTTGGGCAAAGATGTATGCGCGAAAAAGTGCCACCTATGAATTCTCCGTGACCAATGAACTCAAGATGAAAGAACGTTACCGGGAGTTTATCAAAGTGCCGGAGCTTGCAAGGTTCTACGCGGAGATATCGCACGTGGTGACGGATGCAAACCTGAAAGTTGATAAACCAAAAGTAGAAAATGTAGTGGTAAACATCGAACCCACGGTACATCAACAAGAGTACACGCAGAAACTTATTCAGTTTACCAAGACCAAAAATCCTGCTTTTGTTGATTTGCCATTGTCTGAAAAGGAAATGAGTGCAATGATGCTCATTGCCACCAACCTCGCCCGGAAGATGAGTATTGATATGCGGTTGATCGATGCTGCAAAGTATCCTTACGAGGCTGATGGAAAACTGAATAAACTTTGTGAGGTCGTAAGTAAGGAGTACAATGCAAGTAATTCCTTTAAAGGAACACAGTTGATCTTTAGCGACATCGGCACACCGGGCGGCAGTGGCTTTAATTTATATGCTGAGATCAAACACATATTGATGCAGAAGCATGGAGTATTAGCCGATGAAATTCAATTTATTCATGATCACGATTCAAAGAAGAAGCGTGAAGAACTTTTCAGGAAGGTCAACGCAGGTGAAGTTCGTATACTGATCGGTAGTACCAAGAAGTTAGGAACGGGTGTGAATGTTCAGGAGCGCGTGATTGCCATGCATCACCTGGATATACCGTGGCGGCCCAGTGATCTTGAACAACGTACTGGCCGCGGTGGACGGCAGGGGAATGTGGTTGCTAAGGAGTTTCGGGATAACATCGTGCAGAACTACATCTATGCGGTGAACCGCACGCTGGATTCGTATCAGTTCAATATCCTTTCCAACAAACAAAAGTTTATCAGCCAGATCAAGAATAACTCCATTGATCAGCGAAAGATTGATGAGGGCGCATTCGATCAGGAAGGAGGTATGAATTTCGGGGAGTACGTGGCGTTGCTCAGCGGAAATACCGACCTGCTGGAGAAAGTGAAGCTCGAAAAGAAACTATACGACCTGGAACGAAGCTATCAGGTGTTTATGAAACGTAAGTCGGAAGCTGAATTTGAGATCGGGCTTACCAGGCGCGAAATAGCTGTTAAGGAAAATGCACTGACGAGACTTCAGGCAGACTGGAAACCCATTCAGTCCATCGATCTGGAAAAGGTGCCTGTGGTCATCAATGGCAATCAGTTCGATGATCGGAAAGCAGCAGGAGAACTTTTGCTCAATAAGATACAAGACATCAACCGGGAAGGCGCTGGAGTACGGGATGTGGTGCTGGCCAAATTGCTGGACTTTGAACTCTTGTATGATCCGAAATTACTCCGCGTCTATGTGGCGGGTAAGAGCGGCCAGATCTATAACTACGCGGAAGGAAAGTTGAATGAATCCCCTGCACTGGCCGGAAGGTATATGATTGATTCGATCAAACGAATTCCGAGAATCATCGAGAACACACTTTCCAGTATTGATGAGAATAAAAAACGCATTGTGGTTTACGAAAAAGAAATTTCAACAGAGTTTAAAGACAAGGGTAGCATCAAAGCAATCAAGCACCAGATTGATGAACTCAATCTTCGCATCGAGAAAGCGATGGCAAACACTTCCGGGAATGAACAAAAGTTGGAAGGTAAAGAACAAGCAAACGAAGTGACGGTTTCCGTGCAAAGAAAATATCGCAGGTAAATTTCACTTCTGTGATTCCACATGAAACAATCACAAAAGCACTCAAATGAAATCAACTGAAACGGATGTCTGTTGTTATTCATTTTGTATATGGGCTTTTAGCTGTGTCGCCTACTTCTAATCACTGGTCGCAATCAAAAAGTAAAAAAATATTTTAATCCGTATTCTGCCAGAATTGTGAACATGGGATTTTGATCTCCTGCACTTTAGCCTTCGAAATCAAACACGAAGGCTTATGTTCAGTTCTATTACCTGGGAATTATTTCTCACCACAGCAGGTGTAATCATTGGCAGCTACTACGGCATCACTACGCTACTGCTCTATCACCGCGAGATTACGCAATGGATCAAGTCGAGGGGGCAACAACCTGTGGTGAAGGTCAAACCTACTACAGTTTCTGCATCACCGTTCGCAGTGATGGGTAATATCCAGGAGGAATCATCACAGGCACTTCGTTCTTCAGTCGGGACCGCTTCGGAAATCAACGTGGCGACAAGCGATGAAGAACCTGATACAGTGTATTCACCCGAAGCCTCATCATCCGAAGAGCATCTCTTGATTGGAAGCATAGCAGACCTGCTTCAGGAAGTCAAAACAGTTTCCCAACTCATAGCAGAATGTAAATCGGACAAGGCAGAGGGTGAATCACTTTTCAGAACACTATTGCTTCGTTATCCACACCTACGAAGTACGACTTACCGTGAGGCCATCAATTTGTACATTCTGGATGCCGCCCGCAATCAATTTTCTTTTGACCTGTCTTCTTCCGAGGTGAACACCTGGTGGGAAGAAGAACGCCTTTCAAAAAAATAACTCATCATAAAAACTGAAATGCATTATGAAAACAAAGTTCTATTCAACAATCAGAAAAGGAAAAGCATTCGCACTGGCGTTTGCTGTTTACTGCATCACGTACCTGTATAGCTATGCACAGGATGGCAATGCCGGTATCAACGAAGCCAATACGCGAGTGCGCAGTTACTTCGATACCGGAACAAACCTGATGTATGCCATCGGTGCTGTACTGGGATTGATCGGTGCAGTGAAAGTATATCAGAAATGGAACAGCGGTGATCCGGACACCGGGCGCGTAGCGGCTGCTTGGTTTGGTAGCTGCATTTTCCTGGTGGTTGTAGCCACCGTGCTCAAATCATTCTTTGGTGTATAAACGATTCTGTCATGAACTCAGACAAACCAGGCAAAGGCAAAAATATCGATGCTGATCAGGAGCAACGCGCCATCGACAAGCTGGAAGAAATGTGGGATCGTGAACTGGCCAAAGGAGATGATGAATTCTTCGAAAGTACAGACAGGCACAGGGCTGCGGAGAGCAAAGACAATGCGCAGCAGGAAGAACAACAACCTCGCAGGAAAGGAAGACGAATGTAAATCTCGATTATGAATAGCGTCTATAAAATCAACAAGGGCATTAACAAGCCCATTGAATTTAAGGGGTTGAAAGCGCAATACATCGGCTACCTCGGCATCGGTGTGTTACTGTTGCTTATTGTGTTTGCTGTGCTCTACATCAGTGGAGTAAATATGTTCGTGTGCCTGGGTGTTATCCTCCTTCTCGGCACGCTACTCTTCATGGCGATCTACAAGTTAAGCGACACCTACGGTCAGCATGGGCTGGTGAAAAAGCTAGCCAAACGAAATATACCGGAGTATGTCGTATGCAGGTCACGCAAAATTTTTACAGCTCTCAGTAAATATTCTGTAGATGAAAATAGTAATCATCCTTAATCAATCATGCACATGTCACAGCCTATTCCAATATTAAAAACATTCCCGGTGTATAAAGTGGAGCATGATTGCATCCTGTCCAAACAAGGTGATGTCAGTCTTGCTTTCGAAGCCATCCTGCCGGAAATATTCACGCTGCCCGATCAGGATTACGAGGCTTTTCATCAGATACTGATAAAGGCAATAAAGGTGCTTCCTAAGAACTCTGTATTTCACAAACAGGATTGGTTCTTTGCTCATAAACATAAAGCTGATTTTGAAAATAGTGACTTGTCGTTCCTGACAAGATCAAGTGAGCGATTCTTTAATGAGCGGCCCTACCTGGATCACCGGTGCTATGTTATGCTCACGCAAAAACCGGTTGACCGAAAAGTCTCTACGTCCATGTTTTCCGACTTGATCCGCAGCAGCGTAGTACCCAGTGAAATGATCAATCCACAGAAGATGCAGGAGTTTCTTGATAGTGCGGGTCAATTCGAACGCATCTTAAGTGATAGTTGTTTTGTGAAACTCAAACGCATCGATAGCGATGGGCTTGTCGGCTCTGATCGTCATGCGGGGCTACTGGAACGTTACTGCTTTCTGCTATCCGAATCGGACAACCCAATGATCAAGGATATTCATTTTAAAGATGGCATCCGGATCGGTGATGAGTATTGTCAGCTATACGCACTCTCGGATGTAGAAGATCTTCCTACGCTCTGCGGTTCACGTATCAACTACGACAAATACTCTACGGATAAAACCAAGTTCAGTGTGGGCTTTGCCTCACCGTTGGGACAATTGCTCTCGTGCAATCACATCTACAACCAGTACATCTTCATGGAAGATGTAAACAAGACGATCAAACAACTGGAGAGTAAGCGCTTGCGGCTGCAATCACTCTCAACCTACTCGCGTGAGAACGCCATCAGCCGTGATGCCACGAACGATTTTCTCAATGAAGCTATTGGTCAGCAACGACAACCGGTGAAGGCACATTTCAATGTGATGCTTTGGACAGACAACAAATCTGACCTGAAAGAGCTGAAGACGCAAGTATCATCTGCCCTGGCACAAATGGATGCAGTTGCCAAACAGGAATCCGATGGAGCACCTCAGATCTTCTGGGCAGGCATTCCGGGGAACGAAGCGGACTTTCCCATCAATGATACCTTCGATACGTTCGTGGAGCAGGCTACGTGCTTTCTTAATCTTGAAACTTCGTATCGGTCTTCGTTAAGTCCGGTTGGTATTCGTTTAGGTGATCGGCTTACGGGTAAGCCAGTTCATGTTGACATCTCTGATGAACCGGTGAAGCGAGGTATCTGCACCAATCGCAACAAATTTATTCTTGGTCCTTCGGGATCGGGAAAATCATTCTTCACCAATCACATGGTCCGCTCATACTATGAACAAGGCACGCATATCGTGCTCGTGGACGTAGGCCATTCCTACAAAGGACTGTGTGATTTGGTGAATGGATATTACTTCACCTACGATGAATCGAATCCGATCAAGTTCAATCCATTTTATATTGGTGAAGGCGACACACTTGATACAGAGAAGAAAGAAAGCATCAAGACGTTGCTCCTGGCTCTTTGGAAGAAAGACGATGAAACATTTAATCGCTCCGAATATGTGGCGTTGTCGATCTCGCTTCAGATGTACTATGAACGGCTTGGCAAAAACAAGAAGATCTTTCCATGCTTCGATACCTACTATGAATTTCTACGCGATGAGTTTTTATCCATTCTCAAAGCGGATAAAGTAAAGGAGAAAGATTTTGACGCAGAGAATTTCCTGTATGTCTTACGTCCTTATTACAAAGGTGGCGAGTTTGATTATTTATTGAACGCTACGGAGAACCTGGATTTGTTACGCGAGCGCTTTATTGTTTTTGAGTTGGATAACATTAAAGATCATCCCATTCTTTTCCCAGTCGTGACCATCATTATCATGGAGGTGTTTATTTCCAAGATGAGAAAGCTGAAGGGCATCCGTAAGATGATTCTCATCGAAGAAGCATGGAAGGCAATCGCCAAAGAAGGCATGGCCGAATACATCAAGTACTTGTTCAAAACGGTGCGTAAGTTTTATGGTGAAGCAATTGTTGTAACGCAAGAAGTGGAAGACATTATCAGTTCACCCATTGTCAAACAGGCTATCATCAATAATTCGGATTGCAAGATTTTGCTTGACCAAAGCAAGTATCAAAATAAGTTCGATCAGATACAGGAGTTGCTGGGGTTGACTGAAAAAGAGAAAGCCCTTGTCCTGTCTATCAACAAGAGCAATGATCCTTCACGGAAATACAAAGAGGTATTTATCAGTCTGGGTGGCGTGCTTTCCAAAGTTTACGCAACCGAAGTTTCACTGGAAGAATACCTGGCGTATACCACGGAAGAATCGGAGAAGATCAAGGTACAGGCATACACGAAGAAGTGGGGCGACATTCGTAAGGGTATTGCCGCACTGGCAAATGACATTCGAATGGGTAATGCAGCATAAACATGTAAACCTATGAGACACATTCGAAAAATAATTATGGTTATGTTCCTCACTGTAGTATGCATGACCGTTACGCCACCTTCTCAAGAAGCACAGGGTGCGATAGCAATTGCTAAAATAATCAAAGAAGCAGTCAAGAAAGTGATCAAAGCCGTGGACTTGATGATTCAGCGCTTGCAAAACAAAACGATCTGGCTACAAAATGCCCAGAAGGTTCTGGAGAATAAGTTATCTGAACTTAAGCTCACCGAAATCGCACAATGGACGGAGAAGCACCGGAAGTTGTATCAGAATTACTACGATGAGTTGTGGAAAGTGAAGAACGCATTGGCAGCCTATCAACGTATTCGCCAGATCATGGACAAGCAAGTACGCATTGTGGATGAATATAAGAGAGCCTGGAACCTGGTGCGGAAGGACAAACATTTCACGGAAGCAGAGATCGACTATATGTACCGGGTATATAAAGGTATTCTCAACGAAAGCGTCCGAAATCTGGATCAGTTAGTACTCGTTATCAATTCCTTCAAGACACAGATGACCGATGCCCAGCGACTGGCGATCATCATGCAGACGGGTGATCGGATTGAGCAGAATCTGGTTGACTTGCTGGAGTTCAATATGAATACGTATCAGCTCAGCCTCAACCGGGCAAAGACTCAGTATGAAGTTGACCGGGTCAAAAAATTGTACGGATTATAACGATAAAACAAAGCATCATGAAACGGTTTTTCATTATAGTGATTTGCTCCTGGGTATATATCTCATCACAAGGACAGTCACCCAACTGGAATGAATGGTTCAGGCAAAAGAAGACACAACGCAAATACCTTG
>JAHEZH010000045.1 GCA_023251155.1 Flammeovirgaceae bacterium | reverse complement strand
AACATGAACAAGTATTATTGCTAAGTGCAACACCTTGCTCTCGTATAAACATAGTTCATGGGTTTAAGGAGTTCGCGGTTATTTGAATGGCATACTGAATCCGTGATATGATTCCCCCACTGAACCATACCGATAGACTAATATAATAAATTTACACGAGTTCAAAGCTGTGTTTGATGATTATGTTCGTTTTCTTATTCATCCATTTGGTCAAGTCTTCGCAGAAATGTCTCTTTAAGGGAGCCCAGAAAACTGCTGCGGTTTCCTTTACGCATCCTGATCTTTTTGAGCAAATCATAATAGTTATCCAACTTAAACTGAAAGCTTTCTTCGAAGACTCGGATTAATTGCTTTGCCTCGGCTTTACCGTTGTTGAAATTGCCAGAAGTGTAGAGTGCAAAGACCAATTCTATAGCATCGGTCTTATTTCCCGTCCAATTTATACCAATGGACGTACGATTCTGTTTTTCAAGGGTGAGGATAGTTTCAATTATTCTTGCCCGAATTAGCTCTATTGCCAACAGCTTAGCCAACTTAACATCGTAGCCCGTAGAAATTCGACTGTCACTCGTTATGCTCACTACATTAACGATTTGGTTTTCCGAAACGATTGCTTTATCAAGTCCTTTGCGTGAAGGGAAAGGCAGGTAAAAATTCAGGATTACGGTTTTGGGTAGAAGTATGTCCTACCGCGGAGTCCGGGGCGAGACTCCGCGGAGAAATAGAAACGAGGCGGTCTCCAAAGGGCAGCCTCGTTGATTTTGAATGAGTGCAAAAAAAGAATAGAACGGGAGTCCGCTGCCAGATGCACTTCGTCCACTATGGTGAACACAACCAATTCAGGCTTACCAGGTTGTTATCGTTCGTTAGCGGTTCATCTAAATCGAAACGATGGCTCCATTAATTCTCTATCTGATTTCGAGATACCATACTTTTCCGCGATTGTACTCCAGGCTCTAACGGATTTTGTTACCTGCTCTATGATTGTTGATGCGGTCTGCTTTGAGACACGAAAATAGGGAGCGACTTCAAGCGCCAGATCCAATTCAAGGGAATTGTCTTTTTCAGAGATGTTAAGGCTTAAGCCACTTCCTTTTTCAACCGGATTAATATCATAAGCCGGTGATAGTTTCCATCCTTTAGGAGTCAGGAGAAATCCATGATTGCGCAAATGATCATCGGTGTTGCTTACGCAGATATAAAAAACGATTCTTCTCCAAAGTTCTTCCAGATCACTGGCAACATCTGATCCTTTCTTGATTATAAATTCTGCCAGATCAAGATAGCTGGCTCCGCTTTGAAAATTCGCTCCATCGGTATAACCAAGTAAAGTCATAGCCGATGCAAAATGAATGCGTCCACCTTCAGCCGTACGATCAAATCGCTGTGTGAGAAAAGTATGTTGCTTGCTATTATACGTGTTGCTTATGGATTCGGATAAACGAAGTCCGGCTGCTTGTGCAAGATGATGTACCACTATCTCCCATGCGCCAATATCACGTTTATCGTTTAAGCTTGGGAATTTTGCAATCCATAGCTGCCCTTTCGCATCGATTACACTGGCCTTTGGCCTTGCTCCCCCCAAAGAGGAACCAGGTGCAATCAAAAGATTAAGCCACTTCAATCTTTCCGAATCATCACCATCATCTTCCTCCAGTTTTAAACTTGCTTGCTCCAGCTCACGTATCGATGTCCAGGGTGGTGTCGCCATTTGATGGTTATCATTTAAAAATGGTCCATCATTATTTAGCTTAAATCGTAATGCCCCCATACGATGACCATCATAGACACCAAGCAGGTAATCAGTTTCATATAAGTTAGGAACCTTGCGCTGCTCTCTTCTCGCCAGAACGGCCTCACGTCTGTCCATTAATACGCGTCCCCATCGATCAGGTGAAGAGTCAAGGAAGATTCCAAAATTGCTTTTCTCTTCATCTAAATAATGTGGGCCCGAATACATCTTGAGATCGGGATCAAGCTCTTGTGCCTTATCCGACTTTATCCATTCATCTGTATATTCAAACGAGAATACCTCCTTGCCACGAACACGGCTTGAACTCAACTTTCCTATTAATTCAGGCTTACCCAATTCTACCCAATCCGCATAGACCAAAATAGGTCGTTGTTTGTCTGTAGCCATACCTACTTATTTTTTTTAGGAGCTCGTTCTTTCACCAGTAGGTTAGCATCCTGAAGCCTTCTTCCCAATGCGTCATCAACTGCAACTTTTAGAAGATCTTTTTCAAGGCCCAGAACAAATAAAACCTGAGCATAAAATCCCAGGGCTACCGCTGGTGAGCCTTTCTCAATTGACCATAAAGTAGTACGGGTAATACCTGCTCTTTCAGCTACCTGGGCAGTACTTAGCTTTCTTCTTAATCTGGCCAATTTGATATTCTCTCCAAATTCACTGAGAATTTTAGCGGTTTTTGGCAAGATTATTGGCTTTCGTGAATTCATAATGTTTACTATAATAAACAAATATATAGAAAATGTAAATTATAATGAACATTATCAATTTTGGAGATGAGAGTGCATTAACATTAAAAAATGTCGATTTTGGGTAGCTATAATACCTAAAACAGAGAAAAAATAATGAATCGCCTAACAGGGAGTTCCGATTATCAAGTTTCAAATTCAATTGACCGTGAGGCTGTCTCTTTTCGAGCAGTACTCTACTCATGAGATCGAAGAGATGTATCGTGCAAAGCCAGAAATTATTGAATCACTGCACTGACTAGCTTTCAACAAAACATCTACCAGTTCTTCTCTTTTTAAGCGCAGTTTCTTCAATCCTATCGCAAGCAAAAATTCGAGCAACACTTCTCCGTCATATGGGTTTTCTTTCCATGGAGTTCTGTAACAACATGGAAAGAGTTGTTACTAAAATCATCAAAGTCGATGAGGCAAGTACCTGATACTATCTTATTCCCAGAATCTTATCAACTCGCGAAATTAATTCATGAGGCGAAATTTTGAGAATCTCCGCCAGTTTATAGACCGTGTTAAGCGTAGGAAAATAGAGTCCCCTTTCCAGATCAGAGATATACGTCCGATCAACTTCAGAGTAATCGGCGAGTTCTTGTTGGCTAAAGCCCTGTTGATTTCTCAATTCTTTAATTACTTTCCCAAAAGCTTCCTTCAGATCGCCCTTCATTGGCAGCAAGCTATCAGATAGCCAAAATTTTATTTGTAGGATATATCCTACATTATTATATTTGTTTATTCACTGATGAGAATTTTTGAAAAACATACCGATTCAGAACTTTTAGCACTAGCACGAACAAATGTTCAAGGGGCCTTCAAAGAAATCTATGACCGGTATGCGCCCAAACTCTTTCGTTATGCACATGCACGCATCAACAGCAGAGAAGACTGCAAAGAACTGGTCAACGAGGTATTTGAATCGCTCTGGAAAAGTGAAAAGGAAATCAAAGTACTGAGCGCCTTTCTCTACACCATACTGAAATTTCGCATCATCAACTTTTACGAGCACAAAGCAGTAAGAAAGCGTTTCAGCACCTACATGGAATGGATTGGTCCAGAAACACATTCGACTGAAGAAGAATCAGAAATTGAGAACCTTCGTTCATTAATTAACAAAAGCCTAAAAAGCCTTCCCGCCCGTTGCCAGGATGCTGTACGATTGCGGATTGATCGTGAATTGTCACTTGACGAAATTGCCAAGCAAATGAATGTGAACAATGGGACAGTCAAACAATACCTCACTATCGCGATGAGGTATTTCCGAAAAGTCCACACGCCCATCTACCGGATTAAATAGATTATTGAAATGATAGACTCTGCTGTGTGCATAAAAACGATATACACACCCTGATTGATAGGTCTGGTACTGGGCATGGTATTATCTACATTAATACGGCAGCATTACAGATGTTTAACCACGAACGCTTTTCTGATGTGGAATAACATGGTAGTGTTGGGTTGATTTAGGCGTAATATTATGACCTCCGTGGGATCGCAACTGCAGGCCAGAGAAATGTTTCTCTGGCCTTTTCACTTTTTCGAACCAAGGTCGAAATCATGAGAATGTACCTCTTCAGTATTTAATAATGTGATGCTTGACTTTGTATTAATGTTGGAATTTGAATTATTGACTCAACACTCCAGAGTTCTCGAATGTACATTCGAGATATGTATTAAGGCTTTTTTAGGTTTTTTGAAATCAATTATTCACGCACAATCCTCGTAGACTATGAGCGGGGCTGCTTTAACATTGAAAGGCAGATAAAAATTCAGGATTACGGTTTTGGGTAGAAGTATGTCCTACCGCGGAGTCCGGGGCGAGACTCCGCGGAGAAATAAAAGTCTTTGGGGTAAAGCCTTGAACTTCTAGCTCCAGGTGATTAATAATTTCATTGTAGAGGTGAGAATTATTTTAAGCTACGCTCCTGAGCCCTTCTATGTAAGTCGTTGAATCTGGATTTCTAAAGAAGTCCTCATATCCTTCGCTTAGCAGCTGCTTTTGCAGATACTGTATGTAACGATCATCGTCATTCATTGAGTTCTCTTTCTATTCTTGTTTTATACTTATCGTCTATTTCAACTCGGAATTTTGAAATCTATAATGAATAATTACTACTCTGTCTCCAAGATAAAGATTGCATTCGAAGATTTTCAATCGAAAGAATGTTAAGAAACATACAAAGAACTGGCGAATTGATTAAAGTGACGCATTTTATCTAGTTGACTCTTCTGAGAGTAAAAGATTTATCCTAGATTTAGATACCGTTATTTTACAATGACCTCACCTCTAACAAAACAGCGATTCTTAAATAGTCTATCGAAAGGAGGATTAATTGAAAACGCAGTACTTGATGAAGTAATTACAATAGGTAATGTCAATTTTTATCCCAGAATTACTATTGTCAATTGTCTATTCAATTACGATATTGTTTTCGATAGCGCAGAGTTCATAGGCTCGATAGAATTCATTCACTGTGAATTCACTGGAACAATATCTCTGCTGTCTTGTAGGAATAAACCAATACGCAGAACAGATTCTATTGATAGCTCGGAGGTTGAGAATTTTCTAATATTCACCAAGTGCACAGCACAATCCGTATTAATTGAAGAATGTAAATTCAGCAATGGCTTGACATTTCGTGATCAATGCAAAATAGGAAGGCTAAAAATTCGTGAACTCAATTGGTATCATTATCAAAACGGAACTATTCCGTTTATGCTTGAATTAGATTCTTCTGAATTCGGAATGCTTCAGTTTAGAAATTTTGTTTGTCATAAGCTCAACTTATCTTCATCATCAATCTCGGACGCAATATCTGGAACTGATATGAAAATAGGACGTTTCAATATACGTAAAACTGTATTTAAGGATTGCGTAATAGAATCCTTACTTGAATGTCATTTGGAAATCCAAGATTCAGTTTTCAAGGGAGTATTTCGTTTAGAGTCTTTTGACCATCTGCTGGATATTTCAAATTGTGCATTTGAAGGTGAGACAGATTTGTACATGCCGAGGTTCGATGCTGTATTGCATTTGACGAACATAACTTTATTGATGTCACTTCAGGTAAGAGGTGATCAATTTAAAGAAATTAAAATTGATGGTGGCAATAGAATGTCAGGTGAGGCAAGGATTTATAGTAGCCGCATTCTTATCCTTCTTTTAGAGAACAATTTCAGTCAATTCGATTTAACCTTCGAGAAAAACACTTTTCAAGATATCTATATTTCAAACTATATCAGCAAAGGCTCATTGTCGCTGTTAAATAGCAAATTCAAAGGAGAGAACACTGCCTTTAGTTTGATTGCAAGTGATTTAGGTAAAGCAAAATTAATGAACTTTAGTTTTAAAGAATGTGATAGTGTAACCATAACGGATTCGTTTTTATCTGAAATAAGCTTTACATCAACAACATGGTTTACTGACAATAGAATGCACTCAGGTCGTGAAAACTATCCGGAAAAAAGACGCGAGGTATACCGTCAGCTTAAACAAGCCGCTGAAAAACAAGGGGACAAAATTAATAGTCTAGAATTTCAAGCACGCGAATTAAAAGCATTTAAGAAGATGCTGTCATGTTGGAGTGAAACGTCGCTCAATGACAGACTCATCCTTATTCTGAGTGAGACAAATGACTTCGGATTGAGTTGGTTGCGACCTCTTTGGTTATTATTGGTAATCACACTCATATTTTACTTATTAATTGTTGTCTCAATATCTTCAACTCTGAAATTTGCTCCAGCAACAAATACCGATGAACTGGCTACAACCCTGGTTTTGTTTTTGGAAAATTCATCTATCTTAATTCAAATGTTGAACCCAGCGCACAACCTATCTCATATGTTTTCAAAAAATGAACTAACCACTTCGACTTACTGGTTAGATGGCATCCATAGAATAATTGCGGCATTTCTACTGGTGCAAATTGTGTCTGCTTTTCGAAAATTTGTCAAGGCTTAAATTCATCGCATGGTTTATCGATAAGCGAAAAATTTGTGATCACACTAATCAAATGATAATGGCATACGAAGAAATTAAACGTTACAATAACTGTTATGGATAAACTTAGCGAAGTAGTGATTAACTATTTGAAGATGAAATCTACCGGTGCATTATTCATAACCGGGGATTGGGGTAGCGGAAAAACATTTCATATTAAAAACAAGGTGTTCGCAAAAATAGAAGAGTACACCGATCGAATTCCCGTTATTGTTTCTCTTTTTGGAGAATCAGATAAAAACAATATAGGTCAAAGAGTAATGTTTGCTTACCTGGATAAAAAAGGTAAGGAAGCTAAATTATCAACAGGTACCATTGCAAAGAATCTGAAGCACCTTGCAGATAGTTTTCCAAAAATAAAAGACTACGTTGACCTGGAAAAACTGGCTATTGGTACGGGCGAAAATCTATTTAGAATTCTTCCTCATAACAAGTTGGTCATTGTATTTGATGATTTGGAACGCATGGGCGAATCTCTTCCTGTTGATGAGTTTCTAGGGATTGTAAATGACTTGGTAGAAAACAACGGATGCAAAGTCATCTTAATTGCAAATGAAGCCGAGATAAAAGATGGTATTGCATTCAAAGAGAAAACAATTGAAAAAACATTTCATTTTGTCCCAGATGTAGAAGATGTTTTTAATAGCATCATAAAATCTTATGAGAAATCACCATTTCGTGATTTTGTTAATGACCATACTGAGTTCTTCATCAAATCAATTGACATCAGTGCCTTCAACAATATCAACCTTAGAAAATCATATTCAAATATCAGGACATTAAAATTTGCAGTTGAGCACTTCAAATATGTGTTCTTACTTTTTCCGCAAAAACTTGAAAATTTTAACAATCCATTAATCATTGCTCAACTAAAGAACCTATGGTATTTCATTGTAGCGGTTTCGATTGAATTCCGTAAGCCGAATAATATCACCTATTCTAGCAGGAAAAGCCTTGACACTCCTCCTCTCAATTCTCTTGATTTTGACATATTTAACAATATTGACTACGAAGCGCTTTCACAAGATCTGGATGATATCAAGACGGAAGATCATTCTGCATACTTTGAGAAATTTAAGAAAATCTACTACACTCGTTTTAACGAGCAATACATCTATCACGATGCCGTATATGATTTGATCACTGGCGGAATGGAAATTGAGCGCAAGGAGTTCCGCGAGCACATGGAAAAAAGTTTTAATGTAAAGGACGGAGAAATTCCTGAAGGACATAGAATCTTGAATAAAATTCAGCAGGAAGGATATTGGTCTTTCTCCAATGATGAATTTGTAAATGCTTTGAATGAACTTCTGGAATATTGTGAGACAGGGAAACTAAATGATTTACTTTCATATTTAAATTCTGGTGTATTCATTCTAGGATTCAAGGATCTCATTGAAAAGTCTTCCGATGATATTGTAAGCAGAATAACTAAGGGAGTGGATATTTTCTTTGAAAAAGAAAAACTATCAAGTGGAGTTGTTCAGCAATGGGAAATGGTTGGATATCAATTTGAGAAAAGTGAAGACCTTCAGAAAATAGTCAAGCATGTTGGCGCTAAGATTGTCGAATTAGAAACAAAGAAATCTGAAGAAGAGGCAAAGCGAATCGAGAAAATGTTCGAGACAGACATTGAGTCTTTCCTTCAAGAGTTTTCTTCCGACACAACCGGGGTGGTATCAGCCGGTAAAGCATTTTTGCATAATTTTAAACCTGAGATCGTATATAGCGCAGTTGAGGGGTGGGGCCCTAAGGCCATTAAGCATGTTGATTTGTTCTTGAAAAAACGATACTTAGAGACTGCATTTCCAGGGCGTTTGATAAAAGAAATCACTTTCCTGGAAAACCTAAAACTTGGAATTGAGAAGCTAGACTTAGAAAAGAAGTCCCTCTCGAACTTTCTGATCAAAACTAATCTTGTCCCCAGGATAGATGAATGTCTTGCTGCACTCATCATAGATCCAACAGACTTTAACGCCTAAAGAATAATTTTTATTATGTACAGCCAATGTACTCCGCAGACAAAATTCGTTGGATAAAAAACGTAAAACGTGACCAGGGAAATAACTGGGCTTACGATAAAGAGCAATGCGGTAAATCATTTTTATTGCACTGGTCAACATCGAAAAAAGGAAGTGCAGCTACTCCAAGAGTTGGGGATATAATAGTGCTTTTTCAAAAGCCGAATATTGTGAATGGCCGAAAAAACAAGAATGTTCATTGTACTCATCTTGTATCTCCCATATCTAAAGATACTTTAGAAGATAAACTCAGACCAGATTATCGATGGTGCAGGGAAGTGGCCCTGATTGCAATGGCATCGCCAATAGAATCAATTCCCAATCCTGGACATTACAATTTTTTTCTTCCCAACAGAGGTCTCACAAATCCAATTCATAATCTTAAAAGCCGAAAGGGCCTAACTGAAGAACAAATACAGGATGACATCTGGCTCCTGTTTCAAAGGCATATCTGTCCTGGAGTATCGACTGAATCAACTCAGTTTCAAATTCCAATTGGTGAGTATGGCGAAATCGAAGGGGATTTAGTAATCATTGAGCACATCAGATATGAAATTAAGAGACGAAATTCGCGGATTGTCGAGGAGAAAAAAAATGATGCATTAAAAAAAAGCAATGGTAGAATAAGGTGTGAGTGTTGTTCTTTCGATTTTATGGAAAGATATGGTGAAATTGGAAAAGGATTTATAGAATGTCATCATAAAACACATATTGCTGAGGGTGAGCGAAGGACGCAACTTGAGGATTTGGCTCTCGTGTGTTCCAATTGTCATAGGATGTTGCATAGAAGGCGAATGGATAATACATACTATTCTACCGAAGAACTTAGATTAATAATCATGAATACCTAGACTGTTTTAGAAATTTAAATTTTCATTTATGAATGAAGAACTTATAAACAAAATAAGAGAAGTACTGGGCTATTCTGATGAAGGATTAGATCTTTTTAATGCTGCTAATTCAAAACAGCTTTCGCAAGAGGAACAGGATAGATACATTGAAGGCCTTGAAATCGTTAGAAGTCTTCAGATCAACAATACCTTATTGGATGTTATTATAAGATCAAATGGAGATCTTAATATTCTTAGTGAAGAACTTGAGAAAGTGTTCGATGAACTTGATGCAAGGATTGATGAAGCTACGGATCCTATACTTAAGACATCACTTGAACTGTAGTAGTTTCGACTTAATCTGACAGTTGGGTTAACTTAGAAGTGCAAACTATCAAAAGTTAAACCCTTTAAACTTTCAGAAAATGAGAACAGAAACGAAGTTAATCAAAACGAAATTAGGTCTAATCAATTTAGCTGAACATTTGGGTAATGTCAGCCAGGCATGTCGGATGATGGGTTATTCCCGCGACAGCTTTTACAGAATCAAAGAACTTTATGATACGGGTGGAGAGCTGGCTTTGAAGGAAGTCAGTCGGAGAAAAGCTATTCACAAAACCAGGGTCTAACCGCAAGTCGAAGAAGCTGTTGTTCAGATTGCCATTGAGCAACCAGCACTCGTCCAGGTACGCGTGGCCAATGAACTCCGTAAACGAGGAGTGTTCATTTCTCCTTGTGGAGTACGTTGTGTTTGGCAACGACATGGCATGGAGACATTTCCTAAACGCCTGGCGGCACTGGAAGCTAAGGTGGCTCAAGAAGGACTTATCCTCACAGAAAGCTCAAATGATAGCCATGGAACGCAAGGGAGAAAAACGCGAAGCCTTTGGGGAGATCGAGACAGAGCATCCAGGTTACTTAGGCGCTCAGGATACTTACTACGTTGGTAACATTAAGGGCGTTGGCCGAATCTATCAGCAGACCTTTATTGATACGTACTCCAAGGTGGCATTTGCCAAGCTCTACGATCGTAAGAACGCGATCACCGCAGCTGATATGCTCAACGACAAGGTGATGCCGTTCTTCGAAGAGCAACAAATTCCTTTATTACGTGTTCTCACAGATAGAGGAACGGAATATTGTGGCAAAGCAGAGTATCACGAGTATAAACTCTACTTGACAATCGAAAACATAGAGCATTCCAAAACAAAAGTCAAGAGTCCACAAAGCAATGGAATCTGTGAACGTTTCCATCGGACCTCAACAAAAAACTAAAGACCGATATGAAAGAGAGGACAATTTTTGTAAAAAGGCCTGACTTAATAGTAGCCTTTATTCCGAAATAATCAGGGATAAAACCCAAAGGAATTCGATATAGAACAATCCAGAAAACTGCTATCCAGATTATCAGAGAATAACTATAAAATCTTTCTAATATTTTCATTCAGTCTGGTAATAAAGGCAACGGTCTTTTGCGTATATAAAACTCAAATAGTCAATTTTTACAAAGTTCCACCGCTTTGAATTGCACATATTCCGAAATTAAAATTTAAGAGAGGGGCCGACATTATGGTAAAGTGTTTTCATCTGTTCCATTATAGCAAGACCATTCCTTTTTTTAAAGCCTTCTACCAAACTTGGCAATTCAATTCCCCCTGCATTGCCATTACGTCTGACATATGTTGAAGGATCAAAATAGCCTATTTCCAATTCGTTAGCTTTGAAATTATTAAGTCGATAAATTACTCTTTGGTTAACTGCCTTTATCTGCAAACCCTTCAATTCAAGAATCGGCTTGATCGAAAGTCGATCAACAATGTCTTTTAAAGACACACACTTGGAATCATCAACGAGGTTAAATGCAAAATACCAAATCAAAAACCTATTCACGCCCCTAACTTGCATTTCATTATAATCGTTTGACAATTCAACAAAAGACCACATTGTCTCAGTTGCCAAGGTGAATAAGCCTTTAAAGAAGTCTTTTGCATTACTGGCATCACTTGAATAATATCTCTTAGAAATAGCGTACTCATGGAAGAATGCCCAAACATCAGCCACATAATCGGCTTCTTCGAGTACTCTTGGAAATCTACCGATAGATGAAGCAGTGTGGTTTGTCAAGCCTTGTGTTACATGGAATCCTTCGTGAAGGATAAACATTCGTAATGCTCTTAACATTTTGACCTCGTCACCTTTTAACCTTTGAGAGACGTTAAAGATAAAACGATCAGAGACCTGCCAGACTCCATTGTCGTTCAGATAAAAACCTTCGCGCTTGTCTGCTTCGGATGTATCATCAGACAGTGTTGCATTTTTTAAAGGTGTGTTAACAATATTTGATAGGTTCTTCCAATATCCATATTTAAGATTAATATGCTCTCCTCCAGCTGGCAAAATGAGATCAATCCATTGTGTTTCGTTTGAACTAGCCTGCTCGCCTTTCTCCCTTGCAAATACTGCTATTTTCTCTTCGATCTCTCTCTTTAATTTCGATCTAATATCATCAATATGTTTTTTTTCCGCCTCTCCAATTGATTTTAGTGCCGCTTCTTCCTCTTGTAAGACAAAAACCTCTTCGTAAGGAGGTGATTGATTAGTTCGATATTGATAAGTAACAATCGGCTTTGTCACGTTCGGATTTATTCTTGTACCCAAATAAAAAGTCACACCTACAGGAGCAGTTACTATAAGGTGAACCTTATCAGTGTTTGGAATATAATTTGCCACTGCATCAAGTCCTTCAGAAAATTTGGCTCCGAATTTTACAATGTGATCGAAGCCTTTAAAGGCATTCTTATCAAAAACTTCAAGCTGCAAGCCTACAGTTTGATGATTTGTCCCAATTGACTCTTTTACCTCTTGATCTTGTATAGCGTAAGATGATTCAACTTTAAAAAGTACATCTGTAGAAATCTCAATCGTCTCTCTTGGAAATTTATTCTTGTAAGGTAGTTCAGGCAAGTCAGTATCATCTACAACCCACTTATTTGTCTCTCTGTCAAGATTAAAGATCTCCATACTTTGCCAAGAACCTAAGCAATATCCAAGATGTAATGCCAACGGTATAGATACTGAGCCAAAGTATGCTATTTTGAAATTCGGATATTGATTTATCAAAGGGCGAATTTCGTTTTCACATATTTGTCGCTGATAAGCCTTGGCCTCAAGATTAGGTAAGTCCCCAATTTCATCCATGCCAATCAGTTTAAACTTAATATCAACGATATGAAGATTTTTTTTATCAACTTTCTTTTCAAGAATTTCCAGAACTTCTTGATCGGAGATTTCTTTAAATAATTGGTGCTTAAGTATAATGTAACCCTGATTCATAATGCTTTTAATTTTTTGAATTTGAAAGTCCTTCTATCACCTTCCCAAATGCAGATCTCTTTTGTGCCTAAGATGACGAAGTATAGAAATCTGCTTGAAAATGTGTCACGTTTTAAATGTATTGTCCAATTGCTTAAATCTTTTCCTGAAGGTTCAGGATGCTTTTCAGGATGTGTATGCCATTCTCCAAGATAGTGGCTAGTTCCATTGCTCTGATTCCATTCTTTATCAATAAAACGTTGATGCATTTTGGCACCACGATTAAATGAGTATCTGGTACGTTTATCTCCGGGCATAGGGGTGCTTACTTTATCAACAATGATGTTTTTTGAATCGACTATAAACCGCCCCAATAGAACACCTCCCGCTTCCAAGTCTTCTTTTTCTGTCTGCTGATAGAATTGAACAATCTCGATAATAGAAACATCCAATTTTATTATGCCTTTATTGCTTAATGTAAAAGTCATAGCATTTTGGTTTTTGCACTATTACAAATTGGACATGTAATCGATTCGAATTTAGTGGCTACTTCATGGAGCTGATGTTCATCAAGTTCGTATCGTGCAGACATTTTAAAACCTTCCTGTATAAAAAGTTTATTGTCTCCTTTCCAGGAATTGATTGTGTTTACTTTTTGATCACCATTTAATACTTCAGCAATCTTTTTTATTGTCAAACATGCGGTATGCCGTGAGTCAATAGAACTAAAGGGAGTGTAGACAGTACCACATCCTGACACCGATTTTAAGAATGGTTTGGTTTGATTCTTATCTGCGAACGATGCGCGATTATGGCGATACTCGTTGTCGTACAGACATTGGTAGCAACCGTTATTACTAATATTTGTTGCCAACACATGCCCGCCTATACCATAAGGCTCATTCCAAGAGAAAAAAACCGGAAGCCCCGTATACTTGGATGTTATAAACTCGTTTAAAAAATGATTAATGGTAACATTCCCTGTTGCAACGACAATAAATTGATAAGAACTATATCAAGTTTTTTATTTAATAAAAGACGTTCAATCTTATCGTTGATTGCTGTTATGTTAGAATGGGGAAAGATCTTTTCTATTCTCTTTTTAATTGCATCCACTTTAGGTTGATAGAGATTTTCAAATCCAAGGAAATGTCTGTAGCTATTTTCCTGCGATAATTTGTCGTTATCAACGATATCTAAATGTGTAAATCCAGTCCTAATAAGTTCTTCAATTATAAACCCACCCACCGAACCGCAACCAATGATCAATCCTCTCTTAGTAAAGTGAGTTTCACCATTTCCACCACGTTTGATAAGATATTCTTTATCAAGTCGCTGAACGGAAACAGGTTTTATTTTGCCATTAAACTCATTTGTAACAATTGGGTGTCTTTGGCAACCACTAAACTGAAAGCCTAGAATAGATTTTAATCCATCCGGTTGCTCAAAAGAAACAATAACATACTCCTTAGCTTTAGCTGATCGGTTTGCAAGCTTTTGAACCTTCTTAAGGTCAGCCCCCTCAATGCCTGAAAGAATTCGTTTAAAGTATTCAAAAGTTACTGGATCACTGCTTCTCAATGGCTCCGGATAAAAGCCTTTTTCTAATGGCAAATAGATACCATTCTCATACGTGATGCCTTTTTCAGTCAGATCAATAAATCTTTTAGTCTTTTCGAAATATTCATTCTCTTCAGAGACAGCAAATATTAATTTGTCCTTATGACCTATTTTAATTTGAGACGGACCAGAGGAAAGATTCAGATTACCATAAATTTCTTCTACATCTTTTAATCGCACCCAATAAGATTCAAACTCGTTTACAAAGTCGATCTTATTTTCTCCCTTTAATCCAACTGTAATTGTATTCCGCGCTAGTTGAAACGATTCAGTAATTACATTATACGGATCGGTGTAATCAACAAATACATTATCATCATGGGTATAGCAAATCTTCCCGTCCTCTTCGACATGCGGAATAAAAGGAAACTTGTCATACTCCTTGATAAAATACGAAGGCAATGAAAGCGGAAATTCTTCGTCAAGGCCAAGAAATATTGTCACTTCAATCCCCTCAATTTCATCAAGAAATGAAAAGCAATATTTCAGTCTCCTTCTTTTGAAGACTGAAATATCGACTTTTGCTACCTGTTTAAAATTGTCTATTAGATGTTGTAAAAGTTCGGCTTCGTTAATCATCTAATTAAGCAGATTCACTTGTTCCAACTACAGCTGCGCGTCTATGCTGGCCGGTGCTCTGCTTAGCAGGAACCGGAAAATCATCGCCAAATTCTCTTTTTAGAATTTTGCATGCTTCATGAGGATCAGATTCATCCTTTGCTTTCTTCAGATTTGCCAAAAGATTTTGAAGACGCTCCTTAAAATCTTTACATTGATTATCCGTCATCTTTACGAAAAGATTGTTGTACGGTAGCACCGGAAGTTCTACAGAAATCCGTCCATCCAACCAGCTGAATTGCTTAATGATAAAATCTATAAAATAGATCATGGCATCTAGATCATCGATTTTTTCATCGTTAGTGAAGTAGTCGCGTGTCTTGGATACAAATCCTTTCAATGCAAGTGCCGTAAATGCAATACCCGTTGGACGGCCGTTTACTGAATTGAACTTGTTGTCACGCCAACGCTTACAATATCGGATGCCTCTTTTAAATTGTTTACGACTTTCAGTATCCTGAAATTTACTTTCTACGAGATCTTTTAACTTCTTTGGCTCTGATTCTTCCCATTTCTTTTGTTCCTTAGGAGACTCAGGCTTTCCTTTTGCTAGATAAGTCTTTGATCCATAATTCTTACCTGGTGCGGAATACACAGCAAAGTCCAAATGAAAACGTGGTGTTCCTTCTTCAAAGTATTGCACTCTTATACAAGGCTTCTTCCATTCAACTGTCCTGAACTGCTTAGAATCTAACGCTTCGAAAACCCATTTCTTTACTTCAACAGGATTATAGTCATCCTTCGAAATATCAAAGAGTAATCCAACATCAATGTCGTGGTCTTGGTCGTCATTGATAGGTGCAACTCCTGTACCCATTGAATAACTGCCCTGGTTGAATTCAGAAAAAGTGATCAGGTCTGATTTCTCGTCTTCTGATTTTTTTTTGAGATAATTCCTGATCTCTTTGATCATCGTATCTCGTTTTTTAATAAGCTCTTGATGATCCTCAAGATCGAGCTTAATGTTCCGATGGAACTCGTAAAATTGGTCTTGAACAAGTGACATAATAGTGGTTGTTAATTCTACCTCCGTATAAAAATTGACGACTACGGAAGCATAAGCCGGACATATTATGTGCTTCTGAGAATGGAGGCCGTTTATCAGAAACTGTTTGGGAGAAACCCTATTCAGCTATAGATTTGGCACCATATTTTAAATACTCAAAAGGGGACACCCTCAGTTTACTGAGCAATACATCATGGTATCCCTAGAAGAAAGTGCTGATGGCCTGAGAAACTTTCAGCACTTTTCTTTTTCTGTGCTCAGAAAATGGTAATCAGACAGATAAAATATCGAAAATTTCACAATTTTATCAATACCTTGCCGTCAAATATGCAAATACTGAGAACTATTCGTGAATATAGCAAGTTTACATGGGTAAATGCAAGTTTTTACGATTATTTCTCAAAAATCAATAATTCAGGTATAAATTTCAGGCTGAAAAATCGCTTTTCTCTCAATAATGCTGATAAAGTTTAAAGTAGGTAACTACCTATCATTTAAGGACGAGGTGGAATTCTCTCTAGAAGCTGCCTCAATCAAGGAATATGCTGAAAATAATGTATTTGAACCCGAGCACGTAAGAATAAGGCTTCTGAAAAGTGCGGCTGTTTTTGGAGCAAATGCTGCTGGGAAATCAAATCTTATCAAGGCTTTCGAATTAATGAAGGATATGGTCCTTAATTCAGCAAAAGGACTTCAGGTTAACGAAATGATTGCGGTCGAGAATTTTAAATTAAACACTTCAACCGCTAAAAGACCAAGTACTTTTGAGATAGAATTCATTAATGACAATAGAGTTTATCAATATGCTTTTCAACTTGATAAACATCGAATATGGCGCGAACATTTAATCGAAATTCGAAAAACAAAAAATGCAACCTTATTTCATCGTCTTTACAACCAAATAACTGTTTCAGATTTTTTTACTGAAGGGAAGGGGTTAGAAGACAAAACTAGAATAAATGCATTATTCCTGTCTGTAATTGCTCAGTTCAATGGAAACATTGCGTCAAGAATTTTGGGTTGGTTCCAAAAAGTCGTATTCCTTTCAGATCTAAATACAAAAACGTCATTCAATCATTCTATAAATCTATTGTCTGATGAAAAACGAAAAAAGCAATTGTTGAAAATCTTGGAAATTGCAAATCTCGGTTTTGAAGATATAGTGATCAAAAAATTTAAGTTGCGTGAGGATCAACTTTCAGAGATGCCTGATGATATAAAAAAATTAATTCTTTCATCAACTCATGGCACTCCAGGAAAAATTCTAACTATCCACAAAAAGTACGATCAAAATAATAAAGTGGTTGGTCACGAAGAGTTTAGTTTTTCAGATGAAGAATCATTAGGCACACAAAAATATTTTTCACTTTCTGGATACATTCTGGATGCGCTTACCCAAGGGGGCGTTTTAGTCATTGATGAACTCGATGCAAAATTGCATCCTTTATTATCAACACTCATTGTTCAATTTTTCAATTCAACTTCAGATAATATTAGTAACGCGCAACTTATATTTTCGACAAATAATACAAACTTACTTTCTGATAAGATTTTCAGAAGAGATCAGGTTTATTTTGTCGAAAAAGACGAGTTAGGTTCATCTAAACTTATGAATTTATTGGGCAAAGGTGTAAGAAATGATGCTTCCTTTGAAAAGGATTACCTGAACGGTGATTACAACGCAGTACCTTTTTCTAAAAAAGATAGACCCCAGCTTGGCCTATTTGAGGAAGATGAAGGGAGCTTATTTCATTAGTCATTCTTTCTTCTTGTCCATAGTCTGGCTGAGCTCATAAATAATATCACTCTTCATCTTATCCAGCTTTCTTTGTAGGTCAGCTTGAAATTCCATCGGATCTGCTAGTATGAACTGTTGCATATCAAATAATTTATAGCACAACGTTATTAAATGAAGCAAGGGCAAACCCTTTATAAAGGGTTTTATTTTTTCACTTTTTCAACCTATCCCGTCTCTCTTCGTGCTTTTGTCTTCTTTTTTCAGTTGTTAGATCATACTTAGTAACCAATTCTGTAAGATACTTGCTACTCTTATCGCGTCTTATTATCTGAGAAACTGTCGTCATGAAATTCTGTTCTGATTTTTCGGTATCCAACCTAAAAATTCGAAGGCTTAAATTGAAGAACTCGTTTTTTGGTATTTCTGGTGTATCAAGATCTACTGTATAAACTGCATCCAACAATTCGCAGTAGTCGGTAAAAGGAGGTGGCCAAAGTATTTTAAAAGCCTGACGTTTTTGAATGTCATAGTCATATAAGATGTCAACTTTCACAAAAGATTGAGTATGCTCATAATTGAATCGGTTGTTTTGTTTGTAAAACAAAAGATCTTCTAACATAGCTAGATTAAACAAGTTAGAGTTCTTTGTCTCAATTAGGTTGTCCAAACGTGTGATTGCGTGATGGATAGGCAATTGTATTAGTTCATTGAAATACTGTTCTTTTATATAGGGAATATCTGTATGGTACGCTAGCCAACTTTCCTCATCGGAGAATGTTGGTGGACCAAATTGCCGCTCATTGAGTGCATCTGTGAGATTGTAAGTCTTAGTAGTGAGAGTAAACAGTTCGTTAACAAAGACCCAGTTCTCTCCTTGTTCGATTACATAGTGTTCGCTCATTGCAGTTGGTTTTTGTGGTTAAAAAATATTTCAGTCAATAAGACCACCCATCACACAATTGGTGATGAATATTTTTACATGAAAGACTGATTGTTCAACTGCAAAACGTAAAAGGGCTTTAATTCTTGCGAATTAAAGCCCTTGGTTAGTTATCATTACAGTGAAAAATATTGAAATGACCTGAGTCAAACTTTGATTTTCTGTGACAGCGTCTTGATCGGATTGCATCAAGTATATCGTTTACAGCCGGTTCACACAGCAAAAGAAAAGAAGTTATATAAAGGCACAAAAAAACCTCAGAAGAGTATTCTGAGGTTTACCTGAGTAGCGGGGACAGGACTCGAACCTGTGACCTTTGGGTTATGAGCCCAACGAGCTACCAACTGCTCCACCCCGCGATTTAGAGGCACAAAAGTAGAGCGCCAATCTCTAAAAACCAAATGCACACCCACTAATAATGCAAAACGGAACTCTTTTTTCGGGTTTTCACGACTCGCTGCGAAGAACACTTTCTTCGCTGCCGAGTCCCATTAATCTCCTATAAACTCATCAGGCAAACGATTCTATGGAAGACGGTGCTGTCGGCCATAGAAAACAGAGATGAAACGATTTATGAGCCTAACTGGATCAAGGAAAATCAGTGACCTTCGTACTGCCCGCTGCGGTGAATTATTTTTCAGCTGCGTGAATGAACTCCGGAATATCACTTGCTTCTTTTGCCGATCTTTTCTTTTGCTTCCCTCACTTTGTATTTTCGGGTTTATTTTTTTTTATGATTGTTGATTTGAGGAGTGACACCGTAACGCAGCCTTCGCCCGGCATGCGTGAGGCAATGATGAATGCAGCAATTGGTGATGATGTTTTCGGTGAAGATCCCTCGGTGCTGCAGCTGGAAGAAAAATGCGCGGCACTCTTTGGAATGGAGGCCGCTGTTTTTTGCCCTTCGGGCACCATGACCAACCAGATCGGAATCAATATTCTCACCCAACCCTACGAAGAAATCATCTGTTACAAAGGAGCACACATCTATCGCTACGAAGGCGGTGGGCTTGCTGCCAACAGTCAGGTGAGTACGCGTACACTCGATGGCGATCGTGGACGGTTGTCGGTAGAGGAAATAGAAGCGAACATCAACCATGCGGCCGACATCCATCAGCCCATCACCTCGCTGGTCGCCCTGGAAAATACGGTGGTGCGGGAAGCGGGAAGTTTTTACACTCTCGACCAGATCCAACGAATCAGTGCATCCGTAAAACGAAACAAAATAAAACTTCACCTGGATGGTGCCCGGTTATTCAATGCGCTGACGGAGACCAACGACCCACCTGCCGACTACGGAAAATATTTCGACACCATCTCCATTTGTTTATCCAAAGGATTGGGAGCACCTGTAGGCTCTGTTATTCTTTGCTCCAAAGCACACGAACACAAAGCACGACGCATGCGCAAAGCCTTTGGTGGGGGTATGCGTCAAGCAGGCTTTCTTGCTGCGGCCGCGATCTATGCACTGGATCATAACATCCATCGGTTAAGTGAAGATCATCGCCGGGCAAAAGCACTAGGGCAGGTGCTGCAACATCTTCCGTGGGTCAAATTTCTGATGCCCGTGGATACAAACATTCTTATTTTTACCGTTGCCGATTCATTGACTCCCGAAATGGTAGTACATAAGCTGAATGAACACCAGATCAGGGCAGTGAAGTTTGGTGCCAAAGAAATCCGCATGGTCACGCATCTCGATGTGGATGACCGCATGCTGGACAAAACCATTGACGTACTCAACAAGATCAATTTCAAGTCATGCTGAACTCTTCGTTACCACCTTTAGCCGAGCGCATGCGGCCTTCCCGGCTGGAAGACCTGGTGGGGCAGGAGCACCTGGTGGGTGAAAAAGGAATTATACGCCGAGCCATTTCTACCGGCAACGTTCCTTCTATGATTTTGTGGGGACCACCGGGTGTAGGAAAGACGACCATTGCCAATATCATTGCCAACGAAGTAAAAAGACCATTTTACACTTTAAGTGCGGTGAGTGCCGGTGTGAAAGACGTACGTGAAGTCATTGAAAAAGCGAAACACACGCTGCGGGTGATTTTGTTTATCGATGAAATCCATCGCTTTAATAAATCACAACAGGACGCCCTGCTGGGCGCTGTGGAAAAAGGGGTGATCACGTTGATTGGTGCTACCACCGAAAATCCCTCGTTCGAAGTCAACTCTGCCTTGCTTTCCCGCTGCCAGGTGTACACACTCAAAGCACTGGATCAGAACGACCTGATGAAGATGGTGGATCATGCTTTGCAAAATGATGAGGTCTTAAAAAAGCGAAGCATTGTTATAAAAGAACAGGAAGCATTGCTGACTATTTCCGGTGGCGATGCACGCAAGCTGCTGAACCTGGTTGACCTGATCGACCAGTCCACCACCGGAGACCTGGAGGTAACGGACGACCTGGTGATCAACATTGCACAGAAGCACATTGCCATCTATGACAAAAGCGGTGAGCAGCATTATGACATCATCTCTGCTTTTATCAAATCCGTACGCGGCAGTGATCCCAATGCCGCGGTGTACTACCTGGCACGCATGGTGGAAGGCGGGGAAGATGTAAAATTCATTGCACGCAGAATGGTGATACTGGCATCGGAAGATATTGGCAATGCCAACCCTACCGCCCTGGTGATGGCAACAAGTACCTTTCAGGCCGTGAATGTAATTGGCTACCCGGAGGCGCGAATTATTTTATCGCAGTGTGCCGTGTACCTGGCCAGTTCGCCAAAAAGCAATGCCAGTTATATGGCCATCAATGAAGCCATGCGCGTGATTGGCGAAACGGGAGATCTGCCCGTGCCTTTATCCATTCGTAATGCACCTACCAAGCTGATGAAAGACATGGACTACGGAAAGGGATATCAGTATGCGCACGATTTTAAAGGTAACTTTACCAACATCGAGTTTCTTCCCGATAAAATAAAAGGAACCCGGTTTTATAATCCGGGCAGCAACCCCCGGGAAGATGAACTGAGAAATTATTTAAAGAAGTTGTGGAAAGAAAAGTATAACTATTAAAAAAGTGATCCACCTTTAATCTGCACATGCAACGTCTCTTATTCGAATATTCACCTGTCTACCTTTTTGTCTGTGCCCTGTTAGGGATGGGGTATGCGTATGTGCTCTATCAAAGCAACTATCACTGGAGCAAACGCACCAATCAATTGCTGTTCGGACTACGGGCACTGCTGGTGACGTTGCTGGCCTCGCTTTTATTGGGACCCATCATCAAGCTCACACAAAATCATTTTGAAAAGCCCGCCTTTGTTTTTCTTATCGATGACTCGGGCTCTGTTCGTGAAACCACTGATTCCCTAAAGCGACAAAAAATTCTGTCTGCATTACAAAACGAAGCCACCCGATTGAAGGAAGAAGACTACGATGTCGTTACGCAAACACTTTCCGGTCAGCTTCCGACTACCTTCAACGGAACCACTTCCGATCTCTCCGGGGCTATCCGATCCATCACCGCTTCCTATGAAGGAAAAAATCTGGCCGGCGTCGCATTCGTCTCTGATGGTATTTATAATTCAGGCACTTCACCTCTCTATCTTCCGCTGCGTATTCCCATCTACACGATAGGCGTGGGTGATACTACCGATCGGGTTGACCTGATTTTGAAAAACATTGCTTTCAATAAAATTGCCTACCAGGGAAATCAATTTCCGTTGCGCGCGGAGGTAGTGGTAAAAGGATTACCCCATCAAAACGTAACCGTTTCTGTTCAGCGTGGGGGAAAATCGATTGGGAGTAAAACGTTAAACTCAGGAACAAAGTCACTGCTGTCATTCGATTTTCAGGCGGAAGCCACCGAGAAAGGTCTTCAGCGCCTGGATGTTATTGTTGAATCTGCCCCCGCGGAAGTCAATACCAAAAACAACAAGGCAAGTGCCTTTGTGGAAGTAGTGGAGGGAAAGAAAAAAATTCTTCTTATCGCTTCATCGCCTCACCCGGATATAAAAGCACTCCGCTCCGTGGTGGAAAAAAATCCGAACTATGAATTTCATGTACACATTCCGTCCGTAAAAGAAGCCGCCCCCGCATTGCTACAACCTGGCGCTGCCGATCTGGTTATTTTTCAGCAAGTGCAGGACGTGAGCGGACGCACCACGGCCTTGTATAACACCTTTGCCAAAAGTAATACCTCATTATTACTGATGATCACCGGTAAATCCAACTTGCGTCAACTGGTGAGCCAGGGTATTCCGCTGGCATTTGAAAACATGACACAGACCGATGAGGTAACGGCGGTGGTCAATGATCAGTTTCCGGATTTTTCTTTTTCTGAAAATGCCAATTCAGTTTTTGCCAAGTATCCTCCCGTAACGGTGCCTTTTGGCAAGTTTACCTATCCGCCCCAGGCGCACGTCGTGCTGTGGCAACGCATAGGCAGCGTGGTAACCAACCGGCCATTGGTAGTAAGCTGGGAAGAGGCAGGAAAGAAAACCGCTGCCATAACGGGTGAGGGAATATGGAAGTGGCGACTGAGCGAGTACGATGATCACGGCAATACGGAAATCTTTGACGAAGTATTTGGCAAACTCATTCAATACCTGAGTACCAAAGAGGATAAGCGTAAGTTCAGGAGCTTTCCCCTGCAAAACGAATTTACGGATGCCGAAGCCGTGGTTTTTGAAAGCCAGGTATTCAATGACCTGTTTGAACCTGTGTATGGCAATACGATAGAACTTGAATTGCGCGATGAAAAAGGAACTGTCGCGGCCTACAACTATGTAATCGCACCCGGCAACCCGCGCTATCGTATCGCTGCCTTAAAAGAAGGGGTGTACAAATACAAAGCCTCCACCCTGGTGAATGGCAAGAAAGAGGAAATTCGCGGTGAGTTTCTGGTGAGTGCACAGAACATGGAATCACAAAACCTCACTGCTGATTTCAACCTGCTGCGAAAGTTAGCGGCAGAGACCGGTGGCCGGTTTTACAGCGCTGATCAGGCCGATCAGTTAAGTACTTCCATTCAGAAGACGGAAGCAAAAAGTATTATTCATTCTGAAGACTCGTTCAATTCAATCATCAACCTGAAGATGGTCTTCTTTCTCCTGCTGCTACTGATCAGTGCCGAGTGGTTCATGCGAAAGTATTGGGGATCGTATTGATTGAGTTGATCCATTTAACTGGTCAACAGCCAATGCGTTGATGGACTCACCCGCACCTCCACCTTATGCAACACACTACACGTAGTCCAAATAAAAAGTCCCAACCTTTCGGCCGGGACTTTTTTGTGCTTGATCGTTGTCCGTACGGACTACTCCGACATTATTCCGATTTCTTCTCTTTCGAGGATTTCTTCTTCTTGATCGAAACTTTCAGTTCTTCTCCTGATTCGTAGTCGGCCAGGATGGTTCCTCCTTCTTCGATTTCGCCCTTCAGGATTTCTTCTGCTACCGGATCTTCCAGGTATTTTTGAATGGCCCTGTTCAACGGACGTGCTCCAAACTGATGATCATATCCTTTCTCTGCCAAGAAATCTTTTGCCTTGTCGGTGAGCTCCACATTGTAACCCAGCGCGGTGATGCGGGAGAACAATTTGCCCAGGGTGATATCGATGATCTTGTGAATGTGTTCGCGCTGCAAAGAGTTAAACACAATTACATCATCCAGGCGGTTCAGGAACTCAGGAGAGAAGGTTTTCTTCAGCGCACTTTGAATGGTGGCTTTCATGCTTTCTTCCTGATTTTCCAGTTTCGCCTTGGTATTGAAGCCGATTCCTGTACCGAAGTCTTTCAGATCACGTGCACCGATATTCGATGTCATGATGATGATGGTATTGCGGAAATCCACTCTGCGGCCTAATCCATCCGTAAGGATACCATCATCCAACACCTGAAGGAGAATGTTAAATACATCCGGGTGTGCTTTTTCAATCTCATCCAGCAACACCACGCTATACGGCTTTCTTCTTACCTTCTCGGTAAGCTGGCCACCTTCTTCATATCCGACATATCCCGGAGGCGCTCCTACCAGACGAGATACCGAGAATTTCTCCATGTACTCGCTCATATCAATGCGAACCAATGCATCTTCCTTATCGAACAGATACAAGGCCAGAATTTTTGCTAACTCCGTTTTACCCACACCGGTAGGACCAAGGAATACAAAAGAACCAATTGGTTTCTTAGGGTCTTTCAATCCTACGCGGGTACGCTGTATGGCTTTGCTTAACTTCTTGATTGCTTCATCCTGGCCAATGACTTTACCGCTAAGTTCTTCGCCCATGCCCAGCAACTTGTTGCTTTCTTTCTGCGCCACCCGCTTGGTAGGGATACCCGTCATCATTGCAATCACGTCTGCAACATTGTCTTCGGTAACGGTATATTTTTCCGTACGGGTTTTTTCTTCCCACTTGGTCTTGGCCAGATCCAGCTGCTCAATGAGTTTCTTCTCACGGTCACGCAACTGAGCTGCTTCTTCGTATTTCTGGCTTTTTACAACACGGTTTTTCTCCTTCTTCACATCTTCAATGGCTTCTTCCAGCTTGATGATGTCTTCCGGTACGTGAATGTTATTGATGTGGACACGCGCACCCGCTTCATCCAGCACGTCAATCGCCTTGTCGGGCAGAAAACGATCGCTGATATAGCGGTCTGATAATTTCACACACGCATCGATCGCTTCCTTCGTGTAGGTTACGTGATGGTGATCTTCATATTTTTCTTTAATGTTATCCAGGATCTGGATGGTTTCATCTACTGTAGTCGAGTCTACCATCACCATCTGGAATCGACGGGCAAGTGCTCCGTCTTTTTCAATATACTGACGGTACTCGTCCAGCGTAGTAGCACCGATACATTGTATTTCTCCACGGGCAAGTGCTGGCTTGAACATGTTGGAGGCATCCAGCGAGCCGGAAGCACCACCTGCACCCACAATAGTATGCAATTCATCAATGAAGAGAATGACATCAGGCGATTTCTCCAGTTCATTCATCACGGCTTTCATTCTTTCTTCGAACTGACCGCGGTATTTCGTACCCGCCACCAACGAAGCCAGGTCAAGCGTCACTACACGTTTGCCAAACAGCACACGTGATACTTTCTTTTGAATGATACGAAGCGCCAGTCCTTCAGCAATGGCTGTTTTACCCACACCAGGTTCACCGATCAGAATCGGATTGTTTTTCTTTCTACGGCTAAGGATCTGAGCTACGCGTTCAATTTCTTTCTCGCGACCTACGATAGGGTCCAGTTTATTGTCCTCCGCCAGTTTAGTAAGATCACGACCAAAGTTATCTAATACAGGTGTACGTGATTTTTCTGCACCCTTCTTCTCTTTGCTTGCTCCGGCACCTGCACCACCGGCAGCACCTCCAAACATTTTAGAGGAATCATCATCCGGATCGTCCGTATCGGATGAAGCGGTTGGCTGCTCGGTCTGGTATTCCAGCATTTCCTTCACTACATCATAGGCCACATCAAACTTGTTCAGTATCTGAGTGGCCAGGTTGTCGGGATCACGCAGTATGGATAGTAACAGGTGTTCGGTACCAATCAGCTGTGCTTTGAAAATCTTGGCTTCGAGATAGGTAATCTTCAACACCTTTTCCGATGCCCGTGTCAACGGTATGTTGGCCAGATTCTTAATCTGATGCGTGGCCGTTCCCTTCGATATTTTTTCTATTTCTCCCCTTAGCTGAGGCAGTGGCACTCCCAGTTTTTTCAACACGGCCACAGCTACTCCTTCGCCTTCGCGAATCATACCGAGCAGCAAGTGTTCTGTGCCAATGTAATCATGCCCTAACCTTAACGCTTCCTCCCGGCTCAATTGAATAACTTCTTTCACCCGGTTGGAAAATTTTGCTTCCATATTATTGGCCATGCTCTATTTTTAAATTAAGTAAATGTAAAAGTTTAAGATTGATAATTCAAAGTGAGAATTCAGATTCCAAAATGGGGCGGAATCTTTGCTCCCGTTAACGGTTCCTAAACGCTATTTATTTTTTATTTGTTCACTTTTCCTACAGACTGGCTGATAATGATTGGCGAGCGGGGCCCTTCACAAAACAACAAATCAATTAAGGATAAGTTTTCTACAAATTGATTGCCAAAAACCTGGTAGTAAGGTACCGGTTGATAGAATAACCTTTCTGAATAGGGTTTTTTGGCACTTATTGCTGAACGCAGGTCCACACTATTTTCATGAGGCGGCAAAACGTACGACACACTTTCCGAAGTCTTTACATTCCACTTCAGGCTTTGCAGACAGAATGACAGCAAATGATGGTTTAAATCGTAGAGAAAAGGATAGTTTTTATAGATCGCCACACGGATCTCCTCTGCATAATGTTCATAAAAAGGAGCGTTGCGATATGCCGACTCAATGGTGCGCCACTGGTTGTTCTGCCACTTTTTAGTGTAATCGATACGTACATCTTTCACTGGTACCTTTCCGTGCTTTTCGGTTAACGGAATACTCAGCATTTCGCGGCCATGGGCCGCATTGATGTAGCAGCGATTGCGGTAGCTCTGCTTTACAAAGTACTCCTGCTTTTCAATGATTACTTCTTCAAAAGACTGCAACGCACAGAAGTATTCGATGCTGGGTAAATAATGAAGGTCGATCAGTGCCGGTTTCAAATGCTGCATGTAGAATTAAACGTAATCATGATTTCAGAGAGGGAAGCAACTAATATTCAAATACACCCAGCCCCTGCCGCACCAGCACCGGTTCACCTGCTGTAAAATCAACCACGGTAGAGGGCACATTGCCGCCTGTACCTCCATCAATGACCAGATCTACTTTGTGTTTGAAGTCTTCATACATCTCTTCCGGATCAGTTGTGTATTCTTTAATCTGATCATCATCTTTGATGGAAGAAGTAATGAGTGGATTTCCCAGCAGTTTCACCATTTCACACGGAATGGGGTGATCCGGAATACGAATGCCCACTGTTTTTTTATTCACATCAAGAATGCGTGGCACATTACTGCTCGATTCGAAGATAAATGTATAGGGCCCTGGTAATAAGTTCTTTAGTATCTTAAATACAGGTGTATCGATGCGCTTGACGTATTCTGAAATATGACTTAAGTCGTTGCAGATGAACGACAGATTTAATTTCTGAGGTTTTATCGCGAGTATCTGGCAGAGTCGTTCCACAGCCCGCTTGTTCATCAGATCACAACCAATTCCATAGATGGTATCGGTGGGATATACGATCACACCCCCTTTACGCAACACCTCCACAACGGCATTGATCTTGCGCGGCTCCGGATTAACGGGATGTATTTTTAAAAATTCGGCTGCCATGATTTCAGAAAGATAACCCCTTCCCAACAAAAATTGTTCGTCACCGAGCGAAGCATTTTGTATTTTTGATGTTCATATTTTAATCTATGTCCAAAGACGTTTCAAAAAAGAAGGTTGCTTTTTTTCTGGTCGCCTCCATCTTATTGATCTCCTTTTCATTCTACACCTACCAGATGGTGTACACCCCAAATATCCTGGTAGATAAAGAGAGCAGGGTGCTGATGATCAAACCCGGATCTACCTATGCCGATGTGCAGCAATTACTGATCAAAGGAGATTTTGTGAATGACATGGTCTCATTTAGTTTTTTAGCACGGTTGATGAAGTACGATCAGCGGATTCATCCGGGCAGGTACATTCTTCAGCGAAACATGAGTAACCTGCAGGCGGTGCGCACCTTAAGAGCCGGATTGCAGGCACCGGTAGCGGTCACGTTCAACAACGTGCGCTTGCTGAGTGAACTGGGAGAGAAGATCACCAAAAACCTCAGCATCAAGCCCGATGAATTTTATACCGCGCTGGATGAGTTTATCGCAAAGAACAACGAAGGATTTAACCAAGAGAATATTCTCACCATGTTCATACCCAATACGTATGAAGTGTATTACAATGTGACTGCCGAAGACCTGGTGCAACGTATTCACAAAGAATATTTAAAATTCTGGAACGAGGAGCGTCTTGCAAAAGCAAAAGAACTTGGGTTAACTCCTATTGAAGTTTCCATACTTGCCTCTATTGTGCAGGCGGAGAACACCAGAGGCGATGAAGCACGTACCATTGCAGGCCTTTACATCAACCGGCTCCGTCAAGGGATGCCTTTGCAGGCCGATCCTACACTGGTATTCGCTTCGGGCGATTTTTCATTGAAGCGCGTACTCAACGTGCACAAGGAAAACAAATCGCCTTACAACACGTACATCTATACCGGCCTTACCCCTGGCCCTATCAACATGCCGGAGATCAATGCTATTGATGGCGTGTTGAATTATGAAAAGAACGATTACATCTTCATGTGTGCCAAGGAAGATTTCTCCGGCCATCATAATTTTGCGGCTACGTTAGCCGAGCATAATAAAAACGCACACAAATACCAGCAAGCACTTACCATTGAGCAGGAGAAGGGGCGTGCGGCAAAAAAGAACAGTAAGTAATGTACGTTTCCCAGACACAGGTACGAGTACGCTATGGAGAAACCGACCAGATGGGCTACGTCTACTACGGGTTTTATGCCATGTATTATGAAGTAGGCCGCGTGGAAAGCATGCGCCAGCTGGGATTGTCGTACAAAGCACTGGAAGACATGGGGGTGATGCTTCCTGTACTGGAGAATAAATCGAAATACATTGCCCCCGCTGTATATGACGATTTATTAAAAATTGTCACTACCATCCGCGAGAAGCCCGGAGTAAGAATAAAGTTTGAATACGAACTATTCAATGAAGCCGGCAAACTGATTCATCAGGGAGAAACACTGCTTGTATTTGTCGATAAGAAAAGTGGTAAACCGTGCCGGCCACCCCACGTTTTTGATGTATTACTGGAGCCCTTTTTTAAATGAAGTATAAGTTCCGAAAACGCATTCTTCAGATTCCGTCGGCACGTACCAGCCGTAGCTGGATGAAGCGCATCCGCTTCAAGAGTCATCATAATCTTTCGCTCTACCGGTTCGTTAAAATATTCATTCACAACATACAGGAAGATGAAATCATGGATCGCGCCAATGGCGTGGCGTATAATTTCATTCTGGCCATCTTCCCTACCATTATCTTTCTCTTTACCCTTATCCCGTATATCACTCCTTACTTTCCGGAAATCACCACGCAGAGTATTATGGAGTTTTTAAGCGAACTGATGCCCCCCAGCATGTACGAGGTAATCAGCAGCACGGTATTGGATATTGTCAACAACCAGCGGGGCGGACTACTTACATTCGGGTTCATCTTTGCCCTGTACCTTGCTACCAATGGCATGATGGCACTGATGCGTGCTTTCAATGCCTGCTATCGTACCGTTGAAAAACGAAACGCATTCCGTATGCGCATTACCGCTACGGGCCTTACGTTCATGATGTCGTTCTGCTTATTCCTGGCCATTATCCTTTTAGTGGTGGGGCAGTTTGTAATCAACTATGTAACGGTACACATCAATGAGTTCAGCTCGCTTAATTCGGATGGATTTACGATCTACCTGATTTTCCTGCTTCGCTTTGTGGTGCTTCTTCTGGTCTTCTTTATCGCGATCTCGTTCATTTATTATTTCGGGCCGGGCGTTCATTACAACTGGAACTTCTTTTCCATCGGATCATTACTTGCTGCATTTGCCTGCCTAGGTATCTCTTACGGGTTCTCGTATTATGTCACCAATTTTGCCACCTATAATAAAGTTTACGGCTCCATCGGTGTACTCATCGCATTGATGATTTGGGTGCAACTGCTCACTACCGTATTATTGTTTGGTTATGAAGTGAATGCGAGCCTTCATTACGGCAACAAAATACAAGCGCTTGACTTCTCCCGTAAAAACAGAGAAGCCAAAGCAAAGCGCTGATTGTATCCCGATCTGTTATCCTGCCCCTGTACGATTACTGCGACTTGTGTTCATTCATGAATGGGTAATGATTCATTAACTGCATCAAATGATCATGAAATCATTTGATTTACGTTTCATTTTATAAATTAGAGTGATTAAAAGAATATAAAATCGGATATGAAGGCAATTAAAAAGAAAAAGGCAGGTGATATCCATCTGACTAAGGAGGCACTGGAGGAAGAAAACCGAATTCGTAAAGCATTTGTAGATAAAGACTGGGCCGAGATCAAGAGCTCCGACTCATGGGTGATTTTCAAAGTGATGAGCGAGTTTGTGGAGGGCTTTGAGAAGATGGCGAAGATCGGTCCTTGTGTAACCATCTTTGGTTCAGCCCGTGTGAAGGCGGGGCATCCATATTACAAAACGGCGGATGAAATTGCTTACCGGCTGGTACAACACGGCTATGGTGTGATCACCGGTGGCGGACCCGGTATTATGGAAGCTGGTAACCGCGGAGCAAGACGCGCAGGTGGCAAATCAGTTGGCTTAAATATTTATCTGCCCCATGAGCAAAAGGGCAACCCGTATATCGATCCGGATAAATTAATCACGTTCGATTATTTTTTTGTGCGTAAAGTAATGTTCGTGAAATATTCACAAGGCTTCATTGTCATGCCCGGTGGATTTGGAACGCTGGATGAACTCAGTGAAGCATTGACATTGATTCAGACCAAGAAGATCGGGCGCTTCCCCATTGTACTGGTGGGCAAACAATTCTGGAGTGGTATCATTGGCTGGATCAAAAAGACACTGGTGTCTGAAAAGATGATTCACCCGGATGATCTTAACCTGATCAATATTGTAGACAAACCCGAAGATGCCGTAAAAGTAATTGATGAGTTCTACGCCAAGTACCTGCTCTCACCTAACTTCTGATGTATGTGGTGGAAAAATGTATCGCTGGGCTTGTCTGTTTGCGCTATCGTGGGACTACTGATTTCCATCAACACAACGAATGAGCGCCTCAAAAGACTGGAAGGCGATGATCCGTTAAATGAATTAGAGTTAAGTGCCGATGACTTTGAAAATTTTGCTGTAGCGCCCGGCCCTGCTATCTCTTTCGATCTTCCGGAGAAGATCACCTTTGCCGGAGATTCTGTTCCTTTAAAACTACAGGATGTGCGCGAGCGTCTGGACAAAGAGCTTCACATTAACACCTACCTGCATACCAGTACGATCTTTCTGATGAAGCGGGCACAACGCTGGCTGCCTCAGATAGATAGTATTTTAAAAAAAGAAGGAATCCCCTCCGATTTCAAATACCTTCCTTTAATTGAATCGGCTTTATTGAATGATGTATCACCCAAAGAAGCAGTGGGGTTCTGGCAGATGTTAAAATCTGCAGGGAAAGAAAACGGACTGGAGATTGGTAATGAAGTAGACGAACGCTATGATCCACTGAAAGCAACACGGGCCGCTTGCCATTACCTGAAGACTTCTTATAAAAAGTTTGGCAACTGGACGTTGGTGGCCGCTTCCTACAACAGAGGTATGGCGGGCATACAGCGCACACTCGACAAACAAAAAGTAAGGAGTTATTATGATCTTTACCTGAATGACGAAACCTCAAGATATGTATTCCGCATTCTGGCCATCAAGGAAATCATCACTAATCCTAAAAAATATGGGTTCAATGTAAAGCCCCAGTACCTGTATCAGCAGGAGAAACTCCGATACGTTGAAGTTGGGGAGACGATCCCCGACCTGATTGATTTTTCTCTGGCGCAAGGCATCAATTACAAATTACTGAAGCGCTACAATCCCTGGCTTCGCGAGGAGCGATTGACGATTAAAAAAGGGAAGAGTTACCGGATCGCTATTCCGGTCTAGTTTATTCGTTGTCTTTTATTACAAACGCCACCAAATTATGCGCCCCTATATTTTATCTGAAACAAACTGGAAACACATCAAAGAGGCTTCCTTTGAAGTAGCTGTACTTCCCTGGGGAGCCTGTGAAGCTCACAATTATCATCTGCCCTACGGTACGGACATTATTGAAGCGGATCTGATTTCAGCAGAAGCGGCCAAGCTGGCCTACGAGCGCGGGGCTAAAGTAATTGTATTGCCGCCCATTCCGTTTGGCGTAAACACCGGACAATATGATGTCACCCTCGACATCAACATGAACCCCAGCACACAGTATGCCGTGCTGCGCGACGTGATTGAAGTATTGGACCGGCAAGGAATCCATAAGCTGATCATCCTGAACAGTCATGGTGGCAATGATTTCAAAACCATGATTCGTGAGTTGGGATTGAAGTTTCCTAAAATGTTTTTGTGCTCGTGCGATTGGTTTAAATCCATCGATCAAAAAGAATTCTTTGAAAACAAAGATGATCACGCCGGTGAAATGGAAACCAGCTTACTGATGTACCTGCGCCCCGACCTGGTGCTGCCCTTAAGTGAAGCGGGGGATGGAGCTGCAAAAAAATTTAAATTCGGAGCCATTCGGGAAGGATGGGCCTGGGCAGAACGCAAGTGGATGCAGGTGACCAAAGACACCGGTGTTGGCGATCCGCGCCAAGCAACAGCCGCAAAAGGAGAAATGTATTTCAAAGCGGTAACACAAAAAGTAGCGCACTTCTTCCATGAGGTAGCTAAAACAAATTCAGCTGATTTTTATCAATACGAAAAATATGACGGACAATAAACACATGGAAGCCATTCTGCAGGCTACCGAATACATTCGCAATCATGGTATCGATGCTCCCGAGGTGGGTGTAATTCTTGGAACAGGTTTAGGAAATCTGTTTGTGAAAGAAATCAAGAACCCGATCATCATCAATTACAATTCCATACCCCATTTTCCCATCTCCACGGTGGAGTATCACAAAGGGCAATTGATTTATGGCGACATCAAAGGAAAAAAAGTACTGGCCATGCAAGGCCGCTTTCATTATTATGAAGGATACAGTTTGCAACAAGTCACCCTACCTATCCGCGTAATGAAAATGCTGGGGGTGGAAAATCTTCTCATATCCAATGCATCGGGTAATATGAATCTGAAATGGAAGAAAGGTGACATGATGCTGATCGATGACCATATCAGTTTGCTTCCCGACAATCCGCTACGCGGAAAGAATCTGGATAAATTCGGTCCGCGTTTCCCGGATATGAGCCGCCCCTATTCACCAAAGCTGAATGAAAAACTGCTGAAGATTGCCAAAGAGAAAAAGATAAAACTGAATGTAGGAGTGTATGTGGGGGTAATGGGGCCCAACCTGGAAACTCGCGCAGAGTATCGCTTTCTGCGCACGATTGGTGCTGATGCCGTTGGGATGAGCACTGTTCCGGAAGTAATCGTAGCCAATCACATGGGCTTGCCCTGCTGTGCCATTTCTGTATTGACGGATGATTGCGATCCGGATAACCTGAAGCCGGCCAATATCAAAGAAATCGTGAAAGTAGCAGGCAAAGCAGAAAAGAAACTGACTGAACTGTATGTGTCATTGATAAAGAAGCTTTGATAAAAATTTTAAAGCAATAGCATGCAACCTTAAGCGAGATGGTGTTGTCTTACCTGCAAAATCCAACACCATGAAAACGCCACCTCTTCTTTTCCTGCTTTCCTTTATTGCTGTGGGAGCCATTGCTCAAAATAAAAATCAGGACTTCCATCTGGATAAAGAATACAAAGTAGCCGCATCCGGCACGTTGAACTTATCTGCCTCCGATGCGAAAGTGCAGATCACCGGCTCATCCCGTAAAACTGCTCATGTTAAAATCGACAGGGAAGTAAACTCCAAAGGGCTGACTTTTGGCAGTGAAGAGTTTCGTGTGGATGTGGAGGAGAAAGAAGGCAACCTGGTGATTAAAGAATACCATCGCTCAATGAATGTAGCCGTAGTGGGTTATCACTACGAAAAGTACACTATTCTGTTAGAACTTCCCGAGGGAATGAGCTTGCGTGTAAAGGGTGATGATGGAGATTACCTGATCAAATCCATTAACGGATCGATTGATGCATCGCTGGACGATGGCGACCTGGAATTGATTGGCTGCAAAGGAAATGAATTCAAGTTCCGGCTGGACGATGGAGATATCAAAATGGACGAAGGAAGAGGAAATCTTGAAGTAGATGCCGATGATGCCGATGTATTTATTCAGAAAGGAAACTTCTCTTCCATCACTGCCAGGATGGATGATGGCGACTTTGTGGTACAAACTTCGCTGAGCGACAATGGAGATTACCGCATCGATTCGCAGGATGGTTTAGTTTCACTAACGATACTGGGCGGTGGCGGCACTTTTGACATTCGTCATGATGATGGCCGTGTATTGACCGAAGGGAAATTTAATGTGGTGGAAGAATCGGAGGACCGCACCCAGCTTACGCTTGCTAAAGGGAAAGCCAAAGTAGATATCCGTGCTGATGATGCGCGGGTACGATTAATTACTCAATAGCAAATAAAAATCCCCGCAATGGATAACGCATCAGCGGGGATTTTTTTATTTCCTAAACGGTCTGCCTCACTTATACATCACACACCATCACTGCTGCTTTCAATGCCGCCAGCTTGTCTTTATTTTCCTTGCTGGAAGGAATGAACTCCTGCGCGACAAATCCTTTGAAGCCTGTCGCGACAATAGCCCGCATAATGGCCGGGTAGTAGAGTTCCTGGTTTTCATCCAGTTCATGACGGCCCGGAACCCCGCCGGTGTGATAATGAGCGATGTACTTATGGTATTTTCTTATGGTCGCAATTACATCACCATCCATGATTTGCATGTGATAGATGTCATACAGTAGCTTGAATTGCTCCGAACCTAATTTTTCGCACAACTTCACTCCCCATTCAGTATGATCACACTGGTAATCTTTGTGATCTACTTTGCTGTTCAGTAATTCCATCACTACCTTAATATTGTACTTGGCGGCAATTTTCATTACCGGATCAAGTCCTTTGGCGCAATTCTCCAATCCTTGCTCAGCACTTAGTCCATTCGCATTGCCGCTAAAGCAGATTACATTTTCCAGTCCGGCTTCAGCCGCCTTCGGAATATTGATTGCGTATTCTTTCAATAATTGTTCGTGAAGGGTAACGTCATTGAATCCTTTATTCAACCCGAAAGATGCCGCATACCCCATAGCGCAGGTCAATCCATGCTTCTTGGCAACGGCCCATTCATTGGGTTGTAATAACTCTACTGATTTGATGCCGATTTCCTTTGCGGCAATTACCAGTTCTTCCAAAGGCATTGAACTATAGCACCACTGGCAAACCGAATGATTGATGTTGCCTTTCAGTTTTTTTTCTTTTCCGTCGGAGTGAGAGAGTGCAGGTAATGATATGGAAGCCATCGTTCCGGTGGCAATGGTTTTTAGTGCTTGTTTGCGATTCATTCGTGTGAATAGTTTGAAGTGACTATTTACGATTTTTCTTTCGAAATCGAATGAAATGAGGGGAAATTATGAGGAGTGGTGAATTTAAATGTCAAAAAAACACTTGTAAAGGGCATCCTGAAATCAGTGCACGTTCTTGATCAGGCGACACACGCTTTTTCCATCGCGGCTGAAGTACTCCACCGCATCCATGATGGATTTCACCAGGCGAATACCTAATCCTCCTTTTCGTTTTTCATTAACCAGATTGTCCAGGCCTGGCGTACTGAACTGATTAATATCAAACACGGAGCTACTGTCTACTATTTCAAATACAATCTGATCGGAATGGGTCGTTACGGCCAGTTCTAAAATATGATCGGGGTTACAGTGATGAGCATGAATCATCAGGTTAGAGCACATCTCATCTATCGCAAGGACAATGGCACTTACTTCGACATCAGACATATCCTGCCCCTTCAGCGACTGTCGGATAAAGTCGCGTACCCCTTTAAGGTTACTCAGGCTGCAGCCAATGTTATACTGATAATTCATTCAACAACTGTTTTGCCTCTTGCTTAGTGGGGCGGATATGCAGCAACTCGGCCAACCCTAAAATGGAAAAGGTATTCTCTACTTTTTCCTTCAACCCAAACAATACCATTTGCACTCCTTTGTCTTTAAACTCTTCGATGTAGGACATAAAGACACCTAAGCCTGCGGAAGAGATGTATTCCAGTGCCGTACAATCCACCAGAATCTTCGTAAACCCTTCGCCTACGCTTTTGGCAATGGCCAGATCCAGTTCTATGGAAGAACTCGCATCAATTTCGCCCACTACGGCAATAATGTCAGCACCTTCTTCCTGCAATCTTTTAATGTGAACCATGTGTTATTAACGATTATGCTTAGTTAAAGTTTGTTTGTCTGTTTTTAATTGCATTCAGGTGAATTTTACGATCATGGTGGTGTAGTCATCATTGATCTCGTCCGTGCCTGAATATTCATATAACTTACTGATCAGGTGGTCCTGAATTTGCCTTGGGGTCTGATCTTTTACCTCCAGGATCACATCGCGCAGCAGATCGTTTCCAAATTCTTCTCCTTTCTTATTCTTTGCTTCAGTGATTCCATCCGTATACAGCACCATCATATCACCACTTGCATAGCTGATTTCATTGGTTTCAATAAAATTGCTGTAATCACGACTTTTAATCATACCCAAAGCGGTTCCTTTATCTTTGAGATACCAGGCTACATTGGTGGATGCTTTGTAAAACAGCACCGGGCAATGACCTGCACGTGCGTAAAAGATCTTCTTCTCCCGGGTATCGACCACAAAATACGTAGCCGAAATGAATGATCCCCGCTCAAGACAGTACACCAGCGCAAGGTTGGCACGGATCATAAATTCTTTAGGATCCAATTCCTGCTGGGCAAGACTGTGAAAAATTCCTTTCATCTGCGACATGTGGAAAGCCGCTGTGGTTCCTTTGCCTGACACATCGGCAATAATCAGTGCTACCTGATGTGCATTGATGCGAAGGGTATCATAGTAATCGCCCCCTACTTCGTCTGCCGATTCGGAGAACGCAGAGATATCAAAATCCGGATCAAGCTCAAGGCGGTTGGGCAGTAAACTTTTCTGCACCGTCTTGGCAATCTTTAGCTCTTCTTTATAACGTTCGTTCTGGAAAGCCTCTTCCATCAACCGGAAGTTTTCGATCGAAATACCAGCCTGATTGGAGAAAGAAGAAACGATACGGGTCATCTCTTTGGTAAATCCGTCCGGCAATTCTTTGAGCAGCGCGAGCGTGCCTATGTTTTCCCCTTTTACCAGAAGAGGAAAAGCAAGTAACGAGCGGAAGCGTGTTCCTCTGAAAGAGGCCAAGTGCCGGGAGAGATTTTTTGTTTTGTCACTACCCTGATCCAGGATGCCCTTTATATTATTTTTCTTTAAGTGCTCCTGTATATCTTTTGCTTCTTTTTCAGTGATGCGATAAGTATAGATGCGAGGCGCTTCATTGGATCCTTTTATCTCCAGCCATGCCGCATCGGCAAACACCGAGCTTACCGAGCTTTCCAGTAAAATATTATACACACTTTCTTCGCTCTGCTCGGTTTGTATCGACTGGCTGATGCGCTGAAAATTAACTACCTCTTCCAGCTTTTGCTCAAACACCGAAGAAGTAGGCAGGTTGAACACAATCACCAGAAAGGAGAATACGCTGTAGGTAATTACAAAAATGGAGAGTGCCAGAAAAAAAATGTGCGATCCAAATGAAGCAAATGAAATCGTAAGCCCCGCTTCCTTGATTTGTTCTTCTATTTTGGTTGAGCCATCGGTAACGGTAAACATGAAGTAGCCCAGGTAAAAGAAAACCAGTGCAAGCAAAAGAAGGCTGGTCCACTTCTGTTTAAAATTAAGATACGCCACCCACTTCATGTTGGCCGAAAGGATCAGCACCATGACACCAAGTGAGGCAATGATCACCTGAAAAACAGCTTCACTGAATAGCAGACTGATGCTGTCATACATCAGCACAAAAAACATGGTGATATCAAATGCGACCCAAAGTCGCAGCAGCCATTTTGATTTCTGATATAAGATCAATCGCTTCCACGAAGTGTATGCGGCCAGAAGGAAACTGACAAACAGGGCAAGGTTGACCTGGTAAACAAAATCAGAAAAGAGAATATTGGATAAGAGTTTCCCATTCCCGATCATGCCCATTAACAAGCGGAGCGAGAGCGACACGACAGTGACGACCAGTCCGGTAGCAAACACTTTCCACAG
>JAHEZH010000166.1:11492-13231 GCA_023251155.1 Flammeovirgaceae bacterium | reverse complement strand
TAGGTGGAATCATCGTGCCCTTCATTGGCATTAAACTGATCGACCTGATCATCTCTCCTCTTATCGGTTAATTGTTAAAAATATGTACCATCATCTTCAACTGTCCACGTGGCCTCATCTATCATGGTCCATCCGCCATGACTTATCAAGCGTAGGCTGTGTCCTCCACCGTGGTCTGTGTCCCCACAGACCACGATCGAGTATCCATTCAACACCGATAGTACTCATTGAACAGACAATATCAAACAACCAGTCCTTACAGAAAACGACATAATCATCATTCGTATGAAAACACAGATCATCACTTCCTTAAAAATCGCCTTCATCACACTGATTTTATTCGGATTGCTTTATCCCTTACTCATCAGCGCCATCGCATCCATTATTGCTCCTAATGCAGGACGAGGAGAAGAAGTCAGCATGAACGGAAAAGTAGTTGGCTTTGAACTGATCGGGCAAAAATTTGATGATGACCGCTACTTTAATGGTCGCCCGTCTGCGGTAGATTATAACGCAGCATCAACAGGAGGATCAAATAAAGGTCCTGGCAACCCGGAGTACCTCGCTCTTGTACAGTCACGTATTGATACCCTGCTGGCGCATAATCCTTCCATAAAAAAAGAAGCAATTCCCTCCGACCTAGTGACCGCCTCCGGTGGTGGATTAGATCCGCACATCAGTATTGCCGCAGCAACCCTGCAAGTGGAGCGTATTGCAAAAATCAGAAATATCAAACCCGAAGTTCTTACGCAACTGATCCGCAAAAATACAGAAGGTCCGTGGCTGGGAATGTTCGGCACCTCAAAAGTGCATGTACTTCATTTGAATATAGCACTGGATCAAATCAAACAATAGTCAAATAGTCAATTTTATGAAAAATTACTTAATGATCCTGCTTGGTTGTCTTTTTTCAAAAACAATGGCCGCTCAGGATACTGAACAAAAAACAACTTCTCCCTTTGCGGTGAGCGGATATATCGAAACCTATTATATCTATGATTTCAATAAACCATCTGACCATACACGTCCGGGCTTTATTTATTCGTTCAACAGAAGCAATGAAGTGAATCTGAATCTTGGATTTATAAAAGTGGCCTATGCTACCGATAACGTGCGTGCTAATCTGGTATTGATGACGGGCACGTATGCCAATGCTAACCTGGCGGCTGAGCCCGGTGTACTAAAAAACATTTACGAGGCGAATGCAGGGGTAAAGCTTTCGTCAAAGAAAAACCTGTGGGTAGATGCGGGTATCTTCGGTTCACACATTGGGTTTGAAAGTGCGATCGGTAAAGATTGCTGGAACATGACGCGCAGCATACTGGCCGACAACACGCCTTACTATGAAGCAGGCGCAAAAATTTCTTACACTACCGACAATGGTAAATGGTTTCTTTCCGGTATGGTATTGAATGGCTGGCAGCGCATACAGCGTGTGGACGGGAACTCGTTACCATCTTTCGGAACGCAGATTACCTTCAAGCCCAATAGCACGATCACGCTCAACAGCAGTTCGTTCATCGGAACCGACAAGCCGGACAGCGCAAGGCAAATGAGGTACTTCCATAATTTCTATGGTCTATTCCAGGTAAGTGAAAAATTCGGCATCACGGCTGGCTTTGATTATGGTGTAGAAGAAAAATCACCGGAAACAACATCGGCCAATGCGTGGTATTCACCCGTTGTCATTATTCGCTATACGCCAACAGCTCAACTTGCACTGGCGGTGCGCGGAGAAT
>JAHEZH010000166.1:579-11482 GCA_023251155.1 Flammeovirgaceae bacterium | reverse complement strand
ATACCCATGTGCTGTGGCGGGCCGAAATCAGGAACTTCACCAGCAAAGAGGATGTGTTTAGTAAGGGAGGAAAGAACACGAACTCCGACACCTTCATCGGCACTTCCCTGGCAGTCAGCTTTTAAGACATGGAAGAAGAGAAAAAATCAGCAGAGCATTTTCTGAACCTGATCCGCCAATCGAAACGCGGCAAGTTCAAAATCTACATCGGCATGAGTGCCGGTGTAGGAAAAACCTACCGTATGCTACAGGAAGCACACCGTCTTTTGGCTAACGGTGTCGATGTAAAGATCGGATACATTGAAACACACCGCCGGAAGGAGACAGAAGCATTAACCAAAGGTCTTCCGGTGATGGAACGCAAGAGGGTATTTTATAAAGGGAAAGAACTGGAAGAGATGGACGTCCAGGCCATCCTTTCCATTCATCCCGATGTAGTCATTGTAGATGAACTGGCGCACACCAACATACCCGGAGGAAAAAATGAAAAGCGCTGGCAGGATGTGATTGATCTGCTGGAAGCGGGCATCAGCGTGATCAGTGCCATTAACATTCAGCACATTGAAAGCATCAATGAGGAAGTACGGATCATTACAGGAATTGCCGTAACCGAACGTGTGCCCGATAAGGTTTTGCAACAAGCCGATGAAGTCGTGAACATCGATCTTACTGCCGATGAGCTTATCACCCGATTAAAAGAAGGAAAGATCTATCCGGCGAGTAAAATAGAAATCTCGTTACGTCATTTCTTCCAGCCGGAAAAAATACTACAGCTTCGTGAATTAGCGCTGAAAGAAGTAGCTTCGCAGGTAGAACGAAAAGTAGATGCCGAGATTACGGTTGACACACGCTTACGACATGAACGTTTCATGGCGTGTATCAGCAGCAACCCCGAAACCGCCAAGATGATCATCCGCAAAACCGCCCGACTGGCCAGCTATTATAATTCAAAGTGGTACGTGCTTTATGTACAAACTCCCGTGGAAGATGCGAACCGAATCAAGCTTTCCCTGCAAAGACATCTGATCAATAATTTCAAACTCGCAACGGAACTTGGCGCTGAAGTGATCCAGGTGAAAAATCAGCACATCACTAAAACCATGGTGCGTGTGGCCGAAGAAAAGCAAATTACTACGGTGTGCATTGGTAAGCCACACTTTGGCATCTGGCAGGTGATTTTAAAAACCCATTCATTCAATCAGTTGCTGAGCAAGCTCTCCAAATCCGATACCGATCTTATCATTCTGTCATGAGTATTAAAACAAAAGTAGCCTACGGTGTTATCTTCCTCTTCGCGGTGATTCTCACCATCGGAGGCATAGGGCTTTACTACCTGAATGAATTGTCTGCGGATTCACAAAACATCCTCAGGAATAATTATGAAAGTCTGCACTACACCAAAAATATTCTGGGGGCATTGGAGAATACAGGTAATACTTCCCTGGATTCGCTGGAAGCCAATATCTCCAAACAGGAAATGAATGTGACCGAACCCTCCGAACGGGAGCTCACCATTCAGTTGAGAAATACGTTTGAGAACTACAAAAAGAATCCGGCTGACAGTATAGATAAGATACTACTGCGAAAGACGACGATAACCATCCAGGAAGTAAACCTGCAGGCCATTGTTAAGAAGAACGAAATTGCACAGGCCACCGCCTCACGTGCTTCTACTTATGTGATCATCATTGTCACGCTGTTTTCCATCATTGCGTTTACATTCATTGTGAACTTTCCCGGTTATGTAGCCAACCCCATCCTACAACTTACCAACAGCATCAAATCCATCGCCAATAAAAATTACGAAGAGCGGTTGCACTTCGATCGCAAAGATGAGTTTGAAGAACTGGCGGAAGCCTTCAACCAGATGGCAGAGAAAATGGATGAGTACGAGCACAGCAACCTGGCCAAAGTCATCTTCGAAAAGAAACGCATTGAGACCATTATCAACCGCATGACCGATCCGGTAATTGGCCTGGATGAACACAAGAAGATCGTTTTTGTCAATGACCAGGCACTGGCCTTCCTGCACCTGACCAAAGAGCAGTTGGTTGGCAAGTATGCTCCCGATGCTGCGGTAGAAAATGATTTACTTCGCAATCTCATTCGTAATGAAGCAAACACCAACGCAGATAACAAAGTCATCAAGATCGTGTTTGCGGGTAAAGAGAACTACTTCTCCAAAGAGAACATCATCGTCCGTCACACACCGACAGGTGAGAAGAATGATGAGATGATCGGGCAGGTGATTTTACTTAAGAACATTACGCCTTACAAAGAACTGGATCTGGCAAAGACCAATTTCATCGCTACCATTTCGCACGAACTGAAAACACCCATTGCCTCCATACAAATGTGTACGCAACTGCTACAGGACAAGCGCGTGGGCGAACTGAACACCGAACAAAACGGGATAGTAAAAACGTTGAGTGATGAAATCGCACGCTTGTCTAAAATCACGCATGAGTTGCTTGATCTGTCGCAGGTAGAAAGCGGCAACCTGAAACTGAATATCACGAACACCTCTTCGGCTGACATCATCCACTATGCTATGGAGGCCGTGAAATTCCAGGCAGAACGCAAGCATGTAAAGATTGAAGTGCGATCGACAGAAACATTCCTCCTGCACGCTGATGTAGATAAGACCACCTGGGTGCTGGTTAACCTGCTTACCAATGCCATTCGCTATAGTCCGGAGAATGACTGTATCCTTTTAACGTGCAGCGCAGAAAAAGGCAACGTTCATTTTTCAGTTACCGACTTCGGGCCGGGCATTGAAGAAAAATACATAGAAAAGCTCTTCGAAAAATTCTACCAGGTGCCCGGTACAGCTTCAGGTACTGGTCTGGGGCTGGCTATCTCCAAAGAATTCATTGAAGCACAGGGTGGAAGCATTTCAGTTGCCAGTGAATCGGGCAAGGGAAGTATCTTTTCTTTTCAGTTAAAGAAAGCCTGACCTGCCATCTCAATTCAACCCTAAAAGAAAATCCGTCTCTATTTAAACCTTTGAGACGTTTCGTTATCTAAAGGGGAAAATAGAAAGATGACAAAGAGGCTTATCGCAATCGTATTCTCCTTTTTCTTACTGGCTTGTAGTGCCGATAAAACGAGTGACCCCGCTCCCGCTGATGATGATCTGGGAGGCCCAATTGCCCGCCCTGCCAGTGGATATGGCTCCGATGGTAACTACACAGTTGCTAAAGTATCATTTGCAAGCCCCACTTATTCAGGCAAGATGGTGGATATCTTTTATCCTCAGGGGATTACATCTCCCAAGCCCGTTATCTTCTTCCTCCATCCGTACGGTGGTGAAAGCAGCGAATATAATATTGGCTTGTTTAATTTTGTTGCCAAGAAAGGATACGTCATTGTGTTCGCACCCTATCCTACGTTCGGTGTGTCGATTGATGATCGCTACAATACACTATGGCAAAGCTTTAAAAAAGCAGCTACCGATTACCCGAATCTGATCGACACGAAGAAGGTTGGCTTTATGGGGCACTCGTTTGGTGGCGGTGCTTCATTCGGACTGGCCTATAAAGCATTTACTGATGAAGGATGGGGAGCCGATGGCCGTTTCATATTCGCTATGGCACAATGGTACTCTTACCAGATTACTCCTGCCCAATTGTCATCCTTCCCCTCCAACACCAAACTGATTACACAAGTGTACGATGACGATGTAACCAATGATCATCGCATGGCCATCGATCTGTTCAAGAACATTAACATCACCACTACTGAAAAGGATTTTATTTTAATCAAAGCAGGTCAGATCGGTGATTACAATTACATTGCGGATCATGTTCTTCCCAATTCACGCTCTGCCTACGATGCCTATGATTACTACGGTGTGTACCGCTTGCTTGACGCGATGATGGATTACAGCTTCAATGGAAATGCGGCAGCAAAGAATGTAGCCCTGGGTAACGGATCGGCCGAGCAAGTCACCATGCCTGGTTACAACGGTCAAACCTTGCCGCCACTGGTCGTAACAGACACGCCAACTCCGCTCTATCCACAAAGCAAGTATCAGTTTCAATGCAGCTCTACAGATAATCCGCGGATCGGGAATTGTCAGTAAAGAGTGATAAATAACGGTTGCCTTTTATTGCGGGCATAGCTGAGCGCGCAAATGAGGAAAAACGTAACGATGGCAGAATGTGATGCATCTGGAAAGTTTTTTAAAACATTCCCGTTTAATTCAACTGATCAACACCTACCCGATCCCTCGTTACCGAATTCCACTCAACCAGGAAGCAACAAGGCAGTGATCAACCTGCTTTTAGTGATAAGGTTTTACCGGAACTGATGACCTCAATTGGCTCCCCTGATTCCAATGTAATATCGGTCTTCTCTTTGGTTACTTTCACTTTGATTACCCGGTCTCTGAAATCCAGTTTGAAGGAATAGGCTTTCCATTGATCGGGTATGAATGCGTTGAAGTGAAGTTGCCCTCCTCTTACCCGCATACCTCCAAAACCTTTCACCACACTCATCCACGTACCCGCCATACTGGTGATGTGACAACCGTCTTCCGTATCATTGTTATAATCATCCAGATCGAGGCGTGAAGTGCGCAGGTACATTTCGTACGCCTTCTCTTTATAGCCGATTTTGGATGCGAGGATCACGTGGACGCACGGTGACAAGGATGATTCATGTACCGTCATCGGTTCATAAAAATCAAAATTGCGCTTGATCTGATCCAGGGTGAAGTCGTCTTCAAACAGATAGATACATTGCAACACATCCGCTTGTTTGATAAAGCACGAGCGAAGAATCCGGTCCCACGACCATTTCTGATTCAACGGACGATCGGCCGGATCCAGGTCACTGGCTTTGATTAATTCTTTATCCAGGAATCCATCCTGCTGAAGGAACACACCGCGCTTGGTATCTTCACCATAGTACATCTTGTCTACAATGTCTTTCCACTTGGTGGTTTCTTCTGCTTCCCGGAAACTGGTTTTGCTTACAATCTCATTAAAGCGTGCCGCATTGCTTGACTTCACATAGTCGATGGCTTGCTGTGTAAAGCGAAGTGTCCAGGCCGCAAGGTAATTCGAATACCAGTTGTTATTGACATTGTTCTCGTATTCATTGGGACCGGTAACACCCAGCATCACGTACTTGTTCTTATCGGCCGACCAGTTGACCCGCTGTGACCAGAAGCGCGATATACCAATGAGTACCTCCAGTCCGAACTCGGTAAAATATTCCTTATCGCCCGTGTAATCAATGTAATCACGCATCGCGTAAGCCATGGCACTGGTGCGATGCACTTCTTCAAAAGTGATCTCCCACTCATTGTGACACTCTTCTCCATTCATAGTCACAAAGGGGTAGAATGCAGCACCGTCTTTGAATCCGAGCTTCTGCGCATTCTCTATCGCCTTCGCTAAATGTTTGTAGCGATACACCAACAGGTTGCGCGCTACTTTCGGATCAGCGGTACTTAAATAGAAAGGCAAACAATATGCTTCGGTATCCCAATAGGTACTGCCACCGTATTTCTCGCCGGTAAATCCTTTCGGCCCGATGTTGAGGCGCTCATCTTCACCCGTATAGGTCTGCGTCATCTGGAAGATATTGAAGCGGATACCTTGCTGAGCCGCGATATCTCCATCGATCGTGATATCGCATTCTTCCCATTTGTGTTCCCATACTTTCGCATGCCGGGCAAACAACTGATCATATCCCAACGAAGTGATTTCATCGAGTTTCGCCTGGCACACAGCTACTAATTTATCCTTCGCGTGGTTTTCAGAGGAGAGAATAACACCGTATTTGTAGATCACCAGCTCCGTACCTTGCTTCAGGTCCACTTCCACCACATTGTCGGCATACTTCTCTTTTGTATGGGATGCGGCTTTGCCGGTTACTTTCCGGCCTTCACTTTCCAGCACATACTTCATCCCCGTGCATACATGAAATAAAGTCTTCTTGGTTTGAGCCGTGACAATGGCTTGTCCTTCTTTTGCTTCCTTATATACCTCTTCCCAAAACTTTTCATCGTAATTGGAATCTTTGTTCACCACATCCGCATCTACTGCTAAGGTGATTGTGGCCGGCGCAGAAAAATTGACAGGAGTAATCGCATAACGAATAGCACCGGCTTCTCCATCGGCCATGCTGCAAAAACGTTTTGCGTCTACTTTTACTTTCTTTCCATCCGGGAAAGTAGCCGTAAAGCTGCGGTGTAACAGACCGGTCTTCATATCGAGCACACGTCTGAACTCTTCCACGTTGCATTGGGCAAGGTCCAGATCCTGACCCGCTATACGTACATGAATACCGATCCAGCTGGGGGCATTCAGTACTTTGGCGAAGTATTCCGGATAACCGTTTTTCCACCATCCTACTCTTGTCTTATCCGGATAATAAACTCCAGCTACATAACTACCCAGGTGCTTTTCGCCACTGTAGTACTCTTCAAAGTTGGCGCGGTGGCCCATACGGCCATTACCCAGACTAAAAACACTTTCTGATATCCGGTTGAGATGAGGATCAAAACCCTCTTCGATGATTTGCCATTCGTGGTGCTTGAGGTAGTTCTTCATAAGCAATGAAAAATTAGAAGCGGAATATAAAAATGAATACTAAAATTATAATGAACTTAACTTATCCATAGGGAAGTCACGTGTCTTACTGATGACCAGGTTTGCCTTACTCAATTGTTGCACCGATCCGATACCTACACATTTCATTCCTGCCCGCAAAGCAGCTTCAACTCCTGCTTCTGCATCCTCGAAGACCACACAATCGGCAGGCTTTAGATTTAACATCGATGCAGCCAGCAAGAACACTTCCGGATCAGGCTTGGAGTTCACCGTCATGGTACCATCTACCATCGCATCGAACAGGTTTTCGATTTGCAGAAGATGAATAACCGCGGGTGCATTTTTACTGCTGGAGGCTAGCGCAATCTTTTGTCCTTTCTTTCGCAAAGCAGTAATCAGTTCCTTCACACCGGGAAAGATTTCTTCCGGTTTCATCCTGTTCACATACTCTACGAACCAGGTGTTCTTTTTTTCCGCCAGCATCTCCTTGATCTTTTTGTCGAGTTGGAGCTTGCCCAGTTCCAAAAGTATTTCGAGCGACTGCATGCGGCTCACGCCTTTTAATCGCTCATTCTCTACTTCAGTAAAAGGTACTCCCAGTTCATCGGCCAGCCGCTTCCATGCCAGGAAATGGTAATGAGCAGTATCGACAATAACACCATCGAGGTCAAAAATGCAGGCTTTAATCACAGGCTATGGTTCAGGTTGAAATTACTAGGCGCGAATATACCCCTGCTCGATGATCTTTTTCGTTTCCTCCAATGACTTAAATACAGAAAATGTTTTCCCCTGTGTGCGTAAGGCACCCAATGCATTTCCATAACGTGCCGCCCCCAGGTAGTCTTTAGGTTTCTGCAATAACCCAAACCCGACACCACCGGCAAAGGAATCGCCACAGCCGGTAGTATCCACCACCTGATCTACTTTTATAGCGGGCACCATCTCTTCCCTGATCTTACCTCGCTCTTTGAAATACACCAGGCACCCGCGCGAGTCAACCGTGATGTACACACACTTCACCCCTTTACTGATGCAGTGTTCGGCAAATGCGCGAAGTTCTTCACGATCGGGCTCTTCATTCACAGAGAAGTCGGAGCTTTCGTATTCCTTTTTGAACCACGAAGCCTGTGCTTCCTCCAGGTTCATCTTCAGCACATCGATATAGGGAAGCCATTGATCACGGTCTACCCAGAACTTGCGCTGGCGCTCGCCGTTCACCAGGCATGCGGTAGTAGGGCCGTGCGCATCGAACACGATAATACCATCACTCTTTTTCTTCAGAAACATCAACGTCTCTAAAGAGATTTCATAATCACTGATGGGGATGAATACAAAGACTTTGCAATCGAGCAGGTGCTTCACGTCTTTTGGTACTATTGGATCCATGAAGCCGGTTTGCCGTTCGAGACGGTTGTTCATATCCAGAAAACGAAGACTGATGATATCCCCCTGATCACTCTCGGTTGTGACGTGCTTCAGGTTAACTCCTTCGTACCCCTGAAATACTTCCACCACATTATCCAGGTCCACCACACGCATGTGTGCTACGGGTACAATCTCAATTTTATCACCTGCCATTACGGACAAGGCAATTACCGGATGGGTCACACATCCCCACTTCTGAATCAGATCTCCCTGGTGCGTAACAATATGGTCGCGCGGTATAGGTCCAAGTACTGCAATGCGTTTCATGTTTTGAATTTAGTTACAGGTTACAAGTTGCCAGTTACATATTACTCTTTCATTACACGGTCAGGTACGCTGCGCCAAATACCCCTGCACTGTCACCAAGCAGTGGCTTGACAATGGCTGTATCCAGCACTCCGTTATTAAATGTAAATTTCCGTACCGACTCCACTCCTTCGGTATAAAGTTCATCGATGTTGCCTACCCCACCACCAATCACAATCACATCCGGATCGATGATGTTAATGATCACACTCAATGCCAGTCCAAAGAAATGAATGAGTCGATCCATCGTTGCTTTGGCATGCACATCCGTGCCTGCTTTGTAGCGATCGTAGATTTCTTTTAGTTTAAGTTTATTACCCGATTGATCGAAATAGAAACGTTCCAGATCAGGACCCGAGATTACTTTCTCTACGCAGCCTTGCTTACCGCAATAGCAGGGATAAGCGGAGTGATCTAGAAAGTTATGTCCCCATTCGCCACCAATTCCCTGGCGGCCGTTGATTACTTTTCCTTCCACTACCAATCCGCCACCTACGCCTGTGCCCATGATGACACCAAACACGACTTTGGCTTCAGGAAATTTCTGTTTCACCACGCCCATGTGTGTTTCGGCCAATGCAAAGCAATTCGCATCATTGGCTATCGCGATCTTCATGCCCAGCAATTTCTCCAGATCGTCTTTCATGGCCTGGCCGTTCATACACTCGGAATTGCAGCCTTTCATCACACCCAACTTCGGATCTAACGTGCCCGGTGTACCAATGCCTAACTGATCCGGACGATAGCCCATCTTCTGCTCCATCATGTCTACCAGTTTTTTAATCTGGCCAAGGATGTGCTGATACCCATTCTCTGCACCGGTAGGTACGCGGTCTCTGAATAGAATTTCATTCAATCCGCCCGGGCCTATGACTACACCTTCTGCTTTCGTTCCTCCCAGGTCTATCCCCCAGAGGTTTCCCTTCTTATCCATTTGCTGTTATACTTATTAGTTCGTCTTTATTTTTATTCTGTTGCTGGTAAATATTGCGTGGTTTGCGGATGGAATGTTTTCCATGAATGCCAGAACTCCTGGTACGATTGTACGCTGGTTAACCGCTTGCCTTTGTAGTCACCGGTGACACATTCACCATTCCAGTTCCATAGTGAGTTAGTCTTTGTATCGGTCATATTGCCGATCACCTCGTTATACACAAACGTGAGTACCTCTTTATCGACAAACCGGCTGAAGGCATGAAAGGAAACGGAATCGGGCTGCACGAATACCACTACCGGCTCCTGCCCTACTTCATCGTTAATGACACGAAGACGCTGCAGGTCATTCCAGTCGAACGCCTTAGCGTTCATACCCGACTGTACGCCTACTACCCATGATTTGTTTTGCCATGACAATGAATCATGACGGGTGAGTTCACCTTCGCTTTTGCCTTCGTCATACGCTTTCATCTTCTCATACTTCTCTTTGAACACACTATCTTCCTGCATGATGAATGTGTTCGGATGCTGATCGATCCAGGCAGAAAGACTCATTTGCTCGGAAGGAATTTCCGTTAACACCGTGCCTTTCAATGGGCCGACAATGGCTTCGCCATTTACCTGGCGCCACCAGCTTTTTGTTTCACTGTCTTCAAACATGGCATTGAAATGATCCATCCCTACCAGCCTGAAATGCTCCAGCCGGTCTCCTACTTTCGGGCTGAACACCCGGCCTGTACGGCACACGGTGCAATACGTCACCATGATAGCCTCACCGTTAATGGTATCGCGCACCTGGTGATGATAACCGATGATCTCGATGGGATAGGCTTTGCTTACATCGCCCATGGTAACACCGATCACCAGTTGCTTGATGGGTATCTTGTTATTGGCGGCATTTTGAAAGGCGGTTGTTTCCGGAAGCAGAAACATTTTATCGGCAAGAAAGCGGAAGTTGAACAGGTAGAAAACCACCCCATACGCTACCAGCAAAACAGCAATCACGATCTTGTTCACACGGCTGCCTGTAGTGAAAAAAGAATAGAGCGGGTAGGCAATCAACAACACACCCGCTATTCGAAACCAGATGATGTTGTTATGAATAAAGTAAGCGATATCGATGGTCTCCGCGGCCTGGCTGCCGGGGAAAGGCATGATGAAATACACGCGCAGTATCTCTACCACGATGAGTATAAAAAGGCCGGCCGCTAATAGGAATGCGCGCATATCAGTTTTTGAATAATAACGTCTGTTGAATGATCTCTTCGATCGATGAACGCTCCTCGCGAAGACGATCAATGTCCCAATTTAGGTAATGCGCCATCGATTGCAAGGCGGGATCGAGTAATTTTACAAGGCGGGGAAGATCAAAGTATAAAAGGCCGGTTCTGCGCACAAAGAAGTCGTTGGCTTTTACAATCATTTCGTGGTGCAGCAGGTACCAGAGTTCAGCCAGTAGCAAATCCAGGTCAGGGTCGGCCGTACGGTTGGCCATCATCCGATCGATGATATGATCCGTTTGCCTTCCGTACAAATGAATGAGTGATGCGGCATCTTCACCTTTCAGTCCCAGCGTTGCGATACGCGCTACTACCTGCTTTTTATATTCAGTTACCGCGGCTACATCATTCAACCGGTTGGGAGTCAACGTCAGAAGATGAGTGGTACAAGGT
>JAHEZH010000166.1:0-569 GCA_023251155.1 Flammeovirgaceae bacterium | reverse complement strand
AATATTTCATCTTTACGGGAAAGCTCGGATGCGGACTTGCCCTCTTCGTGAATCAATGGCCTCAACCCTGCCCAACTGGATTCAATGTCTGCCAGCGTAAGATGTACCGAAGGAAATGTTCCATTAATTCCCTCGATGAGGTAGCGGGCATCTTCATTGGTCGCAAACACCACGTTCCTGTCTCCGCTATAATCGGTATCGGTAGTACCTACATAGGTAATCCTTCCGCGCGGTATAGCAAAAATCATTCGTCCATCAGGTACATCAAAATAGATGGCCTGCCTTACGGGAAGGCGATGATAAGGGATAACGATATGTACCCCTTTGGTAAGGTGCAGGTGTTTGGTTGTCTTTGACTTGTTTATCAGCCGCAGTTCATCTACCCAAGGGCCAGCGGCATTCACGACTGTAGTTGCGTTGATGTTAAATTCATCACCTGTTGTTTCATCCGTTACTTTTACACCCGTTACCTGTTCATCGGTATAAATGAAATCAACGGCACTGACGTAATTGATTAAATCGGCACCTTTCGCGAAAGCCATCTTGGCAATCTCTATGGTGAGGCGTGC
>JAHEZH010000165.1 GCA_023251155.1 Flammeovirgaceae bacterium | reverse complement strand
CAGGACAGCAGGCAAAGCGACCGGTAACTGCGATTAAAAATCCGTTCGAAAGCCTGCTTGTCATCAAAGTGGGCCACCCGCTGAAACAAGGCATCTGTACTTTCAGCAGGCACAAGCATATTCGCTTCAATTTGCTTGGAATGTTGCGGTACAAGGTTGGATATTTGAGGTATCATGCGCAATCGATTGAACAATTTTTCACACGATTGTAGTAATATTTATTAATGATTCTTTGGAACTGTAAAAATATTTTATAAGGACCGTTCCCGGGAACGATCCCAGCACTTTGTAAACACCCCTATTCATTCAAATTCTGACATAAAAAGTTCATGAGCAGTCGTTCCGTTACGATCAAAGACATTGCGAAGATCCTGGGCATATCGAAGTCAACGGTGTCCCGGGCCCTTTCTGAACATTCGGATGTAAATCAGGAAACGCGCAAAAAAATCCTTGAAGTTGCACAGCAATTAAACTATCAGCCCAACGCACTTGCGCTCAATTTAAAACAGCAGCGCACCAATACCATTGGCGTGATTATTCCTGAAACAGTAAACCGCTTTTTCGCCAAAGCCATTGGCGGCATTCAGCGCGTGGCCAACCTGGCGGGATACAATGTGATGATCTGCCAGTCGGATGAATCCTACATTACGGAAAAAAACAACCTGCGCTCGCTGATTGCTTCGCACGTAGACGGGGTGATCATCTCTGTATCCAGCGAAACAGATCGTACCGATCACTTTGACCTGCTGCTGCAAAAGAAGATACCGGTCGTGTTTTTTGACCGCATACGCGAAGATCTCCATACCTCACAAGTGTATACGGATAATTATGAAATCTCTTTTGCAGGAACAGAGCACCTCATCCAGCAAGGATGTCAACGCATCGCCATTATCGCCGGGCCGCAGAATCTGCACAACAGCCGCAACCGACTGAACGGATACATGGATGCCCTGAAGAAGCACGATAGACCGGTAAAAGAAAGTTACATCGTGCATTCCAATTTTACAGGCGGCAATATTGAAGAATACACACGCTATCTGATCAATTTACCCCAACGCCCGGATGCGGTGTTCGCCATCAACGATTACGCAGCCGTAGAGATGATGCACGTATTCAAGAAGAACGGTTTAAAAATACCCGATGATATCGCTGTGCTGGGTTTCAATAATGAAAACATTGGTCGTTTTGTGGAACCTCCGCTCAGTACCATTGATCTTCCATCGTATGATATGGGTGCCGTTTCTGCGGAAATACTCCTGGCGCAAATCAGGGATGCTTCCGCTCCTATTCAGCGAAAGCTGGTGAAGAGCCAGTTGATTATTCGTGAATCCACTCACCGGATCACAACACCCTGAGTTTATTTGATCACAATACTTTTCTTGTTCACTTCAGTACCTACCTTGATCTGTGATTCTTTGAAATCGGATTTCTTGAAGGAAACATTCGTAGTTGAGCTGCCCGCTATCGTAACGCCTTCGTCGGATTGATACTTGAAATGGCTGACGGAGGAGTTCTTCACGTTCTTCATTTGTATCGCGGCTCCTTTCGTTGTGCTGATATAGACATCTTCCAACTGTATTCCATCAGAGTCAATCATTTCCATTCCACTCACCGCTTCAATGTGAACCGTATTCAGATGAATATTCTTTAAATTCATTTCAGGAAGTCCCTGCAGAAAAGCAGCACGGCCAGCTCCTTTGCACGTTACATTCTTTATAAAAATAGCTCTGAAGGAAGGAGTTTCCTCCGTTACAGCAGGAACCAACGAAGCCTGTTTTTCTTTATCCTGCATTTTCTCTTCAGCCGTGGGCACCGGAGAATTACCACTATAATACAAATCGAATAGTAGCGCTTCCCCCGGAATGTTGACCATATTGATCGCGGACACATAAATGTTCTCCACTACACCTCCCCTTCCGCGCGTACTTTTAAAACGTAAGCCCACATCTGTTCCTATAAACGTGCAGTTCGAAACATGAACATTCTTCACCCCTCCCGACATTTCACTTCCCACCACAAAACCTCCATGACCGTGATATACGGTGCAGTTATCTACGATTACATTTTCAGTGGGCATAGCACGATCACGTCCGTCCTGATCTTTCCCTGACTTAAAGCAGATGGCATCATCGCCCACATCAAAGCTGCAATTCTGAATTACTACATTCCTGCATGACTCCAGATCAAGTCCATCTCCGTTCTGCGAATACCACGGATTACGGATGGTGAGATTACGAATAGTTACCTCCTCACTCATCAACGGATGCAGGCACCAGGCAGGTGAGTTTTGAAAGGTGGGACCATCCAATAGCACGTTCTTACATTGAACAATACTGACCATCACCGGGCGCAGAAAATCTTTCACCGATTCCAGGTCTTCCTTTGTTTTCAGGCTGGGTACGTTAAAATTACCGGTCAGCTTCGCTCCTTTCAACGACTTCTCGGAAGGATACCAGGTGTTACCTGCTTCATTCAGAAGACCACCCGAGGCCACCAGCTTCTTCCATTCATCACTGGTGAGTTTCGATTTCTTTACCGGCCTCCACGCTTCACCCGATCCATCAAAAATTCCAGCGCCGGTAATGGCAATGTTCTCTAATTCTTTTCCGTAGATAGGAGACTGGCAACGCATGGTACTCAATCCTTCAAATGAAGTTTCGAGCAAGGGGTAATCCTCCATGTTCTTACTGAAGATAATGAATGCCCCCGCCTCCGCATGCAGGTTGATATTGCTCTTGAGTACGATAGGCCCCGTAAGCCAGATGCCTCTGGGAATAATTACCTTACCACCTCCTTTATTTGCTACTGCATTAATTGCATCGGCAAATGCTTTCGTGTTTACAGTAGTGCCATCCGATACGGCGCCAAACTCCTTTATCGAAACGGAATACGAAGGAAAAACAGGCTCCGCTACTTTGGCCATCGTGAACTCAAGCCCCGCATAAATATCTTTTTCAGTTTGTGCCTGAACAATCTCACCACAAAACAATGACGCAGTACCTATCAGAATGGAGTGTATTAAAATCTTCATGAGGTTATTTCTTTAAAAACTCTTCGCGTACGGGATTAAAACTATCAATCAGCCGCGCACTTTTCGACAGTACTTGAATGGTATGTTTTTTATTGGAAGGAACACTGAATAAATCCCCCTTCTTCAGTTTCTGATCGGGTTCTCCTTCACAGAAGAATATAATTTCACCCTCTGCAACATAAGTCGTTTGTTCATGCACATGATAATGAAATGGCTCCGGCTCGCTCCACGGGCCGTTATCAAAATCAATCACCGCTGTCATCAGATCGTTAGTATAGATGAAGTGACGATGAACACCCGTTCTGATCACTTCCGGTTTGATTTCGTTTGATTTAATGACAGGCATTGTTTAATTTATTTTCCAATCTCCAAATATTTTTTCCAGTGTATAGTTCTTCACTTCATCCTCCGACAATTGATGCGACCAGCTGACACGTGATTGTGTATCGGCCACTGCTCCTTTCGATTGGTACTCTGCATAAAATGAAGTCTTCTCGGCTTCGGGCTTATTCCAATTATGCCAGCCTTCGGGCTTTATTAATTTATCGATCGAACAATGAATGAAAACGGTTTTAGCAAATGGCCTCCACGGTCTGCCAAGGTAAACAGAAGCCTCGACCGCATCTCCCGTTATTCTGCAATTGATAAATACAAAACCGTAAGGTGCTCCTTCTAGCGTGGAAGCAGCCGTCACATAAAGCCCACCTTTCTTGGTAAAAAGAGTGCAATGCTCAAACACCGCCGTTGACCATCCAAAGATATAATCCACCGTACCTTCGATATAACAGTTTTTATAGTACTGCCTGCTCCTCTCTCCGTGGGGATACAAGGTGTCCTGAAAACCAAGAAAGCGGCAGTTGATAAAAGAAGTCATATCCCCGTCCACCCGTACAGCTACGGCCTGCCCTACGGGTCCGGATGAATTTTCAAAGGTGATGTTCTCGGCGGTAAAGCCATCCGCAAAAGCATAAAAACTGGTTGAGCCGGTAGTCCCCATTTCCTCACCAAACTTATTCTTCTTCGAAGCATAATCGTCATAGGTAAGTAAGGTTTTGTTCACGTCTTCACCGATAAGCTTCACATTCGTTTTCGAGCCTGCTAAAATCAGTTTCTCTTTATACACCCCGTTCTTCACAAAAATGGTGGTCACATTTTTCCTGAAATCAGGAACCGCATTAAAGGCTTCCTGTACCGTGGAAAAATTCCCCGAACCATCCTTGGATACTATATAATCATAGGATTGTGCCTGAATCGCAATGGTAAACGAACTATTCAGAAATACGATCAGAAACAGTTTATTCATTTGACTAACTCATTAAGATAAACCTCAATGTTCGTATAGGACTTATCTAACTCATATCCTTCCGCATTAGCGATAGTGGGATTGAGTTTGTGTTTTGTTTCCCATTCGTCCGGCATGCCATCTCTATCGGTATCAACGGGTGAAGGTTGGGATTTCAGCTCCGGCCAGCCGCCAACATCGGTTTGTGAATCGATTATCCCATTCCGGCTCTTGCCCGATTTGGATTCGTCGTTGCGCACTTCGTTAATAATACGAAGATCAACAGCATCTCGCTTTAAGCTTGCCCCAGCATATTTCAATACTTCTTCAAACGCTTTGTCTGCATTTTGCGGAGGGATGAATGTAACTTCAAAAGGAATTTTGGCATAGGCAGAATCCGGATGCTCCATCTTCACCCCTTTCCAGTTGTCTTTAGTAATCTGTTCATTTCCATAAAGACAATTACCCGTAATAAAGAACTGACCAGCAGGAGAAGTGGGATTAACTATCCACGGTTTTTTCGACCTGGTAGAAGGTCCTGGCTTGTAATAATTGTTGACTACGTTATATCTTCCTTTCTCACCACCATACGTATTGTTACTTGCCCAGTTATAAATAACATTATTAGAAAAATCCACTAACTCTTCCGGTGAATTTAATGTAGTGGAGGAGCCACTGAAGCGAGGCATTCGACTGGTGTGGTTAGCCAACAAATTATGATGAAACGTTGCACCTTCTCCTCCCCAGATTCCGCCATAACCATGATCACCCTTCTCGTGTAAGGAATGATTTAAACTTTCGGATATGATGCAATATTGTAATGTGAAATGTTTATTCCGATAGAAGGAAGCACATTCATCGGTAGCCCAGCTCATGGAGCAATGATCAATGATGATGTTTTTTCTTCCTACTCCGGTGATCGCATCGTCCTGCTGCTTGCGCTCATCGCCCAAACGAAAACGCATATAGCGGATGATTACATTATCTGCACTCACTAAAAATGGATAGTTCTTTATACAAATACCATCGCCAGGTGCCGATTGCCCCGCAATAGTGACATTACCATAATTGATTTTCAATGGAGACTCCAAAGCAATGGTACCGGATACCGCAAACACGATCACACGTGCTTCTTTTTTGCTTATCGCCTCACGCAAACTTCCCGGACCAGTATCATTGAGGTTAGTGACAATCCATACTTTGCCACCACGTCCGCCGGTGGTATATTTTCCAAAACCTTCGGCTCCCGGAAAAGCAACGGTGCTGTCCGCTTCAACAGGAAAAGCAAAAGACGGCATACACCAGCATATCAGGATGACCAAGGCGCTTCTTCGAAAAAGGGAATAATTAATACGTATACTCATCACTCAAAGTTAAACATAAACAATGCCATCATTTTTGTTATTCCTGTTCGGGATTCCAGTCACCAAAAATTGTTTTCAGCGAATATTTCGCCGCCTCCTTATCCGTTAATTGTCTTGACCACTTTACACGACTGGCCGGATGCGTTCCTGCGCTTTTGTATTCTGAATAGCGTGCTGTTTTTTCGTTGGCCACATTCCTCCAATTGTCCCAGCCTTCCGGGATAATGTGATTCCCCATCGTGCATTTTATATAAGCAACACTGGCATACGGTCTCCAGGGCCGGCCAAGTGTCACTTTATTCACCGCACTGTCCGCAGTAAGCTTACAATGAATAAAAACAAAACCATACTTGCTTTCCTGGGGCGTAGATGCAGCGGTGATGTGCGAGTTTTTCTTGCTATGAATAACGCAATCCTGAAACACCGCAGTGGATGATCCGAAAATAAAATCGGTCGTGCCTTCTATATAGCAGTTTTTATAGTAGTGTCTGCTTCCTGCACCACTACAAAAAAGAACGTCCTGAAATCCAACAAAGCGACAGTTGATAAATGAAAGCTGATCGCCTTTGGCAAATACCGCCACCGCCTGCCCTGCGGTAAATCCGGCATTGTTTTCAAACGTAATGTTCCGCGCTTTAAAGTGATTGGCCAGAAGGAAGAAGCTGGCCGAAGTCCAGGTATTTACCGTATCTCCGTTAGGTAAAATCCTTCCGGTGTGATTATCATACGTGAGTATCGTTCTGTCTTTATCCTGCCCGATGAGGGTGACATAGTTCTTCAGTGAATCAAGAACAAGTCGTTCCTTATAGACTCCATTTTTTATACGGATAATCCTCTCCTTTTCGTTTCCAACGGGTATGGCATCCAATGCATCCTGCACGCTGGTGTAGTCGCCACTTCCGTCTTTCGCTACTACCATCTCCTTTTGCGCAGTAACTGAAATGGATAACACTAAAAAGCAAAACACTACTCCCTTCATTTCTTCACCACTGGTTTCACTATTCGGTTGGCCAGCTCCAGCTTCTGATTTCTGATCTCACTCAACACCATCTGCGCCACTAACCGTGCACCTAACTCACTAAAGTGTGTATTGTCTGTTTTTCCTTCCGGATAGTTGGGATGTTCACCGGGGGCAAGCTGTAGAAACAGTAATTTCGATTGCTCCTCACCAAAGCGCTGCAGCAACTCACGGCTCTTCGTATCCAAATCAATGCATGTTACTTTTTGGTCTTTGGCTACCTCCACTACGAGCTTCGAATAGTCAACATGGGTTTCCTCGGGCTTACCGTCTTTGAATCTCCTGCGTGTCACCGGAGTAAGCAAGACCGGATAGGCTTTTCTGGCGCGTGTTTCCGAAATGAATTTCACCAGGTTCTTTTGATAATCATCAGGTGACGTGTAGCGGTCGGTCTTCTCCTTCGACTCATCATTGTGACCAAACTGTATGAATACATAATCCCCTTCCTTCAATTGATCAACAACCGGCTGCCAGCGGTTTTCAGAAATAAATGTACGCGTACTTCTCCCGTTCTTTGCACGGTTATCCACTACCACTGTCGAGTCAAAGAAATAGTGAAAAGGCATTCCCCATCCTGTTTCAGGATAGGCTTTGGTTTCTTTGTCTGCAAGGGTGGAGTCACCGATGAGATAGACCGTGATTTTAGCAGGAGCTTGCTGAAAGGAAACCAATCCCAGCGCAACCATAAAAATCAGCCACATTTTCAAAACTCTCATAACTCACCTCTCCTTTTCGTAAAGGAGTGCGTTCACTGTAGCAAACGCACTCTTCCATGTATTTATATCAGCGCCAGCGCGGGTCACCCGCACTTCCCTTTCCTATAAAGTTAGCATCCTTGATTTTAAAGTTGTCGTTGTTGGGATCGGTAAACAATGCAGCGGCAGTACCATTATATCCTGATAATCCCGGCAGTGGATTGGTTGTATTGACAAAATCAGAAGTGTTGTACGTGTTAGTCACTACCAGGCTGGTACTTGATCCGGCCTTGATTCCAAATACGGCAGTCCCTGCTCCGGTTTCATCCCATACTTTTCCTATGATGGAGTTCTTCATTGTAGCCGTTCCGATATTAAATGAGGCATAGTCGATAAATGAATTGGCTGCTGCAAGAGCTCCTGCCGGTACTTCATTGAAAGTACAGTTCTCAATCGCCAATGAAGACGAAGCAGCCACCGTATGAACGATAAATCTTCTGGCGCGTGAAAGTGTACTATTTGTGATTTTTATGTTAGCGAAGGCACTGGTGCCGTTTGCTGCAGCAACACCGTACTCACGAATACTATCCATCACACAGTTATTCACCAGGTAATTGGTTATCTTCGCTCCCCCTCCTCCTGTTTGTATACGAACAATACCACGCAGAATTTTAATCGTACAGCCTTCCAGTTTTACTTTACCCACTGTAGCTACGGTATTTCCGTTAAGTATATAATCACTGTTGTAGCTTCCCAGGCTTGCCCTTACTCCCTTTATAACGAGGTCTTTAAATACCAACGAATCAATAGTACCGGCCGCTAAATTAAAATTGGTACTCAATCCGATCGTGGCGAGGTCAGTACCAAAATCCAGCCCACTTTGAATGGTAACTGATTTATTAAAGTTATACACGGCAGTCACATTATACCGGCTTCCTCTTTTCAGTAGTACAATACTTCCGGAAGGAATATCGGGCAATGTATCAATTAGTATATTTGGTTTTAATGCCACTGAAATCCCTCTCAGATCAATCACATTGCCTGTCAAAGCCGGTTTTGTTGTAAATAGTTGAGTGCCCTTACTCTTTGCTCCTGCAAAAATCTCAGCCGAATACGTTGTTCCGGGTGTCAGGTTATCAATTTGTTTCAGTGTGGCTGCTCTGTCGGCATCTGTGAGCGCCATTTCAACAGGTGCACCATTAGCAGGCGTAATGACGATTTTCGTAAGCTCGTTACTTGCTCTCCATGAAAGGCGAACGGATTTATCAATTACATTTTCAGTAGTAACTGCCAGCAAAAATTGTTCACCTAAAATACGGAAGGAAGAACTCACCAGCCAGTTACTGTCGCCGGTATCCTCTTTACCCATTGCTTTTACCCGAGCATAGTAATCTTTTTTGATGGCCAGTTTCTCATCGGTCACCACTACACTTACGTCAGAAGAAGTGGTGGCATACACCGGGGTAGTGAAGTCATCTGCTTTTTCCGAGATCTCTACCGAATACGTTACTTCACCCGGAAGGGTAAATAACGAAGCGGCCCATGTCAGCGTCACTTGCGTCTCTCCATTGACCGAGGTGATCTTAGTGGGAGAAAACTGACGGGAAAGCGAAAGCTCCTCTTCATTTTTATCACAAGCCATAACAAGCAGAAGTAATAACACTACCGCTATCCGTGATGTGTTCTTAAAATGTATTGATTTGTTCATGTGTGTTCGGTTTACGATTCACTCAATTCGTTAAAAATTATTCTGTGTCAGGTTAGGATTGGAGTCAATCACACTTGTACCGATCGGCAATAACTCATTCTTATTCGGAGTGAAATAAGCAGCATAGTACGTAAGAATGGTGGTGGTAATGGTAGATCCTACCCAGGCCACAGCAGTAGAACCCGCAGGCGGTGTGGCCGGTGTTTTTGAGTTCAATGGATTGAGCCAGATTACACTGGTCGAATTGGATTTGTAATACATCGTTGTGGGCAGGTTGTCATACGGTGGCTGGCTGGCCGCCATAGCCGCTAATTTTGCCTTGGTCTCGGTCAGCTTCTGGCTGAGCAAATTCCAGCGGATCAGATCATATTTGCGAATTCCCTCACCGCCAAATTCAAGCAATCGCTCATTGGTGAGGGCGGTAAAAAAGCCATTATAATCGGAAGGGGTAGTCCCGATAGCATTACCATTAAATGCCCGCTTGCGCACTTGCTCAAAGGCATCAATGGCCGATGCGGAAGGACCATTGTTCAATTCATTATCCGCTTCGGCAAACATGAGCAGTACATCGGAGTAACGAATGAGTGGCCAGTTTAATCCAAAGTACTGCTGTGTGGAAGTCGGTGCCGGTGCCGGATTAGTTATCCAGTCTCTTCTGAATTTTCCATCTACCATGGTGACCAGTGTACGGGCAGCAACAGTTCCATCTGCATTGACATCGTAAGGCGCACAAGTCACCTCTCTGCGCGAATCGTTGGAATCAAATGAATAGAAATAGGTAGGGAGAATCGTCAATGCTCCATTGCCGTTACCGGCCACACGAGGACCATTGTAATATCCCAGCTTACTATCACCGGTTGCACTGCTTCCACCTGTCATGGCTACTTCCCAGATCACTTCGCCATTGGGTTCCATCTGATGGCCAGTGATCGACTTGAAAACAGATTGAAAACTGGGATTGAGTTGATGCTGGCCCGATTGGATAATCGCCTGGCACTCGTCTTTCGCGATCTGGTAAAAATCTTTGTAGTTGGTGGCACGTCTCATTTGAAAATCAGAACGCAATGAATAACCACCACGTGCCAATGCAATACGCGCACGCAATGCACGCACAGCTCCCTGCGTAATACGTTCATCTGCATTTACTTCACTTCTCCAGGGAACCAGCGCGGTGGCCTCCGCCAGATCGGCCAGTAATTGATCATAAATGATATCCCTGTCTTCGCGTGTTTTGAAGAGGTCTTTTTCAAAACTGGAAGGTTGAAATTGTGCCGGCACATCGCCCCAGTTACGAATCAATTCATAATAGTATTGCGCCCGTAGTGTCAATGCTTCACCATGTAGCCGCTTCAATGCTGCCTGCTCCTCACTTGTGCCTTTGCTATACAATTCCATTTTAGGAATGTAGTAAATACAAATGTTGGCGCGTTCAATGCCCGAATACAATTGATTAAACGGGCTGGCCAATTGGGTATTGCTTGGCTGCACATTATAGTGCGCGATATCCCTGCGTTCATTATCCGGAAAAGGGGTGGCACCTTGTCCCATAATGTCATCGCTATCGTAAGGATAATACATGGTGATCCGGATTCCATATCCGTTATCTCCTCCCAAAGGAGAGTAGGCACCAATAATGGCTTTGGTGGCATTGGCCACATCACCAAACACAATATCGGGGCCAACCGAAGTAATCGGATTTACTTCCAGGTAATCTTTACATGAGAAGAGAATGCCGAATACAAACAGTATAATCAGGTATCGTTTTGAATGTTTTGTTTTCATGATTGAAAATCGTTGATCTATTTAAAAAGAGACGTTCACACCAAAAATGTAATTATGACTTTTCGGATACGCCGAATAATCAACACCAGGAGTAATGGGCGTTGATCTTCGTGTGTTCACTTCGGGATCATAGCCGGAATAGTTGGTCAACACGGCCAGGTTATTTCCGGTAGCATACAATCTCAGCTTACTGATTTTCAGTTTACTGATATGCATGGCTGGAAATGTATACCCGATCGTAACATTGTTGATGCGAAGGAAGGAACCATCCTCTACCGCCCATGAATTGACATAAAACGAGGTGGCACTGGTCAGCGGAGTCCACAAGGTGGCATTTGCATTCAGTTCACGAAGGGCATTGGGATCGGTCACGACCTGTCCTTCTGCATTTACATTACGAAAACGGTTATTCATGATAGCGAGCAAATTGGAATTAGTGGTATAACCGCTTGTAAACTCAAGCTTGTTAGCATTAAGTACTTTGTTTCCATACTGGAAGTTGACAAACACACTCAGATCGAAATTCCGGTAGGTAAACTGTTGATTGAATCCACCAAAGAATTTCGGGTTGGCAGTACCTAATGCTGTTCTGTCCTTATCATCAACTAAACCATCACCGGTCTGGTCAACATATTTGATAACACCCGGTCTTGGATCAAGTGAAGTTACACTCTTGTCATTGGCAATGCCATCCTTGAGCACGTATGCTCCTTTTTCTACTACAAATTGGTTGGTCGATGGATCAATCTGAAAATCATCAACGGAGTAAAATCCATCCGCAACCAATCCCCATATCGTTCCGGTAGGCCGGCCTACAACAACCGAGTAATCAAACGGTGAGTTGTTGGCCCAGCCGGAGTTGAATAAAAAGGATTGCTGGCGGCCAAGACTTTCAACCGTATTTTTATTAAACGAGATGTTGAAATTGGATTTCCACATAAAGTTTTTAGTCTGAACAGGAGTTGCTGACAACTGTATTTCAATTCCCTTATTGGAAGTCTCCCCCACATTCTGGAGTTGATTAGTATAACCGGATGAAGTAGGAACAGGCGTATTGATGAGCAAATCGCGTGTGGAGTTCATGTATGCATCTACGGATAGTTGAACTCTGCTTTCAAATAAACTGATATCCATACCCAGGTTTCGGGAAACGGTTGTTTCCCATTTCAGATTCGAATTCGCCAATGCCGGAACTCCGTTTTCACGTTTCGATCCAAATCCAATCACCGGTGTATTATTCAGATCATACGGAGGATACTCTTCAAATTGAGTGAGATACAGAAAATCGCCAAACCGGTTATTACCCGATTCTCCATAGCTTAATCGTAATTTTAAATCATTCACTCGCAGCGATGATTGTAACCCACTGAAAAAGTCTTCACCCGAAATTCGCCAGGCTACTGAAGCGGATGGGAAATAACCCCATTTTTTACCGGTTGCAAACTTGGAGGATCCATCGCCCCGCATGGTAACAGTAGCTATGTATTTATCATTATGTGAAAAATTAACACGGCCAAAGAAAGACAACTGACGTGTCGGAGTCTTGCCTATTGGCTTACTGGGATTGATATAATTAGGCTCGATGTTATCCAGTGCTGTTTCCGCATCCGTTCCAATCGGAATGCCATGCATTTCAATGTAATCGGTCGTGGTCCTGGTTTCATAGATTTCCTGACCGAGCATGACATCAAATTTATTGAGCTTACCAAACGATTCATTGAGTTTATGCAACGAGAAAGTAACCACATTGGAGTTGTTCAGAATTGTTCTTCTCAATGTTTCGATAGAGGCAACGGGTTTACCCTGCCCGGTTTGCATAGCCGTATTGGTAATACTGTCACTGAAAGAGCGTATCTTCTGATCCGTTACATCATAACCGATCGTGCTTCTGAAGGAAATGTATTTTGTGGGATCTAATGAAATATTTCCGCTGATGTTATACACATCAGAAATGTTTTTCTGGTACTCGGCAGCCGCGAGCAGTAATGGATTGACCAGCGACAGCCCGTTGGCATTCGTCTCTTGCGCGTAATCAGGATCGTAGGTGTACGCATCCTGGCCCGGAAATAACATAGGCCGGTATTTGATACTCTGACGAAGGCGGTTGGTAGATGAAGATCCCGCGGTAGCAGTACCTGCTCCATTCACAACTGTATTATTATACCGAAAGGCTACACCTGCTTTCAGAAAGCTGGTGATCTTCTGATCCAGTCGTACATTGACCAGCTTGCGGTCAAAGTCAGATCCGATCTGGATCCCCTCCTCCTTATTCGAGCTGACACTGACATTGTATTGAGTACCGGTTGTTCCACCGGCTACACTTACATTGTGTGTTTGCATTACCGCGGTTCGCCCAAACGATTCCTCCTGCCA
>JAHEZH010000284.1 GCA_023251155.1 Flammeovirgaceae bacterium | reverse complement strand
AGCGACCCCAATTACTATTTCACCAATGTGGTCGTATTGCTAGCCTATGGCGCTTTTTTAACGGGTTTATCGATCATGAGATTTCATATTGATCGAAATGAAGAAAGGTTGATGGGCGAAATTGAAGAACGGAAAAAAGTAGAGCTCGCCATCCGACAAGCTCAGGAGCAGGCGCTGAAAGCCAATCAGGCAAAGTCAGAATTCCTCGCTAATGTAAGTCATGAAATACGCACACCTTTAAACGGAGTGATAGGTTTTTCAGATTTACTCTTGAAAACCAAGCTAGACACGACTCAGAATAAGTACATGACCGTGTTGAACGCGTCTGCTCTTTCACTGCTCGATATTGTAAATGATGTGTTAGACTTTTCAAAAATCGAGTCCGGTAAAATGGAATTGAAAATTGATAAATGTGACATTTATGAATTGGGTAGACAGGTAGTAGAAACGGTATACCATCAAGCTGAGAGTAAGCAGCTTAAAATGATTTTAAGTATTTCTACCAAGTGTCCGCAAAGCGTTTGGGCAGATTCGGTTCGCCTGCGCCAGGTGCTTATTAATCTGGTTGGAAACGCGATAAAATTTACTCAGCAAGGTGAGATCGAATTGAGTATTGAACCGATCTTTAAACCAGACAACGATAGAATTACGCTTCGCGTATCAGTTCGTGATACCGGAATCGGCATTGACATTCGAAATCAGCAAAAGATATTTGAAGCATTTACGCAAGCGGATTCTTCGAACACAAAAAAATTCGGAGGAACAGGGCTTGGCCTCACTATATCGAATAAATTATTGGCGCTGATGAATAGTGAATTGCGTGTGCAAAGTGAAATAGGGCGAGGAAGCGTGTTTAGTTTTGATGTTGCGTTTTATGTCAATGATGAGATGCCCAAACTTATTTTGTGATGATGGCGAGTATGCTAAAAGCCTGCCGGATTTTTTTTATGCTCGCCCTTACCATGGGCATTACCGGTATGAACGGAATGGCTCAGGAAGCCGACAGCATTATAAAAATTTACGTCAATTTACCTCAGAAAGAACTTGTAGACACGTTAAACGCCGTTGGTAATGAACTTTTGTTTAAAAAACCGACCGAGGCAAGAATACTTTTTAAAAAGGCCAGTGCTATTGCAGGCGAGTTAAATTATAAGCAAGGAAACGCCCGAGCGCTTAAGAGTGAAGCCGTTAGTTATGATCTTCAGGGCAACTCGAATGAAGCTATTAAACTGTATCTAAAGGCGTTAAAAATCGCTGAAGAGACAAACGATAGTTTAGGAGTGGCAAAAATCAAGAATAACATTGGGATCGCTTACAAGAACCTGAATGATTTCAGATCCGCGCGTAAATTTTATGCCGAATCCATTCTGGTGAAAAAAAAGTTGAAGGATGCCAAAGGAGTAGCTTATGGATATAATAATATTGGTGAACTTTATAAGGCAGAAAAGGATCGTGACAAAGCGGTACATTATTTTAAAAGAGCCAATCATATCTTGGATTCCATTCACGATGTCCCAGGTATTACGGTTACCTTGTCAAACCTTGCTGATGTTTACCTCGATCAGAAGGAATATTCACTGACTATTCAAAATTGTCTCCGGGTAATTGAAATTGAAAAAAAGGAACAAGACTATTTTAATCTTTCCCTCTCGTACCTGCTCATTGCCCGTGCGTACATCGAAGTAGATAAGTTGAAGGAAGCCCATGCTCATGTGTTGGAAGCGGAAAGACTGTCTAAACAAATCGGAGCCCTTCGGCTGTACTATCAATCGCTAAAAATCAAAGCCCGGATTCTAACAAAGGCAGGTGAATTTAATCTGCTACCCAGTCTTTATGACGAAATTTTGAACCTACATGATAGTTTAGACCAAGTTAACCGTGCTGAGGTCACTGCCAAAATTCAATCTATCTATGAAAGTAGAGAGAAGGAGATATTAATAGAAAATCTGCAGCGTGAATCACTTCTCAATCAAACGGTCATTGATAGTCAAAATGAAAAGGGTTTATATGGTGTAATTGTAATTGTATTGTTGCTGGTGCTACTGCTTTCTTTTTATTTTTTCTCAAAGAGCATGAGTAGAAAGAACCAAATATTAAAATCAGAAATAATTAAACATGACAAAGCCAAGGAGCAGGCCGAAGTAGCAAATCGGGCCAAATCTGATTTCCTTGCAAATGTCAGCCATGAGATAAGAACACCTTTAAACGGGGTAATTGGTTTTTCCGATTTGTTGGGGAGAACAAAACTGGATGCTATGCAGCATAAATATATAACTGTATTGAATAAATCGGCACATTCACTACTTGACATTGTTAACGATATCCTGGATTTTTCAAAGATAGAAGATGGTAAGCTGAAATTGGAAATGGAGAGAACGGATGTTTTTGAGATGAGTAATCAGTTGATCGGTTCTTTAAAACCATATGCCGAAGAAAAGGGATTGGCTCTTCTGCTCTCCATTTTCCCAACAACACCACAGTTCATTTTGGCTGATGCCATTCGCCTTCGGCAGGTATTAACTAACCTTCTAGGCAATGCAGTAAAATTCACTGAGAAAGGCGAAATAGAATTAAGTATTGAACCCGTTGGTGTGATAAGGGAAGAACAAATTGTGTTGCGTTTTACGGTGCGAGATACAGGCATCGGAATTGACCTTAAAAATCAACTGAAAATATTTGAAGCTTTCGCGCAAGTGGATATTTCAAACACGAAGCGATTTGGAGGAACCGGCCTTGGACTCACTATTTCAAATAAGCTGTTAGCGCTAATGAAAAGTAAACTTAGTGTGAAAAGCGAATTGGGAAGAGGAAGTGTTTTTATGTTTGAAGTAACATTTCAAATCGGTCTACCTTCTTAAGTTTTAAAGCGGATTAGGAATAATCGAATTCACTTCCTCTGTTATCGAGGCTGTTTACTTTGCCGTGTTAAAGACTATCGTAAAAATTGTTCCTTTATTAAGTTCGCTGCTAATTCTGATCTGCCCTCCCATGGCTTCAACCTGTGTCTTTATTAAAAAAAGCCCAAAACCTTTGCCTTCAATGTTAGCATGAAATCGTTGATACAGTTTGAATACTTTTCCTTCCGCATAACGCATATCTATACCTATACCGTTGTCTTCAAAGGAGACAATTATCCCATCACTTGTTTTCCGGGTATAAACTCTTACAGTGGGCTGCCTGGTATTGGACGAGTACTTCAGTGCGTTATGGAGCAGATTATAGAAAATGCTCAGCAGGTATGGCTTAATCCCCTTGATCAACTGGTCATTGAACTGAGATAAATCAATAAATGCATTCTTTTTTTTAATGTCACCTTCAAGGGCCTGTATCGTCTGAACCATGATCGACTTAAGTGATACCGATTCGGTAACGCGGTCTACGTCATGCCTGATATTAATAATGGTTCCGAGATCAGAAATGACATCATCAAGGTTTTGGACACTTTTTTCCAAAAGATTCATTTCTATAGAATCATTCGTTGGTAACAATTGAATAAGGCCTTTTATACGTGCTAACGGACCGCGTAAATTATGGGCCGTAATAAACGAGAATTGCTCCAGTTGAGCATTTTGATCAATCAGCTTGTTGTTCGAGTCCTGTAATGATCGAGTTCGTTCTTTTACTTCATTTTCTAATGAAGTACGTATTACTGTTAGTTCCTGATTTTGCGCTGCCAATGAATCAGATTGCGTGCTAAGCTCTTCATTCTGAGCCAGGATTTCTTCGTTTTGAGTAGCAATCTCTTCATTCTTTATTTGTATTTCTCTCGTGCGGTCATTCACAATCGTTTCTAAATACAATGCTCTTTTCTTTAGGTGCGACACTCGTAAGTAATAGAAAATAGTAATAATCAACAGCAACGTCAGAACTACCGGTGCAATAAAAAACGGAGAACTCCATATGGGGCCATTCACTTTAATATGAACTGTTAGGCCTTGTTCTTCCCAATCTCCAAAAGAATTTGAAGAAAGTACTCGTAGTGTATATTTACCCGGTGGAACATTGGTGTATGAAATTCTGGTTACATCCTCGATGAAATTCCATTTTTTATCAAAGTCGTCTAATCTGTATTTTAATTTTATCCTCCCGGGATAGTTAAATCCAAGACCGGCAACTTCAAAACCAAAGTTTCGTTCGTCCCAGTCCAGCACAATATTCTGATCGCCATACTGATTAATGACGGTGCCATCGTTTAACAGATCAACACGTGATTGATTAACAAAAAAACCTGTTAAGACACTTTTAGGAATGGTCGATTTTATTTGAATCGCATCCATTGGCTTAAAATAAGTTAGCCCGTTAACACCTCCAAAATAGAAATGGCCTGATGGTGATTTAAAGTAAGCATTGGTATTGAATTCATTTCCCTGTAATCCATCTTTTTGATCGAAATTTCGAATGACTGTTTTTGATTTAGGATCAAAAACACAAATGCCTTTGTTTGTACTTAACCACAAATTCCCGGCACCATCTTCGACAATGCCATATATGACAGAATTAGGCAAGCCATCGGATTCCGAAAAAGTCCGAAATCGTTGAGATGTTGAATCAAACAAAATCAACCCATGTCCCCATGTTCCTATCCATAACAGCCCGTTGGTGTCTGTATAAAAGCATTTTATCTGAACTTGTGGAAACTGGGTACTGTCATTCGAGTCTTTCCGGAATACTTTGGTAGTTTCAGTGCCGTCTTGACTTAGTACGCGAACATCAAATTCAGATTCAATCCAGATGTGGTCAAGATGTTTCCCCATCACCAGACTTTTAAAATCATTGAGTTTAAAGCATTCATTCGTTGATACATTCCATCGGAACATTCCTTTGTTAGTCGTTAAAATATAACTAGCTGAGTCATTGGGTATGGCGGAATAGATATGAAGATTATCCAGCAATTCAATTTTGCTATGTTGAACTTTGCTGCCATCAAATTTCATTAATCCTTTCGATGTGAGTAGCCAAATAGTCTTATTAAGATCTTCGATGATCTTATTTATCTGCGCCGGATGATTGCTCTTATCTCTAACCACAAAATGCTTGCTCGTATTGGTATTCAAATTC
>JAHEZH010000283.1 GCA_023251155.1 Flammeovirgaceae bacterium | reverse complement strand
GCCTGTTGCATCGTACTTTAACCCGGTAACGCCACCAACACGAAACTCTGTCTGCGCACCTTTAGGTACATCTACTAAATAGATTCTTGTCTTATCCACTACCGGCACTGCAGGAAGCGATGGAAGTTTTACCTCTTTGGCAGGCAGTTTTTTCAGGAAAGCCATCTTCGGAAGAATCTCCGACTCGCTCACATCACCTACAATCACCAGCTTCGCTCCCTTGGATGTGATGTAGTTGTTGTAATACTCTTCTACGTCTTTCAGGCTCAGGTTTTTTACGGTGTATTCCGTTCCTGATTCACTCAAGCCCAATATACTTCCTCCAAAATTCATGCGAGCAAAAACCTCGGTTGCCACAAAAGCAGGTTGCGATTTCATCTGCTTAAATCCTTCTACCGTTTGTTTTTGTATACGACTGAATGCTTCAGGAGTAAACTTCGGATTGAGCAGCCGCTCTTCGAGAAGCGTCAATGTTTTATCCAGGTTCTTCTTCAATGTCTGCACCCGGAAAGTAATGCCATCAAAGCTGCTATTCACACTCACGGAACTTCCTATTTTCTGCAGTTCCGCTTGCATCTGCTCTCCGGTATAGGTCTTTGTATCTTCATTCATCATGGCGGCAAAAATGCGGGCTAACCCAATTTTGGAAGTATCATTAGCCTGAAGGATATGCCCACCCGGAATAGTAAATGATAAAGTCACCAGGGGGAGTTCCGTGCTTTGCGAGCCGATCACGCGCACACCGTTATCCAGATCCTTTTTCCAGAAGGCAGGAACTTTCACGACCGGGTTAGGTCCATTGCCCGGCATTTTAGTGCGATCAAAACTGTCTTTTGGTTTGCTGTACAACAGACCGGTATAACCGTAATCAGGAGCCTTGTAACCGGAAGTGTTGATCTTGTAATTCTCAGCGGCAACGATGTTTGTTTCCTGACCTTTAGGAACTACACTCAGGATAACAGAAGGCTTTCCTTTGATGTATTTCTCATACACGCGCATTACATCTTCCTTCGTTACTTTGGAATAGCGTTCCAGTTCTTTTACAATCTGATTAGGATTTCCGGTGAACGTTTGAAAGTAGGCAAGCTGTGATACCTTACCCGCTACACTTTGCAATCCATTGATATAATCCGATTCAAATGAGCCTTTGAATTTTTCAATGTCTGCGTCTGTCACTCCACGCGCTTCAAATGTTTTAATGGCCGCTTCAATCAGTTTTTCTGAATCGGCCAGGGAAGCACCCGGAGCCGGGGTGATGCTGATACGAAAAGTACCGGCTAATTCATTATTACTTCCAAATGCAGAAGCATTCAATGCCTTTTGGGTCTTCACTATTTCCTGATAGAAAACCGAATTCTTTCCCTGTCCTAAAATCTCCGCCAAACAGTCTAACGCAGGTTCATCCGCATGATAAGCTTCTACGGTAGGGAATGTAAATGACAATTGAGGTACACGTGCGTAATTATCGACCAGTGTAACGTAACGATTACCCTCCAGAACAGGAGCCGGTAATTTCATATTCTTCACCTCTGGTCCTTTCGGGATGGCGCCAAAATATTTCTCAACCAGCTTCACCACCTCCGCAGGCTTCACATCACCGCCGATAGTCAGCGTTGCATTGTTAGGTCCATACCAGCGAAGGAAGAAATTTTTCAGGTCATTGACATTGACACGGTTAAGGTCTTCGATGTAACCGATAGTAAGCCATGAATAGGGATGGCCATACGGATAAAGATTCTTATTAATGATCTCACCCACCAATCCGTAAGGGCGATTGTCATAATTCTGGCCTCGCTCATTCTTGACGGTCTCACGCTGGATTTCAAATTTTTTCTGGGTTACGGCATCCAGCAAAAATCCCATCCGATCAGCTTCGAGCCAGATCATTTTCTCCAGTTGATTACTTGGAACGGTTTCAAAATAATTAGTGCGGTCGGTATTGGTGGTTCCGTTAAGTGTACCACCGGCTTCTGTTACTATTTTAAAATGCTGTTCATCGCCCACATTGTCACTGCCCTGAAACATCATGTGTTCAAAGAAATGAGCAAAGCCTGATTTCCCGATTTCTTCACGCGCAGAACCTACGTGATAGGTTACATCTACATGCACTACAGGATCGCTGTGATCTTCATGCACGATCAGCGTAAGGCCGTTTGATAGCTGGTATTTTTCGTAAGGGATGACAATTTCTTTTCCCTTTTGTGTCACTTTTTCCAATTGTCTGGTTTGTGCCTGAGCACCATAGACCGAGGCGATCAGCAGCGCCACGGCAACGGGTTTTAAACTCTTCATTTATTTATGATTTAATTTTAGATCAGGATGAAAATTACTTAGAATTAGTTTAATCCGGTAGCCGCCTGTGGACAAGTGGTTATTACACACTCCCAACTTAAGCGGCGGAGGTGCTTACTTATCCTTAATACGCCGGTTTCGGTATCCAGTTCCGTATTGATTTGCCTGACTACCGAATCAATTTCTTTGGCCTGATCTTCCACTTTATCAAAAAAGAAATTGACATCCGGGTTTTTCTCTAACCGGAAGATGGTGATTAACCCAGGCAATCGCTACCGGCCCACGCAGCTGGTGCGCTTTGGTACACTGTATCTCATAACTTCATCATCCGTATCGCCTTCGTCTCTTGGCCTGCCTTCAGCACTAAAAAGTAAGTACCTTGGGTGAGATCGGGTATTGAAAAATCCCAACGATAGTTATCCTTGCCTTCATCATACTGACTGATCAGTATTTTGTTTCCAACCGTGTTCACAAGCATTAATCGTACGGACTGAACTTCTGAAAGTTCGGTTACGATCTGAAAGTTTCCTTTGTTGGGATTAGGATATACATCAAAATACCGGATCACATTGATCGTACTTTGTCTGCCACCGGAGTTCGTCACTCCGCCTTCCTTAATTAAGATCGGCTGGCTGTAAGTGTCAACGCACTCACCCAGGGTCGCCCGGATTGCTACGTCAAACTGACCTGTTTTATTGAATTTCAGAAAAGCATATCCCAAATCATTATTCTGCTCTACCACGGAGGCGGCATTGGGAAAGATCCAGGAAGTGGCGTCAGGCAATGGCCAGCTTAAATCAATGACCACCACGGTATCGGCCTGATGGGCTTCTGAGATCATCAGTAAATCCGCATGCAGTAAATCGGTGCTGGTCTTCAACTCAAAACTATCTTGTGCCGTACATCCCTGTGCATTTATTACCGTTAATGTATAAACATCAGGATCTGTCAACGTTACTTCGCGTTGTGTGCTGTTAAAGCCTTTCGTAGAGGTCCAGTGATACAAACCATTGGTTACATCCGAAGCTATCTTATACTTCTGTCCCACACATATTGTTTTATCTTCAATGCTGATCGTAAACCTAACCGGATTATCAAGCGTAAAGGAAGAACTCAGATTACACCCTTTCATATCAGTCACCTTAACCGTATAAGCGCCTGCTCTGATGTTTTCAATTTGAGCCGCAGCCGGGCCATTTGTCCACTGATAGCTATAACTTCCATTGCCTCCTGATGTGCCTACGGTAAGCGCTCCATCACTGCCATCAAAGCAGGTGGGTCGCTTTTCATTGATGACACTCAACTTCAATTCAGGAATAGCATCAATCTTTATGGATGAAGTGAAAGCACAGTTCTTACTATCTTTTACGGTAATACCATAATCACCGGCTGCCACATTTGTGATTGATGAAGTAATGGGGCCATTGCTCCAGGCATAGGAGTAACCTCCATTGCCGCCTTTCATCGTTAACGAAATGCCTGCATCCGTTGACTCAAAGCAGGTAGGAGGAGTTATTATTTCTGTATCGATGTCAATCGCATCGGGGGAAGGCACTGTTATCAGCTTTACCGCAACACAGTTATTGGCATCGCTCACGCGCACAACATTATCTCCAGGCAAAAGTGCAACAGGGGTCAAGCCGGTCTCCTCATTGCTCCATGTAATCGTGTATGGTGCAAGGCCTGAGGAGACGGTGATGACTGCCTTACCATCACGACTATCGTGGCAGGTAGCAGGATCAATGGAGTTTATCGTAATAACCGCTCCATCCGAATTAGAGCTTAACGCTGCCTTACTATCACTGCAGTTCTTACTATCTGTTACGGTCACCGTATAGGCATCCCCGCTTACATCCGACAAAACATTACTTGTGCCAACCACCTGATTCAGCGTATTCGTCCAGGCGTATTGGTAATTACCATTGCCTCCGGTTACATTCACTTGTGCAGAACCATTGTTATTGCCACAGGTGGTATTCACTATATTGCTTATTGCGGCTACCAACACATCGGGTTCAGCAATTGGTTTTGTAAGTTGCGAGGTGCACCCGTTCTCATCTTTTGTAATGATCGTATAGTTAGCCGGAGGAAGGCTGGAGAAAACCGGTGAAGGTTGCCAGGTAGTACCGTTGGTTGAATAACTAAAAACAGAAGTACCTCCTGTAGCAGCAATGGTAATTGATCCATTATTGAGTCCGTTGCACGTCACATCCGATGAGGAACCTATGCTTGCGACAACAGCCGTGGGCTGAGGCAATAAGGTTGTATTGGTAGCAACACATCCGTTGTTATCGGTGATGGTTACATCATACGTGCCTGCTGCAAGACCTGACAGATCTTCGGATGTGCTATTCGTTGACCATATGTACTGATAAGGTGTAGTGCCGCCGGAAGGAGTTAAATTGATTGCCCCATTGGATGACAAGGAAACTCCGTGTACCGGGTGACAGCTTACATCTGTTTTACTTATGGATGAGGTCAGTAATGAAGGCTGGCTGATCGTTATATTCAGAAGTGTTGTACTACATAACTTACTATCGGTGATGGTAACAGCATACGTACCTGCGGGAAGACCTGAAACATCCTGTGTGGTGGCGATGGTATTTCCTCCCCTGGTCCATGCATACGTATATTCTCCCGCAATGGGTGATCCTCCTGATGGAGTTAAATCCAGTGTAGCCCCTCTTGCACCGGTATCGCCATGGCAGAGAATAGATTGTGTATCATTTATGATGCCCGACAGAGCGGTTACCCGGCCAATTGTGATTGGAGCAGAGGTACCCG
>JAHEZH010000044.1 GCA_023251155.1 Flammeovirgaceae bacterium | reverse complement strand
ATTTGCATTGTCGACATTGAAATGCCCGATATGGATGGAGTAGAAACGGTAAAGATGCTACTCCAAAATTTTCCGAAGATGAAGGTAATGGCCCTTACCATGCATAACGAATCGTATTTTGTAAACCGGATGATTGCGGCCGGAGCGCATGGCTATCTTCTGAAAAATGTAGAGCGCGATGTGTTCATCGATAGCATTCAGCGAATTGTAAAGGGAAGTAGTTTTATCACTGCAGGTATCACCAGTAAAATAACTTCGGGTAAGGAAGAACTTACCGATCGTGAAAAGCAAATGCTCAAACTGATTGTGGCTGGGAAAACAAATAAAGAAATAGCCGCAGAACTCTTTATCAGTGACCGCACAGCAGATACTCATCGCACCAATATCAAACGCAAGCTCAAACTTTCTTCGCTGGCACAACTGATTCAATACGCGAAAGAACAAGGTATTACGGCTTTTTAGATCCGACTCTTTTGAAAAGACCACTACCCTACGGGAATTCCCGTATTTAGTGATCCGATTCCAAATTAAAGCGTCAAAACATCAACCTGAAAAGGCCATCCATAGTTTAGAGGATCATGCAGTAGCTCAATGCTATTCATACAATCGATATGGACTATTCAGAGATCGCTTCAGAAACCGATTACCGGGTAAAAACAATTATGCAACACCGGCCGATGCTCAACAGTGTTCGTGATCATCTGCGTACTCATTTTCTGGAGGAACATACTATTGACCAAATCTGTGCCCGGTTTGCGACCAATGAATACATTCTGAAGCTCGGCTTCCGCATGCTCTTTGGCCATTCGGTTTTCTCTTATTTACAACGACTGAGAATGGCTCACGCACGCAAGGAATTAATGAATACTGAACGAAGTATGAAAGAGATTGCGAATGAAACAGGCTATAAACACGTGCATCATTTCAGCACGGCCTTCAGAAAAAGATTTGGAATAACGCCTGCCCGGTTGAGAATGGATGGAGTGGTGAACGAGTGGTAACTAAAAAAGAAGTCATGCCAATGATCAAATCACTTATGCACGACTTCTTTCTGATTATTCGGGTGTGACTATTTTCCGCGCTTCAAGTACCAGTTTTGTTTCCGTAAATAACTGCGAGAGCTCCTGAAGTTCGTCTACATCAAAAGTGATGAACAGATTCTCTGCCGGGCTGCGATAGATACGTGATTTTCCGTGAGGAAGATCAAAAAGGAAATCAGGATTATTCTGATTGCTGATCAGCCAATCCGAAAAATGAAAGAGATGCTCTTCACTAAACGTGATCAGCAGATTTTTATATGCAAAGTTGAACTCCTCGCAACAGGTACACTTACCAATGTAACCGTACTCATTTTCTGAAAGGATCTCAAAGTTGCAGCCCATTCATCAAACTGTTGACGTGATTAGTTTACTGATGCTTGTCTCAGTACTTGTTCTCTTCGCTTCCATGAGCGGTCAAGCACAAACGTACCACCGGGAATAAGTGACGCTAGCAATGCGATAACTACTCCGAAGAAACTCCAGTCCATGGCTTTGATGGCCAGGAGCACCACCAGAATGTAAGCGATGAACAATACCCCGTGCATCCATCCTACCACTTTCACGGCCATAAGTACTCCCAGAAAATATTTCAGTGGCATAGCAATCAGTAACAACACCAGAAATGAAATTCCTTCTGCTATACCAATGAATCTTAAATTTCTTATCGCGTTCATCAATCCGGTTCTTATTATTTCGTGACCAGAACACCGTCTGCCGTAAAGCGAATTTCCTTCTTAGGTGCTGTAATGGCAGCAATCTCCTCTTTTGATTTCTTCGCATCTTCGGCATAGTGCTTCAGTTCATCCACCGAAGTAACAACGGTCTTTGCTTCTCCATCAATCACTACTGTTTTACCAATCATGGCTGTGGGCACGAAAAAGCCGTAGTCTTTGAACTTCACTAACATCTTGCTTTGATCAGGCATTTCCAGTTGCATCCAGCATCCCTTCTTGGGGCAAACATCAATTACTTTGGCAGTCACTTTCATGTGAGCACTCTCCTTGCTTGCCAACAGGCTTGGAACCTGGCCAACAGGTACTGCACCTTCCGGAGTAACAACAGCACCGAAAGTAGCCCCTGCATTAGCTGGAACCTGAGGCGGCTGAGCGTAGACAGCAATACCTGCTATCATCAAAAAGCTAAATAGGAATACGTTTTTCATCATTTTTTTGTTTAAAGGTGATCAAAGATACCCAATTTTCAGTTCAGCATTTACTCAACGGGCCATCACCTTTACCCGTTTCGTGGAAACCCGTTTTTCTGGCTGATAAACTGCGCTTTCCTTTTGCACTTTGTTCTTTTGTTTTTTCCTTCGCCCCCACCAGATGTACACCCCCGTTACCGGCAAGCTGGCACAGATCAAACTGGCGATAAAAGCCATGATCTTTCCTGGCAGACCGGCCACCGCCCCTACGTGAATATCATAATTCATGCGGGCGATCTTATCGGCTGCCGTCGCGTTTTCCAGTTTGCCATAAACATGGGTAACCGGAATTTCACTCAACGTATACTGATCAAAGTACCGATAGTCGGCCTGCCAATAGGTATCGTCATCCGGATTAGCGGCTACTTCAATAGCCGCTGAATCCGATTCTGGAACATGTACCTCAAGTACTTTGGCAGACGGATATTCCTTGCTCATGCGGGTCCATAAAATATCAATTGCCGGAGCATCGAGCGTTGGATTAACCAGTTGATCCGACACGGGCATATAGAACGCTGTCATTTGCTTGCCCCCTGAGGTTACCCAGTATACGGATTTGGCAAACCATTGAAATCCAAACACCAAACCGGTCGCAGCGATAATGATCGCGATCCACGTCATATAAAATCCAAGCACGTTATGAAGATCATAATTCATTCTGCGCCATTTTGCATTCCACTTGATCGTAAACCGTTGTTTGGCTGCTGATTTATTTTTCGGCCACCATAATATCAGACCGGTAATCATCATCACCACAAAAATCAATGTAGCGGAGGCTACCACCGGCTGACCAATATCGGGCGGAAGCCATAAGTAAAAATGGCCGTTGATCACGATACGAAAAAAATCATCGGCCATGTTTTTTGTTTTCAGTACTTCACCGGTGTAGGGATTGATGTACATCAGGTAATAATAATCCAAACTGTAAAAACTGGCTACAATGGCTTTGTCTGGCCCTCCATACGCAATGCCATGCACGATTTTATCCGGCAATGTTCTGTCTGTGATTTTCTTGATTTCTGAAGGAGCAAGAAAAGGTTTGTCTTGTTTCGCTACAAACTGGTAAGGAACAGTAAGCAGTTCAATTTCTTTTTGAAAAGCAAGCAGGCATCCGGTGATACCGAGAAATACAACCACCAGCCCGGAAGTGAATCCGAGCCAGAGGTGAAGTTTACCGATTGCTTTCTTAAAGGTCATGTGTGATCAGCCGTTCCTTTTTATTTTAAAAATTAAAATTTGTAAGTAACACTGACGCGATAATTGCGCGGTGCTTCTGCCTGCCATGAATAAACATTGTTAGCAAAGTAGCCTGAATAATATGCGCCACCATACAGGTACTTATCAAGGATATTGAACACATTCCCTGCTATTCTCACTTTACCGTTCTCCCAGAATAAACCACCATCCATTTTAAAATAGTCAGGAAGATTCTGTTCAGGATTGGTTTTACTGTAACTTCCTGTAGCGCGATCGGCCAGGTACGTAAATCCACCCGATACACCTGCGCCTTGCAATTTGCCGCTTTGAATTTTATAACTCACCCAGCCATTGTACGTGTGCTTGTTTGATCCTGCGATGCGTTGCCCATCGGTAATCGTTACATCCACTGGCTGGCCGGCAACGTTGGTCACTTCAGCATCCGTATAGGCATAGTTGGCGGTTACATTTAATCCTTTTACAAGCTCTCCGCGGATATCAAACTCTATTCCCTGCGCCCTCTTGCCCACTTCTACCCCTGGTGCATTGGGGGCATAACTTGTCGGAGCTAATTCATTATTCTTGATGATTTTGTAGATCGACAAAGTAGTATTCCACTTACCTTCAAGCCAATCTCTCTTCACACCAAACTCAACATTATTTCCTGTTACCGGCCTGGCTGAATTGCCGGAAAGAGTTCTTCCCGATTGTGGAATAAATGCCTGGTCATAAAGTGCATAAACCGAAGTACGATCATTTACGGAATAACTCAGTCCAGCACGAGGAGAGAAGTGTTTGGATGAATACACATCGCCATTATTCGTATAGGTGTAATTCTGGGCCGCATAGGTATAGCGACCTGCCAGGGTGAGTCGTAATCTATTTTCAAAGAAGCCCAGTTCATCCTGAATATAAACAGCCGAATACCTGTTTCCAATAACACCTCCGGCACGTTGTTCCAGAGGCAACGAACGATCAAAGTCAGGATATCCATTACTTGGGTTGTTGTGAGGATCTTTCGTATCAAACTTACTGTCTTCGGTGTCCAGTGAGTGCGACTGTCCCCAATCCGCCAGGTAATCCTTGCGGGCCATATCTATTCCCGCCAATATGCGGTGATGAATTCCACCGGTTTGAACATCGCCATTCAGGAATAATTGCGCCATCGTCATTTCACTTTTGGCATCCCATATACCGACACTTCGTATCATGGTGCCATCGGTATTGACTGCTGCAGGCCATAATGAACTTCCGGTCTGATTGTAATGGAAGTAAGAGGCCTGCGAAGTCAGTTTCCAGTTGTCATCGATTTTATGCTCCAGCATCAGGTAACCGCTTTGATCACTGATTTTGGTCGGGTCCATTCCCGGGGCAAGTACAGAAAAATCACGTGGCAAAGTAGCATAACCGTCTGTAGAGAACATGTAGAAAGAACCTACATCCGACATCTTTGCATATTGAAGGTTGTATTCTGCGGTCAGTTTTGTTTTCTCATCCAACTGATACGAAATAACTGGCGCGAAGGTATAGCGGTTGTTAAACTCATAGTCACGGAATGATTTTTTGTTCTGTCCTGCCACATTGAGGCGATAAAGTAATTTACCGTCCTTACTAAGCTTACCATCCAGATCGAGAGCGGTTCGGTACATATCAAAGCTTCCTACTGTGAAAGCCACTTCACCTTTGGTTTGCCCGGTCGGTTTTTTCGTCACCACATTATACAAACCTGCCGGATCACCGTTAGCTAACATAAAACCAGCGGGACCTTTCACAAATTCGATGTGGTCAACAATGCTCATGTCTTCTGTAAGCGGCCCCCAATATGAAGCCACTACATTAAAGCCATTACGGAATGCTTGTATCTGTGATCCCCGCATGGTGATGTTGGTATACAAATCACCCCAGTGCTCCTGGCGGTTAGCACCACTTACGTTGCGAATCACACCATCACTCATAGACGTTACCTGCTGATCGGCCAGCAATTTGCTGTTCACAATTTGAATATTTTGTGATGTCTCCATGAGCGGAGTGGTCAATCGCAAAGACGCAGAGGTCCGGTCTTCTTTATAACCTTTATCCGCGGTGATCACCACCTCTTGCAGTTCGCTGCTGCTTTCTGTTAATAGGATATCCGCAACGGTTGTGGTCTGACCTGCATAAACAGTTACAGCCAACTCCCTGGCTTCATGACCTACAAATGATATAGAAAGCGTGTGGCTGCCGGGCGTTACGTTTCTGAGTTCGTAAGCACCGTCCAGATCAGTAGTGGTCACTTTATTGGTTCCCTTTAAAACAATGCTGACATAGGGAGCGGCCTGTTGATCGGAAGTTTTTACGCTTCCTTTTATACGACCTGATTGGGCTAATGCACACAGGCTGCTGAATGATACTAAAACGAGTAGAGCAATTCTCATGAATGATTATGAATAATTATGAATGATTAAATAATGAAGATGCTGAACGGGTTATGCTTCCTGCCGTCCTTTACATGGCCAGGGGTAGCCATACAAGAACGCGCAGGTAGCTTCACCTAAACCTAAACACAGGCTGCACTTTTAAACCGGTACTCATGTGCAGCCTTCAATTATATATTCCTGAAGTCCTCCTAAACATCATATTATAGGTCAGCCTATTGGCCTAGGCTGAGCGAGACTTTTTCTTCCGTCTGAAGAAAACAGAACATTAATTATTTAGACTAAATCTAAACAAAAGTAAACTGCATCTTCTCTTGGGACTAACTTTTCAATGAGTATAAATACCGCGAGGAGTAATAAAAATGACGCAAAAGAAAGCCCGTGATGACTCAACACCACGGGCTCACACCCATCAAACTAAACCAAAAGTCTTAGCTGGCTTTCTTCACCAGCGCAAATGCGATCTGAGGTTTTCCTCTTTCGCCATTGGTGGTCAAGGCCGTAAACTTCACCTTGTAATAATTTCCATCGATATCTTTGATGACATAGAATCGATCAGCGCGGATACTTGGTGATGTGCCCGGACCACCGCCCGAACGCCATGCTGAACCAATCGCAATTTGACTTGTACTAAAAGAAAGACCGGTAATATTTGCTTCCGCAAATGCCTCGTACGACACAGCGCTGGTTAAAACCTGAACAGCCTGTACACCAGCTGTATTGGATAAAATAACATCCTGAAAGTAGTAAGGAACAACATTCGTTGCATCGATAGGTGTTGTATTTGTAAATCCGGTCCAGGCAATGTCCCATTTTGTTTTAGCCGGTTCTACACTCACTACTCCTGTTGCGAAACTAACGTATTGAAAACGGTACTCGGTATTTTTAGTAACCTGTACCTCTGTAAAAGTAGTTGCCCCTATATCCGCATGTTGCAAAGTATAGTTACTTCCATTACGAATAACCCGGATTTTTTTCCATCCTAATGCAGGCGATGGGCTTCCGGCTCCTGTACCACGATTAATAATGTACACTTTGTTTTCAGCTAAGGTGGTAGATACTGAAGCGATGGCTGTTTTTGACCAATCACCGGTTGGGCTATCCATCCAGGCCGTGGCTGTTTTGACCCACTCCGGAAGAGGAGAAGTAGTTATTGCACTGAAAATTGCATTCAACGAAAGTTGGGCACCAAATCCAACGGTATCGGCAGCCGTGACCGCATTCAAATCGGTTTTATCCAATGCACGTGCCAGCATTCCATTGGGCGAATTTAATATCACCCGAAATTCATCCGCTGACGAAGAGAAGGCAAGATCCCATGATGTTCTGGCTATTGCTGTCTGGCGATTTGCACTTAAATCAATGAATACTTTATTAGGATACAAAGCACCACCACCGTTGATTTCAAAAGCACCACTGGCGGCAATAATCTCCGCAAAAGTAACCGTCAACTCTTTTTTAGTACCCACTACCAGCGAAGGGGCAAGAGAAGAAATGGTGAACTTTATTTTTTCATCTCCGTCAAATAAAGCACCAGCTGTTTTCTTCACTTTAAAGGAAGCCGTAGTCGCTCCTGCAGGTATCGTTATCGCAAAACTATTGGCGGTGGCATTGGGTTCAGTGGTAAAATCAGTTCCGTAGGTCAATCCGGTTGGCTCAATGAGAATGGTTGCAGTACCTTCCACCTCCGCTTCACGAGTGAGTTGTAAGTTGATGGCCAATTCCGTTTCGGCAGAAGCTAACCCTAACTGATCCGATTCAAATGCCGTAAGATTTTCGGGTAACTCCGGATCATCTTTACAAGAGACGAGAATCACCAATCCCGAGAGCACGATCAACAACAATGAGGTTTTGAAAAATGTATTCATCATATATTATTTTATTATTTATTAATTGAAAAAGAAATACTCAAGTAGTAAGAGCGTCCGTACCCTACTGGCTTCTGTGCCCCGGAGGTATGCCCGCCTCCGGTAGCTGTGGAGGTGGAGGTAATACTTTTTACATCAAATAGATTCCGGGCACCACCGGTGAGTGCTAAATATTTTCCAAGGTGCTTTTGAATACTTACATCCATCCAATGAAAAGAAGGAGTCTCTGCTAACTCAAAACCACCAGCAGACAGTGGGTTATAAAAAGGTGTAGCACCCGTAAGTTTATAATAAGCAGATAGCTGTGTGCCTATTTTAGTAAACTGATAGGTGGCCGAAGAGATCACTTCGGGAGACCATAAGAACTGATCAAGATCACTGGTGCTTTCGTAGTAACTATTATATCTCCCCGTGTAACCTACCCCTAAATTCAATTCCCATTTTTTTCCTTTCAGTGCGTTATTCCAGGTGATCCCTTTTGATTTGTTCTTATCAATATTAATGTAGGTTACAACATTGCTACCGCCGGTAGTTCCAATCAGATTCTCAATGGTATTATAAAATCCGCCTACAACCGTGGTGAAGTGGATGGATCCTGTTCTTACCACTCTCCAATTCCATGATCCATTAAAACTGTGAGATAACTCCGCTTTTAAATCGGGGTTACCCATAATGGAATGACTTGCATCAAAAAAATTAAAAAACAATTCCCGTAAAGACGGTGCACGAAAGCCTCGGGCATAGGACAGTCTGAAATCCTGATTACGGTTGATGATGAATTTGGTATTTACGGCTGGGATAACAGGAGGTGCCTGATAAACCGTATTATGAATAAATCTAACCCCGGGGCGTATTTGAATTTTAGAAGTTATGCTCCATTCTGCAGAAAGAAAAGCAGCATAATCTCCGATCGATTGTGTCCCTGTTTTGATTCTTCCACCAGATCCGGATTCATAGTTCAGATCAATACCCGGTTGTATGGCGATCTGATCGGATAACTTATATTGAAGGGTTGTGCGTGTACTCCATCCATCAAAATGGGTTACATCTTGCTGCCCTGGTTGCAAGGATAAACGTACCGCACCAGTCGCTTCATTGACCGTAACGCTCTGCGTTTTTCTACTGTAATCCGTGTACGATAGCGCCGTAGTTAATGAGAGTTGGTCTGAAAAGAAATGACTACCCTGCAATTGATGCTGCAAGCGATTACTCAAGTAATTCTGATCTAATGCTACGCCGGGTTCGTTTCCGGATTGTCCGTAATTTCCTGGATTGTAAATATCTTCATTGAGATAATCCAACCGGTAATAAACATTGGATAAACTATTCTTATACCCAATAACTGCACTTCCCAACCATTGTGTTTTGGGTTGCCACATCTTCTCTCTCCGTGTTGAATCACCTTGCCAGCCGCCAAAATAATTTCTACCCAAATCAGCGCGGGTATAAAAATTCTTCCAGGAATAGCCACCTGAAATACTCTCATTGTGAATCCCTTCCTTTCCACCGTAATGCCTACCCACTGTTTCCTCCTGGGCTTTTACTGAAAAATCGTATTTCCCCTCGCTATTCTTTTTGGTGATTATGTTAATCGCACCAGCAAGTGCATCAGCGCCATATACAATTGACATGGGCCCTTCAATAATTTCAATACGCTCAATCGAATTGATGTTAATCTGATTAATGTTAATTTCATTGGAGGTGCCCTGACGGCCAATCATTGGCATGCCATCGATCAGTATTTTGACATTTTGCCCCGGTAACCCTTGCATGGAAAGATTCGATCCCCCCAAACTCGCATCCTGATCAAACCGGATATTCAATTCCGTATTTAAAACATCTTGAAGTTTGACTGCCCCTTTCGATTGAATTTTCTCCATGGAAATGACACGAATGCTGTACACCGACTTGCTGGCAGATTGTGGCTCAAACTGGCCCGTAACGACCACCTCTTCGAATCGAATGGTCTTTATGGAATCCGGAATTTCTTCCTGAGCAAATGCGAGCGAAACACCCGAGAACAGAACCAGAACGAAAGCGACATTTCTCATAGACTCGTGGAATACGAGCGCAAAGATTAGAATCAGTCTAAATAAAATATACCCTTATATTCTTTATAAATGCCCACAGACGTAAAATATACTCATTCTAAATAATAATGGATCCCATTTATAATTTTGGTACTTTTGCACCAAAACGCTCTTATCAGCTCAATTTCAACTACAAATTCTGTTACTTTTTTAATGGCTCATTATGGATATCGATTTAGCACCTGCCGCACCAATGGAAAACGTAAGCGCAAGGGTAACACGTAACTTGTTTGAACGAGAGGATTTTAAACTGATCACGGCCGAAAATGAGAGTGAAGAGGCGGTGGAATTTCCCAGTGAAGTGATCAAAAACGTGATTCATTTTTACTTCTGCCTGGAGGGCAATGCCGTGTTTGAATTCGGCCCGCATTACAGCCGCGAGATCCAAAAACAACAGAATTACTTCTTCTATAACCCGGAAAAAAATCTTCCTTTCTTATTGCGGCTTTCCCGGAAAACCAAAATGGTTTTCCTATCCATTACACTGGAAAGCCTTCACAAATTATTCATTCATGACTCCCTTCCCTTTTTGAAAGGAGAAAATGCCAATCGCAAGTTTTACGATGAGCGCGAGATTCCGGCAGGGCTTTATGTTGTACTTAATCAGCTGTTCACTGTACAACTAAGTGAAAGTTCAGAGAAATTATATTATCAGGCAAAAGCACTGGAAATGCTGAGTCTTTATTTCTCTACCAAGAAACCAAACACAGAAAGCTGCCCGTTCCTAAACGATGAAGAAACGGTTCGCAAAATCAAACATGCCAAAGAGCACTTGCTTAAAAACCTGGAGTCACCACCCAGCCTGAAAGAACTGGCCAAGTTTGCCGGGCTTAATGAATACCAACTTAAAGTGGGGTTCAAAGAAATCTATGGCAACACGGTATATGGCTACCTGCTCGATCATAAACTCGATCACTCCCGCGCACTGTTGGATTCTCACAAATTCCAGGTTAATGAGGTGGCGTATGAGATCGGCTATACCAACCCCAGTCATTTCATTGCTGCTTTTCGCAAGAAGTTTGGTATCACACCAAAGAAGTACCTGATGAATCATTCTGGTAAAGCCTGAATAAAAACGAGCCACGCCCCATCTGTTGCCATGCGAAAGATCTAAACGCAGTGATTTTCTCATTGCTGTTGAATGATTATTCGCGAAACAGGCTCTTCGCATTCCGCGATATTTTTTAATCATTTTCTTATCGATTTCTAATTTTTTCTCTTCTCTAGTCAGTATAATTGCGAATTATTTATAATTGGTCTAAATACAGATGACGAAAATTTTACTACTAATCATCTTACTGCTAGCAACTTATGCTGTTAACGCACAGATTTTCACTAAAGAAGATTCTCTTAATGCTGGCCTGGTCCGGTCGAACCAGCCCACTGTACTATCTGGCTATGGACAGGCCAAAGTAGCGTATGACCTCAGATACCGAATCGGCGTAGCCAACCTCACCCGTAACGTACTTTTCCTTGGTCACAAGTTCAGCAGCAAGATCTACTTCTTCTCGGAAATGGAACTGGAAGATGCGGGCGTCAGCTCCACCGGAAAATTTAAAGGAGAGCTCAGCATGGAGCAGCTCTTCCTTAAGTTCAACGTCAACCGCGATGTGTATCTCACTGCCGGTTTGTTCATTCCACGCATTGGTATTATCAACGAAAATCACTTGCCCACCACCTTCAATGGCAACGACCGCACGTATGTGGAAACTTTTTTAATACCGGCCACCTGGCGCGAATTGGGAGTAGGTGTCTATGGTAATGTGCGAAGAATACCCGGATTGAATTACTCCTTTGCGGTTATGAATGGACTGAACTCCGGCACATTTACCAACGGCACTGGCATAGCCGATGGACGTTTTGAGGGAAGTAACGCAAGTGCATCGAATCTTGCGCTTACCGGTGCATTACTTTATTACATCAACGATTTTCGCTTGCAGGCTTCGGCTTATTATGGTGGCAGTGCTGGTCTGGTAAAACGTGTAGCAGATAGTCTTCAATTAAAGTCGGGTGCGTTTGGTACACCGGTGGCTTTGCTCGAAGCAGACATTCAATACCACAAAAATGGAATTTCGTTTAAGGCCCTTGGCACAACAGTGCAGATATCGGATGCCTACCGCATCAATCGCGCCTACGCCAACAATACACCTGCTGCGATGATGGGTGCCTATGCCGAATTGGGTTATAACCTGATCAAAGCATGGAAGCCCACTACAACAAAAAACTTTACTGTATTCGCACGTTATGAATGGCTGAACATGAATCAGCGTTTGCCTGCCAATGGTATTGAGAACGGAACGCTGAATAAAAAATTTACGGTAGTTGGGTTCACTTATCAGCCCACGCAGGGTGTAGTGATCAAAGCAGATTATGTATTAAGGAACACCGGCGCACGCAATCCGGATTTGGTGGTAACCCCTTTCCCGCAGACGCTTCCCTATTATACCTCAAACGGATTCGTCAACCTGGGTATCGGCTACAGCTTCTAAACACGATGAAATCAGCAATCAGTCGCAGACAATTTATTCGATCTTCCTGCACCGCTTGCCTGGGAGCAACCGCTACCGGTTTGGTATTAAGCCAGATCGCTGCTTCTTGCGCACCTGCATTACCGGTATTTAAAACGAAATTCAACGCAAGCACTCTAGAGATTCCCGTTTCTTCCTTCGCAACATCTGCACTTCTGATTGTGCGTGATATGCAAATGACGTACGACATACTGGTCATCAAAAAATCAGAAACGGAATACCAATCCATTTACATGGAATGCTCTCATCAGTCTAATCCATTAACAGCGACATCCAATGGATTGTACTGTTCTGCTCATGGAAGCGCTTTCGATCTGGATGGAAATGTAAAAACGGAACCTGCTATTTATCCATTACAGAAATTCAAAACAGAACTCAAAAACGATTCCTTACTAATCAATATATCCAACCTTAAATCATAATTTATGAAAATCAACTACCTGATAGCGGGTGCTCTAGTGGTAGCGGGTTTAACCCGCTGCAGCGATGACAATGACAAAGTAGCCCCTTTCGATACCGATCTGAATGCACAGATTCTTTCGGATTTCTCTACGGGGGTGGCAAGTGCAACCTATACGGAATTACAAACCAAAGCTGCCTTGCTGAATACCCAAGTAGCAACACTGAAAGCAAGCAAGACCGATGCAAACCTTGCTGCCATCCAGCAAACATGGAAAGAAGCACGTACGATCTGGGAACAAACCGAAGCACATTTGTTTGGACCCGTAGCAACTGAAAGCATTGACCCACGTATTGATACCTGGCCGGTAAACTTCATTGACCTTGATGCACAGCTGAACAGCAACAACGTTTTCACTGAAACGTACATCGATGATCTTGATGATGCCCTGAAAGGGTTTCACCCTATTGAATATTTGATCTTCGGACAGGATGGAACAAAGAAGGCCGTTGATATCACCGATCGTCAAATGCAATACCTGGAAGGTCTTGCCTTGAACTTAACGAAATTAACTACCGAGTTGGGTAACAATTGGTCCGCTGCAGGTGCTTCAACCAATTACATTGCTGCAGTATCTAAAGCCGGAGAAGGAAGCACAGAATATCCAACGCAATTAGCGGCATTCAAAGAACTGGTCAATGCCATGGCCGGTATTTGTGATGAGGTGGCCAACGGAAAACTAGCAGAACCTTATGAAGCGAAAAACCCTTCATTGGAGGAATCTCCATTCGCATCTAATTCCATTACTGACTTTACGAACAACATCAAAGGAGTGCAGAATGTCTATCTGGGCAAATACAAAACAGATGGCAAAGGTTTGGAAGATTTAGTCAGAGCGCACAATCTTTCATTGGATGCCGACATCAAAGCAAAGCTGGATGCGGCCATCTCTTCGTTAGGTAAAATCACTGACCCTTTTGGTAAAGCCATCACCACGCAAGCCGTACAAATTCAAAACGCGATGGATGCGATCAATGCATTGAAAACCATATTGGAAGAAGACCTGCTAAAGTTTGTAGGAGAGCATGCCAAATAAATTCAACAGAAAGAGAGTAACGTGGGCACAGAGAGAACACTTTTACGTATTGCGTTGATCATTGCACTGGGCACTACTGTTTACTCGTGTATCGATCCACAGGAACGTGAGGAAACTCCGGCAGACGAATGGTTTGCCGGGGGTACTCAAACTATTTTTGATGGTGGGGCCAGTGCATTCAGTTCTGAATTTCCTAATCTTAATGCCAACAGGGCAAAAGTGCACCGCATTGGCGATGGGGCGTTTGGCTCTACTTTCGTAAGCGCTCCTGCTCCTATCAATCCTGGTCTTGGTCCTATCTTCAACAACGTATCGTGTACATCATGTCATGTTGGCGATGGCCGTGGCAAGCCTCCGCTGAATGGAGAACAGAATTCATCCCTGCTTATCCGCCTTAGCGTAACAGGCACCACCGCACATGGCGGACCGATGCCTGCCCCGGGCTTTGGCAATCAACTACAACCACGAAGTATTTTTGGCGTAGCTGCGGAAGCCAGTTTCAAAATTTCTTATACCGAGGTAGACGGAACGTTTGCTGATGGGACTTCCTACTCGTTACAAAATCCAATCTATACATTAGAGAATCCGTACCTGCCATTGCCCGGTGACCTGATGATTAGTCCGCGCATAGCGCCACCTGTGTTTGGATTGGGATTACTGGAAGCAATCGATGAAGCCGATATATTAATGCATGCCGATGAAGACGATAACGATGGCGATGGCATTTCAGGCAGGCCTAACTACGTGTGGGATGAGCTGGCAAAGAAAAAGGTAATGGGCCGTTTCGGATGGAAAGCCAACAATCCTACTATTCTTCAGCAATCGGCAGGAGCGTACAATGAAGATATGGGGATCACTAATTTCATTTTTCCCAACGAAAACTCCTACGGACAAATTCAATTCAGCTCACAGGCCGTTTACGATGTATCTGATAGTTTACTGCAATCCGTCAGCTTTTACATTCGCACCTTAGCCGTACCGGCACGAAGAAATGCCGGTGATGTCGTGGTGTTAAAAGGCAAACAAATATTCAGAGAGGCAAAGTGCATCGGCTGCCATGTACCGAAATCAAAAACAAAAACCGATGTAGCTTTCCCTGAGATCTCAGGCCAAACGATATTCCCTTATACCGATTTATTACTTCATGATATGGGGCAGGCACTTGCCGATCACCGTCCTGACTTTGAAGCAAGCGGAAGTGAATGGCGTACTGCTCCGCTATGGGGAATCGGGTTAACCAAAGTGGTAAATGGTCATCATCATTTCCTTCATGACGGGCGCGCACGTTCCTTAATGGAAGCCATACTATGGCATGGTGGTGAAGCGGAAGCATCCAGAGAATACGTGAAGAAACTTTCGAAGGCTGATCGTGATGCACTGATCAAATTCCTTGAATCGCTATAGGATCGTGTAATGCAGTGGGGTTGATGTCTAAACGTTTACCATCAATACCTCAACACCACAACACTTTTTAAAACAATCCTTTCGATCTTCTTCGCGAAGTTGTTCCGAACAGCATTCCGAATACACCACGTACCAGTTCTTTACCTACTTGCTTGGTTACGGGTGAAGACATGACTTCTTCAAAAGTACTTTTCTCTTTTCGTGTCGATGCCCTGGGGGCAGCTTTCGAAGCCTGCTTCTCCTCCACCGCTTTTTCCTGTTCTTCTTTTACCTTCTGCATACGCTCACCCAGAATTTCAAATGCACTTCTTGGGTCAACCGGTTCTTTATATTTCTGGTACATATCGGACTGCTCTAAGTGGGCCTGATATTCCTTGCTATCCAGCGGCCCCATAAACGAGGCAGGCGGAGCGAGGTGAGTTACTACGGTTTCCGTAGGTATACCTTTTTCATTTAATACGGTAATGAACGCCTGACCTGTGCCTAATTGCGTGAACTGCTGTTCCATGTCATAGAACTCTGACTTAGGAAACGTCTTGATCGTTTCTTTCAATGCCTTCACATCATTAGGTGTAAAGGCACGAATCACATGATGTACGCGATTTCCTAATTGAGCTAACACATTGCCGGGCACATCCTGCGTAAGCTGTGTACAAAAGAAAACACCTACTCCCTTCGATCGTATCAACCGAATCACCTGGTCAATCTGATCCATAAACGCTTTGGGTGCATCTTTAAAAAGAAGGTGCGCTTCATCCAAAAAGAAAATGAGTTTAGGCTTATCCAGATCACCGGCTTCCGGTAATGCCTGGTAGATCTCCGCCAGTAAAGCCAGCATGAACGTAGAGAAGATGGCCGGCTGATTTTGTACATCGGCTACATTGAGTAAACTGATTACTCCACGTCCATCGATCTTCTCAAACAGATCTTCCACATCAAACGATTTCTCACCAAACAGCTGGTCAACGCCCTGTTGTTCCAGCGCCACAATCTTTCGAAGAATTGTACTGGCGGTAGCCGTAGAGATCTTGCCGTAATCATTTTTTATTTCTTTTGCTCCTTCTCCTTCCGACAAGTAATTCAATACTTTCTTTAAATCATTCAGATCAACAATGGGGAGTTCTTTATCATCGGCATATTTAAACAAGATCATCAATACCCCACTTTGCACCTCGTTTAGCTCCAGTATTTTACTCAGCAGCACAGGCCCGAACTCCGTTACTGTTGCTCTCATCTGAGCACCCGATTTACCGCTCAGTGAATAGATCTCTACCGGAAAAGCAGCAGGAGAATAATTCATTCCCAAAGCAGCAGCGCGTTCTTTTATTTTATCATTCACCGAAGCTTCCTTCGCCATACCACTGATGTCTCCTTTCATATCGGGCATGAAAACAGAAACTCCTGCTGCCGAAAGTTGCTCGGCCAGCAATTGCAACGTTCTTGTTTTACCCGAACCGGTAGCCCCGGTTACCAGCCCGTGCCGGTTCATCATACGCAAAGGCAGGTTTACTTTTGCTTCGGCTATGATTTCATTATTCACAACTCCGGCACCAAGATAAATGGAAGCTCCGGATGGAGAATAGGATTGGGTAATGGATTCAATAAATCGGGTGTTTGACATGGTGTGGTTATTTACTGCTAATCAACTCATTTTTTTCTTTAGTAGCCAATCGATCTGGGCATCATCGCCCATTTGAAATACATGTTCGCTGAATCGCTCAAATCCCCATTTTTCATAGAATCGCAGTGCGCGCAGGTTTTTCTCCCATACTCCCAGCCACACCCAATCCACCTGGCGCACCTTGGCAATATCCAGCGCGTGTTGCATCAGTAGTGCTCCGGCATTCTTTCCATGAAAACGTTTATCTACATAGAGGCGATGAATCTCCATGGTATTGGTACCCAGGTAATGATCTGCTTCGCTATTCTTGCGCACACGTAAATAGCCGACAGGAGTTTCGTTGTCTACTATGAAAAAATGACGCGCACTATCATCGTTGAAATCCTGCTCAAAACATTCAACACGGTAGTCGCTTTCCAGAAAGGCATTCATGTTTTCAGGCGTGTTGCTTTCGGAAAAGGTATCTACGAAAATGCGTATGGCCAATTCGCGCAAAACAGGTACATCCGCTCGAGAAATTTCTTTGATATTCATGTACTCAAAAAAATAAGCCCGGCACAACGTACCGAGCTATCTTTAACAAGAATGATCCAATACTATTTTTTATCAGCAAAATTCTGGAAAGTGTAAAGTACACCAAGATTTAGCGCCTGGCTCAACTGCACACCTGAATCCTGATCATAATCGTAAAGCAAAATACCCCCCACGCTTACGTTGATGAAACGGTTTACTTTCGCTGTCAGGTTAAGATCAAAACGATGGTCGATTGTTTTGGCTTCCAGGGTTTCATAGTTAGCAAACATCACATATCTCATTTTCAAATTAATATTCTCGGCAATGTCTTTATTGAATTCAGCCAGAAGCTGGAATGCCAGCCACTCAAAGCGTGCTTTCTTTCCTACCGCCACACCATAAGGTGTTGGATTGTCAACTGTAATGAAACGGTTCACATCATTCACAATAGTGATACGCGGAGCAAAAGGAGAAATCCGAACTTTGAAATAATCGACAGGATGATATTCAAAACCAAGACCTGCCGTGATGAATGCGGGGGCAATCAGGTCCGATATTAATGTGGCCTGCTCCACGCCATTCGCATCTTTATCGTATTTATAACCGGGAGAAAACTGTGATTGTGCATTGAGTGAAGCGGCAAGATCCCACTTCGTGCTAAGACTACGGCCGTACTTTGTATCCATAAAGATACGGTCACTGGTTTTGCGTGAACCCTGTCCGGCATTGTTCACCAAACCATAAAGCAGATCAATCTCATTGTCCCATGAGTTTTTATCCTTCTTGTAATTGGCTTTGAAATTAAAAAAACTATTGAAGCCAATGGAATTGACACCCCCTGCCTTCCAGTTGGACGAGAAAGAGGCCTGGTTAATATTAAGTCCGACCTTAAAAGCCTTTTTCCAATTGCTTAAAGAATCTACTTTAACGATCTGCGCCTGAGCACAGGTGGTGAGCAAGACAAGGAGTAAGCCGGTAGCTGAGAGTCTAAGGGGTTGTTTCATGGTCATTCATTTTGGTACAACAAAGTACCAAAACTAACCATTCTCTAAATATTATTCAGCTTGATTTCATCCAATGCCACTTCAGTCAATGGCTTGGTGATAAACTTGATGACGTGATTGTTATTGACAATTTTATCAATATCCCGTTTGTTATCCGAGCTGGAGAGAATAATCACCTTGCATTTGTTGCGCACCATCTCATTGAATTTTTCAAATTCATAGAGAAACACAAACCCGTCTACGATAGGCATATTGATGTCAAGGAAAATGATGTTGGGAAGATTTTCCGCACTGTTCTCATTTTCTTTTATGTAGTCCAGCGCACCCTTGCCCGAACTCTTCACTTCCACTCTTCTGGCAAACTTGGTGATCTCAATGATACGCTTACTGATAAAATTATCAGTATCGTTATCGTCTACCAGCATTACCAGATCAATGGTTTTCACAGCCTCCATTACCATCTTAGATTCTTAAAATTACACACTTAATTCCCCAACACAGGACGCAAAAATATCCTTTTTTGGCAAAAACGAAACTTAACTGGCGTAATGTGTAAGGAATTAATCAAAAAAGATTAAAATGAAGGGTTACTTTTGAACTATTCTAAGACGTTCGCCCACTGAGAGGGTAAAATCAGTCTTTTGATTCCAATCCATCAATTCCTTTATCGTAACTCCGTATTGCCGTGCAACACTGTATAGCGTATCACTCGATTTCACATCGTAATAAGATACCGAAGGAGTTGTTGTTGTTTCTGTTGCTAAAACAGTCGTCTCATTTTTTGCAACAGGTTCACTGACAAGTATTTTGAGTGACAGACCCGGTGAAATAGGCTGTTGAAGATTCAATGAATTCCATCGTGAAATATCCGATACACTTACCGCATAGATTTTTGCAATGGTATACAACGTTTCACCTTGTTGCACGATGTGCTTTTTTTCAGTTCCACCTATCTTTTCGATCAGATCAATAACCGAAACCGGAGCAACTACGGCCTTAATGGTATCAGCAGGCACCTTTTGTACCGGTGCTTCACTCACCTTTACGGGTTCGCTTTTTGCAGGCTCGTTTTTTACCGGCTCCATTTTTACCGGTTCGGTCTTCACGGGTTCACCTTCATTGCCTTGCCAGTCAAATGTCTCTTCGGAGATCTGTACAACAGCAGATCCGTTGTCGGCCATCATCACCGGAGACGTGCTATTTGACCTGGGCATTTTTGCATTGAGCCATACGGTAGTCCCCGCCTGAAGTGATTTCTCTTCCTGTTGCATCCGATTGAATTTCCTGAGCTTCTTTAATTGTATTCCATACAACTGAGACACCAGCCACAGGTCCTCATTTTTTGCCAGCTGATGAAATGGCTTTTCTCCCTTTCCTTTTTTCCGCGCAATGAAGTAATACTGATTGGCGATTAATTGATGATCGGACGTGATGTCATTAAACCTGATCAGATCGGATAGCTTTACCTGTGTACGTGCCGCCAGTGCGGCCAGCTTCTCGCCTTGCAGCGCTTTCACTGCAGGAACTCCATTAATAAAAATGCGAGGTACTAATGGTTTTTCTTGTTTAGTAGTAGCGACAACTACCGGTTTCGTCTCCTGATTTTTAGGTGAGGCCGCAATTAACTTACTCACATCGGCACCGGTTTCGCCGATCGGAATAAGTAACACATACTTCTTATCGTTGGGAATATTCCCTTTCAGTATCCATTTGTTGTACTCCAGTAGCTTGGCTTCTTCAATCGAAAGTTGCTCTGCTACTTCCCGGGTTGATAGGGCCACCCCGGGCTGATAATCCATTACCTTCACTAAGGGCTCTCCTTTCAATGCACCTTCGAATGCTACTTTGTGTGCTAAAAATTTCTTCACATACCAATACGTTTCCTTGGTGATGTCCATGTTTTTAGCTCCATAATTCTTTTCCCCGACTGATCGCTGCACTCCACCAGCTCCCATCTGATACGATTGTAATGCATACAGCCAGTTATCAAACAGGGTGTTGTTTTTCTTGAGATACCTGGCCGCACCACGTGAAGCCGACACCAGGTTTTTGCGTTCGTCTATTTCCTTGTCGACACGCATCCCCATCTCCATGGCCGTAAAGTCTTTAAACTGCCAGAACCCAACCGCATCGGAAACGGAAACCGCATCAGGTATCAATGCACTCTCCTGCAATACCAAGTATTTGAAATCATCTGGAAGGTTTTCTTCCGCGAAGATCTTTTCAATGGTGGGGAAATAGGTTTTAGCCCGCTCTGCCTTGATATTGAAATGCTTGGGCGAACGAGTGAGTGCATCCACATCAGCCTGTATTTCGCGTCTGGCATCATCACGTATAGTGAGTGTCATACCTGCGAACTGCATCTTATGGGGCACTTCAGGAGCCTGTGCGTATGAGGCAGCAACTCCGAAAAAAATGAGTGCGACTGCAAAAAATCTCATGTTGACGTAAATGTAGTAAAAATATTATTGCCCACCGACTACGACCGACAGTAGATGGCCAACCGTTGTCGGTTTACCACTTTCGTATCAATGTAATCCCATCCCGTACCGGAAGGAGAACGTTCTCTACCCGCGCATCATTGTGTACTTTATCATTAAATGCAAGGATGGTTTGTGTGTCTTTACCCGGGTTCGTATCGATTACTTTTCCGCTCCACAATACATTATCGGCCAGTATAAATCCGCCTGAGGGAATTTTATCGATGACCAGATCATAATAAGCGGAATAGCTTGCCTTGTCGGCATCGATGAATACCAGATCAAATGGTCCGGACAATTCCGGAATGATTTCCCTGGCATTGCCGATTTTAAAATCAATCTGATGCTGATAACCGGAGGCATTGAAATATCCCCTTACTCGGTTCTCCAACTCTTCATTCACATCAATCGTGATCAGCTTGCCACCGGGTGCTAATCCTTCCGCAAGACAAAGTGCAGAATAGCCAGTGTACGTTCCGATTTCGAGAATCGTTTTTGGCTTAATCATTTTGCTGATGAATGATAAAAACCGGCCCTGCATATGCCCTGATAACATACGCGGTTTCATTACAAGGCTGTGCGTATCACGGTTGATTTTCTTTAGCAGATCGGATTCAGGTGAAGTGTGTGCTTCAGAATAATTCTGTAATTCAGGATCGATAAATTCCATGACGCGTTACTCTACTGGATATTAGACAATATTCTACTTGTTCGGCTCCATGATCAGGTAGCTCAGCTTATCTTCTCTGAACATATCATTGGCAATCTCCATTAAGCGGGCCGAGGTGGTGTTGCGCACACTCTCAAATATTTCGTCCAGCGTAGTTACTCTTCCCAGATCAAGCAGGTTACGGGCCATCATCATCATGAAGCTGATATTGCTCTCTTCAGCCATGGCAATCTGTCCCAGCATTTGTTCTTTGGCTGCGGATAACTGTTTTGTGCCCAACGGCTCTTCCCGCATCTTGCGTAACTCTTCTTTCACCAGGGCAATGCTCTTCTTCATCTGGGTGGGTTCCGTTCCAAATGAAATCACAAACAGACCGGTGTCGGTAAAAGGCACATATTGCGCCCCGATGGAATAAACAAAACCACGCTTCTCACGCAACGATATATTCAAACGTGAATTCATCCCCTGCCCTCCTAATATATTGGTAAGCATATAGAAATCTTTGCGCTTCTCGTCCGTAAGCTTATAGGAAGCCCGGCCTATCGCACAGCGGGATTGTTTCACATCGCGTTGTAACACCAGTTCTTTTGCTTTGTAGCCGGTGAACCTGGTGCGTACTTTATTCGAGCGTAGCCGGGGAATAGGCCCTAAGTATTTTTCAGCAAGCTGTACTACTTTTTCCATGGGAACATTGCCCACACAACTGAACACTACTTTGCGTGTATCGAGGTTTTCTTTTACAAACTGGCGGAAATTATTTCGTTTAAAAGATTTCACTGTTTTCTCCGTACCCAGGATATTCATGCCCAGGGAATGACCGGAGAAGATCACCGCATCAAATTCATCCTGAAGTGAATCTTCCGGATCATCGTAGTACATCGACATCTCTTCAAGGATCACATTTCGTTCCCGATCGATCTGACCCGAAGGAAAAATAGAATCAAACGTAATGTCGGCAAGCAGCTCTACCGCCTTCTCAAAGTAGTCATCCCGCAGGGATGCATAGAAAAGAATTTTTTCCTTATCGGTAAAAGCATTCAATTCGCCACCGATGGATTCGAGACGATTAAGAATATGAAAAGCTTTGCGCTTACGTGTTCCCTTAAAAGCCATATGTTCCCAGAAATGAGCGATCCCCTGGTTAGCCGGATTTTCATCGCGGCTACCGATATCGAGCATGATACCGCAATGAACAATCTTGGTAGTGGTGACCCTATTATGAACGACACGAATGCCGTTGGCTAGAGTATGAATTTCGTGATGACGCATATTTCGGTTCAAAGGTAGCAACTTTCCGCTGTTCCATTGGCGAACAATTATGCCCGCCTCCGGTCAAGGGAGTTGCGTCTATAACACAATTTTAAGTAAAATCGTGTCACTGATCTGGCACAAGTGTTGCCAATCTTACGGATCACGATAGGGAATTTTAAAATTTACACATTATGGAAACCCAAAAAGTAAAAACCTGCTTTACCATCACGTTCACGGATGATCAATTTCAGCACGCACAAGCTTATGTGGCCGATATGAGACGCCACCCCAACCGGGTTTTCTGGAGAGGCAAAGAAGGCAAGTCGGATGATGAACTGGTGATTGAACAGATTGCTCACCGCGTATTGTCAGGTTTTTATAACGATGACGCCTATCGTGCCGCACGTCATATCATTAAGATGGACAGCATGACAATGGCTTGATTACTGTTTCTGATGATTAACTCATTCGAAGCAGGTACCGTCCTCGTTTTTGTATCAAGACACTCGCCATGCGGATTAGCTCAATACGCATTTCATGTTCAATGCGCAGCCGCGCGAAGAGAAGATGTATGAGGGGTTTTAGAGAACTTTGTTTAGAGCGTTCACCAGCGAACCATCTAAACAAAGTTTAAAAGTAGCTACTGTTTTTCCTCTTCCTGTCAAACCTACAGAGGCGCAAGTGATGCAGCGATCTGCGTCTGTCATCAACCGATAAGCTTACACTCCACGGAAGAATAATGCACTTATCCGAAGAGGATCAGAAAAGAATAAACATCCCCCCCAGGCCTACCACAAATCCGATACAACTTCCAATCAGTATTTCGCGTGGCACATGTGCATTGAGAATCAAGCGGGAAGACATAACCACACCGGTGATCACAATTACTCCGGCTGTCGGGTAAAGTAATTCTCCTGTGACGACCATTTTGTTTAACGGAAGTAAGATGCCGATTCCTCCCCACATGGCCAGACTGTGAATGCTCACTTTATAAAAAAGGGTGGCTATCGCTGCAATGATAATCAGCGCGGAGATGATCATGAGCAGCCGTACCAGATTTGAACTTACCGGAAGTTTATAATAAAACAACACCGTCACCATGGTGTACATAATGGCGATGAAGAAGAATGGCATCACCCGTTCTTTTCGTTCACGCATGGTGAGTGATGAGATATTTCCGAAGTAGCGAAAAATAACCAGGTTGATAGCAGGCAACGCAAAAGTGACCGCAAATATAAATCCGGCCATAAGCCAGATCTTGCCGGGGGCCACCATCAGCAGAGGTGGAAAAAACACGCACAGCAATACGGTGAGATAAGAAGTAAGCAATAGTGGATGGAACACAAAAGAAATAACCTGCGCAGCGACTCTCACCTTACATCTCTTTTCTTAAACGTGCCACCGGTATATTCATCTGCTCACGGTATTTGGCTACCGTTCGGCGGGCGATATTGTATCCTTTCTCATTGAGCAGTTCTTCCAGCTTATCGTCTGAATACGGTTTCGATTTATCTTCCTGCTCAATCAGGTCTTTGATGATCTGCTTTACTTCACGGCTACTTACTTCTTCGCCTGAATCAGTAGTGATCCCTTCGGAGAAAAAGTATTTCAATGGGAACATACCAAAGTCTGTCTGCACAGTTTTACTGCTGGCCACACGGCTCACCGTAGAAATGTCCATACCGATCATCTGGGCTATGTCTTTGAGAATCATTGGCCGCAGCTTGGTTTCATCTCCTTCAAGGAAATAGTCGTATTGAAAATCCACGATGGCACGCATCGTACGAAGCAACGTATGTTGGCGCTGCTTGATGGCATCAATAAACCACTTGGCCGAATCCAGTTTCTGTTTTACAAAGGTAACGGCTTCTTTCAGCTTCTTGTCTTTCTTGTCTCCTTTGTCGTAAGCCTTAAACATCTCTGAATACGACCGGCTTATTCGCAACTCAGGCGCATTGCGCGAGTTCAGCGCCAGCTCCAGCTTTCCATTGTTATTGGTAAGAATAAAATCAGGAATGACGTATTGATTCTTCACCATCCCGGAAGAGGATTCACCACCTGGCTTGGGATTGAGGCGCACGATCAACTCAATCGCGTCTTTCACATAATCCTCATCATTCAGATCCAGTTTCTTCATGATCTTCGGATAATGTTTCTTGGTAAACTCATCGTAGCATTCGCTCAAAATACGTTTTGCTACAATCACGTCTACATCCTGCCCATCATCCATACGATCAAGCTGCAGCAGTAAGCATTCCTGTAAATTGCGTGCAGCAATGCCGGAGGGGTCAAACGACTGTATCTTCTTTAAAATCTCTTCCAGCTCTTCGTGGGTGGTCTCAATACTTTGAGAGAAGGCAAGGTCATTCACAATGGACTCCAGGTCTCTGCGAATGTATCCATCTCCTTCAATACTCCCGACCAGCTGTTTACCAATTGCATAGTCACGATCGTTAAGGCCAAGATATCCCAGCTGGGTCATCAGTGTTTCATGTAATGATGACGAAGTAGGAATCGGCATATCACGGTCATCTTCTTCATCGCCATCGCCCTGCATTTTGTAGCCACTGTAATCATCATCGCGCAGGTAGTCTTTGATGTCGATATCGTCTTCTTTCGATAAAGGCTGATCTTCCTGATCGTTGAAGTTATCTTCGGTCTCCGGAGTCTCTTCCTGCGGAGCTTCTTCTTCTTTGTTCTCTTCTTCCGCCTGCGGACCTTCGTCCTCCTGCTCGCCCTCTTCCAGAACCGGATTCAGTTCCATTTCTTCTTCAATGCGTTGCTCCAACTCGGCCGTAGGCACCTGCAACAGTTTTATAAACTGAATCTGCTGGGGCGACAGTTTTTGTTGTAACGATTGATTTAAACCAAGTCTCTGCATTAAAGGGTCATTTCGTTAGCAAAGTTATCAATTCACACACGCGGTCAAAACACATAAATCAGGCCAGAGTGGAAAGTAATTATAAATCAGCACGATAATCCATACAAAACAAGCAAGTATTTGAAAGTAAGCCCTTTGATAAAAAAAGCAAATTGACGTTTTTTGCAGCCTTGTGAAATGCCAAGGCAAAAGCATTACACTAAGGCAGCGAAAGCAGGTAAACCAACTTGACGTTAAGTTAAAACGAATTAATCGGATAGGCCACATATTAAGAGATGAAAAGAACGAAGATCAAACAACTCCTTGTTACCGAACCAACAGGGCAAACCGTAGTCGTCAAAGGATGGGTACGTACATTCAGAAGCAATCGCTTTATTGCCATCAATGATGGCTCCACGATTAATAACATCCAAGCCGTTGTTGAACTTAATTCACTGGAGGAAAGCACGTTAAAGCGCATTACAACCGGAGCCTGTGTAGCTGTTGGAGGAGAATTGATTGCTTCCCTTGGCAGTGGACAAGCGGTGGAACTAAAAGTAAATCAATTGGAAATACTGGGTGATAGCGATCCTGAAAAGTTTCCCTTGCAACCCAAAAAGCACTCCCTGGAGTTTTTACGTGAGATCGCCTACCTTCGCTCGCGCACCAATACGTTCGGAGCAGTAATGCGGGTACGTCATGCCATGGCTTTTGCTGTGCATCAGTTTTATAATGACCGCGGTTTCTTTTACGTGCATACTCCGGTAATTACCGGATCGGATGCGGAAGGTGCCGGTGCCATGTTTCGGGTAACCACGCTGGATGCCGAAAACCCTCCACGCGATGAAAACGGGAAAGTCAACTACAAGGAAGATTTCTTCGGACGTGAAACCAACCTCACCGTTTCCGGACAGCTGGAAGGTGAAACCTATGCGTTGGCATTGGGCGAAGTATATACCTTCGGACCTACTTTCCGGGCCGAAAACTCAAATACCACGCGCCACCTGGCCGAGTTCTGGATGATCGAACCGGAGATGGCGTTCTATGACATCAATGACAATATGCAACTGGCGCAGGACTTCCTGCAATACCTGGCCAAGTATGCGCTGGATAACTGCAAGGAAGATCTGGAATTTCTGGATAAGCGTGCAGCCGAAGAGGAGGCCAGCAAACCACAGGAGCAGCGCAATGAACTGGGATTGATCGATCGCCTGAAGTTTGTGGTTGAAAATGATTTCCAGCGCCTGTCCTACACCGAAGCAATTGATATCCTGAAAAACTCAACCCCTAACAAGAAGAAAAAATTTCAATACCTCATTGATGAATGGGGGGTTGACTTGCAAAGTGAGCACGAGCGCTTCCTGGTGGAGAAACATTTCAAGAAGCCGGTGATTTTGTATAACTACCCGAAAGACATCAAAGCATTCTACATGCGCCAGAACGATGATGGCAAAACGGTCGCTGCGATGGACGTATTGTTCCCCGGCATTGGTGAAATCATCGGAGGTTCGCAACGTGAAGAACGTTATGAAAATCTATTGAAACGGGTACACGAAATGAACCTTCCGGAGAAAGAACTGTGGTGGTACCTTGACCTGCGCAAGTTTGGTTCCGCACCACATGCAGGTTTTGGATTAGGGTTTGAACGATTGATTTTATTTGTAACCGGCATGACCAACATCCGCGATGTAATTCCTTACCCACGATATCCGGGTAATGCAGAGTTTTAAACCGAATAGCTGGCTACACGCTTTTTTTATAGCCTGTAGCCGGTAACCAGAAGTAAAATTTAAAAGAGTAACCGCTATACCATTGCCCCACATGAAATACACATACATCACCCTTGTCTTCGCACTCAGCATCATCAGCTGCCAGGCACAAAAGATTGAAGCTGACAAAATCAAAGAGCACATCAGGACACTGGCCAGCGATGAATACGAAGGGCGCAATACGGGTTCGGAGGGAGAAAAGAAAGCAAACGCTTACATCGAAAAACAATTCAAAGCCATTCAGCTTTTACCTAAAGGGGAGAAGGGATATGATCAGCCTTTTGCATTTAAATCAGGAGTACATGGTACGGGTACAGAAGGTACAGCCGAAAACATTATCGGGTACATTGACAATGGCGCAGAAAACACCATCATCATTGGTGCACACTACGATCATTTAGGCCTGGGTAATGATGGGAGTTCGTTAGACGCCAATCCGAAAGGAAAGATTCACAACGGCGCGGATGATAATGCATCGGGCACTGCGGGTGTAATTGAGCTGGCACGTTACTTTCAGAAAAACGGAAAGAAAGAGAAAAACAATTTCCTTTTCATTTGCTTCAGTGGAGAAGAACTGGGTTTATACGGATCGAAGTATTTCACTGAACATCCTACCATCGATCTGAGCAAAGTAACCTATATGATCAACATGGATATGATTGGTCGTTTGCCGGAATCAAAAAATCTATCGGTAAGCGGAGTGGGGACAAGTCCATCATGGAGTACGGTACTTGATAAGTTGTCCAATGATCAATTGATCGTTAAAACCGATTCATCGGGCATGGGGCCAAGTGATCACAGTTCTTTCTATGTAAAGAATATTCCTGCGTTGCATTTCTTCACGGGCTCGCACAACGACTACCACAAGCCTTCTGACGATTGGGATAAAATCAACTACAAAGGCGAAGTAGAGGTATTGAATGCCATTGTAAAACTGGTGAATGAGCTGGACGCACAACCGAAACTTGCTTTCTTAACTACTAAAAATAAATCTATGGGAGGTTCACGTTCATTTAAAGTAACATTGGGAGTAATGCCGAGCTATACATCTGATGTAGAAGGTCTGTTGATTGATGGCGTATCGGATGGCAAGCCGGCACAGAAAGCAGGATTACTTGCCGGCGATATTGTAGTGCAGATCGGAGAACACGAAATCAAAGACATCCAGAACTACATGGAAGCGTTGGGTAAATTTGAAAAAGGCCAGACGGTTCCAGTAAAAGTAAAACGCAAGAACGAAGTGCTTACGTACAGCGTCACTTTCTGATTCGGGTGAGTGGTGAATAGTTAAAAATCAATCGAAATGCATCACCTATTCACTACTAACTATTAACTACTACCCATGAAGACTTTTGCGAGCGATAATTATTCAGGTGTACATCCCGAAATCATGGAAGCATTAGTGAAAGCCAATCATCATCATGCGGGTTCATATGGAAGCGATGACTACACGGCACGCGCAACCGATAAATTCAAAGGCTTATTCGGTGAGGACATTGAAGTCTTCTTCGTGTACAACGGTACTGGTGCCAATGTACTGGGATTATCTGCTCTGACCAATTCCTACAACTCCATACTGTGTGCCGAAAGTGCGCATATCAATGTGGATGAATCTACAGCGCCAGAGAAGTTTACCGGCTGCAAACTGGTGACTATTTCATCTGCAGATGGGAAGATCACGGCACAGCAGGTGGAGCAAAAAATACAACGCATCGATGATCAGCATCATCCGCAGGCAAAAGTGATTTCCATATCACAGTCTTCCGAATACGGAACGGTCTATACAGTAGAAGAAGTAAAGGCATTAAGCGCGGTGGCGAGAAAACATAATTTATACGTGCACATGGATGGCTCACGTATTGCCAATGCTGCCGTAAGTCTCAATAAACCGTTTCGCGAATTCACAAAAGATGCCGGTGTGGATGTACTTTCCTTTGGCGGAACCAAGAATGGATTAATGTTCGGTGAAGCCATCCTCTTCTTCAAGCCTGAACTGGCAAGGAATTTCAAATTCATCCGCAAACAGGGCATGCAGCTCAACTCCAAGATGCGGTTCATCTCTGCACAATTTGAGGCACTGCTCAGCCACGATCTATGGAAACGCAATGCCACACAAACCAACCGTCTCGCACAGCTTCTCGACAAAGGATTAAGGCAAATTCCTCAGGTAAAAGTAACTCAGAAAGTAGAAGGCAACGGAGTCTTTGTAATCATGCCTCCGCAGATCATCCCACTATTACAAAACGAATTTCCCTTCTACAGCTGGAACGACCAGCTCAACGAAGTACGTCTGATGTGTTCCTGGGATACCACGGAAGAAGAGATTAACCGGTTTATTGAATTGGTCAGAACGTATCTGGGCCAGGGGTAATCCTGCTATTCAAAGTGAGAGGACTTCTTCGATTCAGATCTAAATCAATGAGTATTTCCTTCTCCGCTAGTTCAACCAACTACGGATAAAACTTCCCTGGGGATTTTTCCCTGCGTGAGTGAATTCCACCCAATGTGCTTGGCCTGTATAACGATGCAGTGCCCGCATGCCTTCTGAAATAACTGGTTTTCCATCATGATCCCTATCGCTGCAGGCCATCCGGGTAAAATGACCATTGCCTGTTTTACCACAATATAAATATCCGTCAGCAGTGCAGATCGATTGAAAGAGCGGCTGACAATAGTCAGCAATTTCTTTTTCACCTCCCACCAGGGCACTGATCCCGTTGAGCGCACCTGCTACACCTCCGCCAGTACCGCAGTCGAGAAAATGAACTCCTGCCTTTGCCAGTTCTTTAGCGCGTGAAATGGTATCGTAATAATGCGAGTTGCTCCCATCAATTACAATGTCTCCTTTATTCAGATGGTTTTTAAGTGTGTTGATGATCACATCAATGGCATTGCCAACAGGAACCATAATCCAGATGATTCGCCTGCCGGTCATTCCACTCAACAAATGAGTGACACTATGTGCCGTGCGGATACCACAGGCAGCAATATTTCGCATAGCCACCTTATTGACATCAAAGGCAATTACTTCATGATGATTGTTCCTGAAATTGAGGGCAAGATTATATCCCATTTTGCCTAACCCGATGAGTCCGACCTGCATGAAGAAATGGATTTAGTTCCTATTAATGAAAAAGGAACGCTTTAGTAACCCACCCAACGTCTTTATTTAGGAAGCAGTCCGCTTTGTAATGCGGTAATCCTGTCCATTTTATCCTGGAGTACGTCCGTGAGCTCACCGAATAGCACATAGTACGGATTATACCGGGCCGTATTTCCTTCCGTTGGGAAGAATGAACGCTCGCGTTGCGCATCGTTGAAATCATACCTCATCTTCAAGGCCCTGAAACCTATCTTGGCCGCGCCCAGAGCGGACGCATTGTTGGAATCGGTAATGCTTACTTCTTTGTTTAGAATATCGGCCAGCAATTGCACCCATCCCGCTGACCCAGTGAAGCCACCGCTGGCAATCACTCTCGATGCTTTACCTGTACTGGCCTCCACGGCTTCTACAATACTCCGCAGCTCGAAGCAAATGCCTTCCAGCAATGCACGCATCATGTGCGCATGAGTATGATGCTGAGCCAATCCAAAAAACAAGGCACACGCATCGGGATTATAAAACGGGGCGCGCTCCCCCATCACGTAGGGAAGAAAAATCAATCCTTCACTACCCGGTGCAATCTCCATGGCACGATCTACAAACAAAGGAGCATCAGGTTGCTCTTTGAGAATGTTTTCACTGAACCAACTCAATAACACCGAACCATTGTTGGTGGCACCACCTACGATAAAATGATCCTCATCAAGACGGTAATTAAATACACGCTGCTGCTGGTCTTCCTTGCACGTGCGTGAGGTCGTGCGCACCGCACCGCTGGTTCCGATCGTGACGGACAATTCATCCGCACTCATCACCCCACTCCCCAGGTTGGCCAGGCAGCCATCACTTCCACCTATAATCAGATTGACACTGGCGTTGATGGTTAACTCGCTGGCTAATGACTTCTCTATTCCGGTGAAGGTGTGATACGGAGAAACACACTTCGACAATTTCGATTCATCAATACCGGCAAAGGCCAGCGCTTCGGGCATCCATTGCAGTTGATGAATATCGAAAAGCCCCGTAGCTGAGGCGAGCGAATAATCGATTTCCCATTTTCCTACTAATTTAAACCAGATGTATTCTTTGATGGAGACCAATTTAAAAGCCGATTGAAACAATCCGGGCTGCTCTCTTTTCATCCACGCCAGTTTGCATAGTGGCGAGGAAGGATGAATCGGCGTACCCGTGGTGATATACATCCGCTTCCCCTCATCGGATGTACGCAGTGCTTTTGCCAATGCCGCACTACGGGTATCCGCCCAGATGATAACCGGGCTTAGTGCATTCCCCTTTTCATCTACCACCAGTAAGCTATGCATGGCACAACTGAAACTAATGCCGCTGATTTGATCGCGATAGCGTTCACCACTTTCGATGATGACCTGCTTTACGGCATTCCAAAGTTCATCCGCAGATTGCTCTGCGTAACCCGGTTGAGGATAAGAAGTAATGTAAGCGCGATGTGATGAGGAAAGGACTTCTCCATCGGACTGTACCACCAAACCTTTGGTACTGGTAGTGCCGATATCAACTGCAAGAATGCAACTCAATGGCTTCAGGGATTAATATTCCTGAAAAATAGAGAAAGTGTACTTAGTAAAAAAAGGATTAGCGCTTCAGAAACTTGAAGGTGCTGCGCTGGTTGCTTGCTCCTTCGCGAACGGTGAGCAGGTAATAGCCGGTAGGAAGATCCTTTACTTTAAGATGGATTTCATATTCATCCTGAATTTCAGACTCCACCGCGATTTCGTTACCGATAATGTTATGGAGAGCAAATTTCACGGTTTTCGCCTGTGGCGTTTCAAAACGAACGCTCAGGTATTCCACTGCAGGATTGGGGAAAAGATGAATCGATTTCACCGGATCTGTACCAAAAGACTCCTCTTTCACCTGTGCTTTCACAGAAAAAATGAAAAGAAAAGCGAATAATACAATCAATATGGTTCTGAAAGCCTGCATTAACTGTGTTTTACGTCATTTATTATCCTTTAGATGCAATTTATGATCCAAAGGTTTAAAAAAGGTGTGAATTTTTTACACGAATAAAGATAAATAGTCAAAATACCAGGACAAACCTCGATTTTAGCTCAACATCAGCCTGCTAAATCCTTAAATGCGGCCGGCAAATGCTCATCAATGTCGGAAGCAGTCATGGCATACATGGTGTTAACTTGCGCTGCGGCATCCCCGGCAGCTCCATGAAGGTAAACTCCTAGAATAGCCGCCGCTTCTGCCCTATAGTTCTGAGCCAGGAAGCTGGTGAGAATACCTGTAAGCACATCGCCACTTCCACCGGTTGCCATACCCGGATTGCCTGTGCTATTGAAGTACACCTTGCCATCCGCTGAAGCAATGGAAGTATGTGCTCCTTTTACAATGACTACCGATTTTAATTGTTGGGCTAATTCTCTTTGTTTCTGCAGTCGCTCGAAGTCGTTACTCCATGTTCCGACCAGCCGCTCAAACTCTTTGGGGTGTGGTGACAGGATACTTCCTTGCGGGACGATATGAAGTAGCTCACGATGTGTGCTCAGTATGTTGAGTGCATCGGCATCAATCACCAATGGCTTACCGGACTCCAGGACTTTCCAAAATGCGCCAACGGTCTGCTTCTGCTGCCCCAGACCAGGGCCTATACCAATGGCCGAATAGGTTTCCAGCGAAGGCACGTTAGAACAGAATTCCTCCTGTTCATCGATGGAAACCATGGCTTCGGGCACCGCGGTTTGTATGACGACATAACCCGTCTTGGGAATATGCAGTGTCAACAAACCAATACCAGACCGTAAGGCAGCACGTGCCGACAAAATGCATGCCCCCATCTTACCATAGCTACCGGCAATGAGCAATGCTTTTCCATGCGTGCCTTTATTCGAAAACTTCAGTCGTGGCTTGAGGAGTTCTTTCGCTGCTTCTTTTGTCGTATAGTAATACGGAGTTTCCCGCTCGGTGGCAAAGGTATTGTCCAGCCCAATATCTACGATATGCCACTCTCCTACGTAAGACTGATTTTCAGGAAACAAAAAAGCAAGCTTGGGATTTTGAAATGAAACAGTATGATCCGCTTTTACCATCTTACCCGTTGAATGATGATCGGCCATTAGACCGGAAGGAATATCTACTGCTATACGAACGGCACGAGCCTCGTTGATGCAATCCATCACACGCGCGTAAATACCTTCAACGGGGCGGGATAACCCCGAACCAAATAGTGCATCGATCAGTATATCTGCATCGGTAAATAAAGCCGTATCCACTGAGTTCACGATCTCTTTGATCGGCACCTGATGCAACCTGCTTAAATTGGCTTTAAAATCGTCTGATTCTTTTCCTCCGCGAACGATGAACACACTGACACGGTAATGCGACTCTTTCAATAGACGTGCAATGGCCAAACCATCGCCCCCATTATTACCCGTGCCACAGATAACAGACACACGGCATGAAGTAGTGTACCGATCCACAAACCAGTGTACAAATGCTTTGCTGGCGCGTTCCATCAGATCAACCGAAGCAATTGGCTCATGGTGAATGGTGTAATTATCCCACTCCCTGATTTGAGCCGTGTTGAATATTTTGAGCATAGGAAAAAAATGTATTATATGATATTGCCATCCAGCTGAGCAGAACAGGTACTGAAGAAATCGAAACAGAACACTTTATCTATCCAAGATCGGGAAACCCGGTATCAAGTATCACCGGTCCACCTCTCCCATCACCATATCAATTGATCCGACAATAGCGATCAAATCAGCAATCAATACCCCTTTGGATATCTCCTGTAGTACCGAAAGATTAGAGAAACAACACGATCTTACTTTACAACGGAAAGGAAAATCATTTCTTCCATCGGCACGAAAAAAGAAACCCAATTCACCTTTTGGGTTCTCTGCACGTATATAAAAATCCTGTGCCTTAGGACGAATTTTCCTGGGGACTAATGCTTGCGGGTCGAAATCACGGGTGCGTGCGTGATCTCCTTTTAATTTCACAACGCACTGCGCTATTATCTTCAGTGACTCTTTCATCTCCTGAAAGCGAACCCAGGTTCTGTCCCAGCAGTCGCCCAATGTACCCATCTTACCTTCTCCGATAGGAATATCAAAATCCAGTTCAGGATAAACCGAATAGGCATCCACTCTGCGCAAATCCAGGCGTAAGCCGGAAGCTCTCAGCATAGGACCCGTGACTCCGCAATTGATAGCGAGATCCATCGGCAGTACACCTACGTGAGCGGTACGGTCAATGAATATTTTGTTGGTGATCAGTATATTTTCCAGCTCATCAAGTTTCGGCCTGAAATAATCGACAAACTCTTTTGCCCGGTCTTCAAAGCCGACCGGTACATCGTAGAACAACCCTCCGATCCAGATATAATTGTATAAGAGACGTGAGCCGCACGTCCATTCCAACATGCGAAGTATATGTTCCCGATCGCGCATGGCCCAAAACATCGGTGTGAATGCACCAAGGTCTAATCCATACGTACCGATAGCAATAAGATGGGAGGCGATACGATTCAGTTCAGCAACCAATACCCGGATATATTCAACTCGCTTGGGAATTTGCTCACGGATACCCAGCATGCGTTCTACCCCCATCGCATACGCGTGCTCATTGTTCATCGATGCTACGTAATCCAGCCGATCAACAAATGGAATAATCTGATTGTAAGGCAAATTTTCTGCGTGTTTTTCAAAGCAACGGTGCAGATAGCCAATATGCGGCACTACATCTTTTACCACTTCGCCATCCGATAATACCTCGAGGCGCAATACACCGTGGGTGGACGGATGCTGCGGGCCGAGATTGATGATCATCTCTTCCGTACGCAGCTCACGCGCATGGAACTTATTCGGTTCAGATCGTTCAAGATTGGTATCGTTGAACTTGTATTGAATTTTATTTTCGGTAACGGTGGAATGCAGCGCCATGATCAGAGTTTTACTTTAATATCACGATACGCTTCCTGATGCTGGTAATCCTTGCGCAACGGATGCCCTTCCCAGTCTGCCGGCAGGAGTATTCTACGCAGGTCAGGATGATTGTTGAAATGAATACCGAACATATCATACACTTCGCGTTCCAGCCAGTCGGCACTCTTCCATATTGCACTTATACTATCAATGGTTGCATGATCTCTGGGAAGAACAACTTTAATGGCCAATGATTGATTGAACGGAATGGAATACAAATGATAGATCACTTCCATGGTGTTGGCTTGCGGGCCATTATCGATACCGGTGATGCAGGAGAGCTGATCAAAGTAGGTGGAGGGATTTTGATACAACCCTTCCATTACGGATACGAACACGCCAGCGGGAAGATTCACCGTTTCAGGAGTACAGTTGACTTCCCGTTTCACCGATTCGTTGATAATGGATTCTATGAGTGTAATAATCTGTTCCATTGCATTACGATTTAGCATTCATCAAACTCTCCCCTCTTATCTTCTCATGCAATTTCAGAATACCTTCCAGCAAGGCCTCCGGTCTTGGCGGGCAGCCGGGTACATAAACATCAACAGGTATAATGCGGTCTACTCCCTTCACTACATGGTAGCCATGCTGCCAGTAAGGGCCTCCACAGTTGGCACAGGAGCCCATGGAAATCACATAGCGTGGCTCCGCCATCTGTTCATATAATCTTTTGATGCGGTCAGCCATCTTGAAGGTGACCGTACCTGAAATAATCATCACATCACTCTGGCGTGGAGTAGCACGTGGTGGCATGCCGAAGCGTTCCATATCGTAAGGTGACGTACCCGTACTCATAAACTCGATCGCACAACATGCCAGCCCAAAAGTCATCGGGAAAAGTGAAGACAAGCGTGACCAGTTGAAAAGGTTATCCAGGGGGGTGATGATTACTCCGCTATTGCCTAATGATTCTTGGTAAGCAAAAGTAGAAGGATCTTCCACTGAAGCAGTCACGACTGATTCGCTCTTCACTTTATTTTCTTCTATACTGCTCATTGATTTTGGTATAAAAATCGGTTGGCACCGGAGATTTAAAATCAGTTGGTTGGGGATCAGGTTTTACCCAATCCAGGTGGCCATTGCTCCATGCGTAGGCCAGGCCGATCGCCAGAATAGCAATGAAGATGACCATCTCGGTAAGCGAAAACCAACCCCACGCGCCGTTGGTTTGCCGGATTAAATTTTCATCCGCAAAAATGGTAGCCCACGGAAACAGAAACACAATCTCTACTTCAAACAAAAGAAAGATCAGCGCGATGATATAAAACCGGATGTTGAATTGAATCCATGCCACGCCCTGTGGCTCTTCACCACTTTCATACGTAGTTTGTTTTTCCGCATTGGGGCGATGTGGTCTGATGAAACGAGAGACAAGCAGTGCGGACGTAACGAAAAGCAATCCTCCTATAATAAATAGAAGCACTTCGCTCCAGCCGGAAAGATAGTCGTTGGTCATCAGGTTCAAAGATAAGGTACCATCAGGTAAGTTGTACCAGCACCATTTCGTTCCCGTAAAGGTCAAGAAAATGCAGAAAGCTAAATTCACCCTCTCCTCCATTCACCGGAGGCTTGCTGATCGTGACTTTATGACGAAGCAATTGACGATAAGCCTCCATCAGGTCATCCGTATAGAAAACCAGGGCTGGCATCGATGCGGTCTGTTTCCCCACCTGCTCCAGCTGTTGAGGTGTTTCCGCTTTCAGCAACCAGATGCCAAATGCTTTATCCTCAAAACGAATGTGCAGATAACGTTTACCCGATTCTGAAATCGTATCCGAGATTTTCTTTGCATTCAGATTGGTTTCATAAAAATGCAATGCTTCGTCATAATCACGAACCAAAAGAACGGTACGGCCAAGAGAAATTTTCATTCTCAAATGTAATGAAAGTAATGGCTCACTTTATACCCTTAGGTTGAGCCATTCGTAACGAAAGAAACCGATCCGTTTTTCACCACGTACGAATTGTTAGTCCTTGGGCTCCCACAATTCAATTTTATTGCCGTCCGGATCCATGATCCATCCAAATTTTCCGTAGGGGTATTCCTGCATTTCGCCTACCATCTGCACTCCTTCCTCTTTGAGCACTTTCAGCAGTTCCACCAGGTTCTCTACGCGGTAATTGAACATAAACGGTTTCTCACTAGGGCTAAAATAGGTAGAATCTTCTTTGAAAGGACTCCAAACGGTAACAGCGGGTTCTTCGGCATCGGGCTTATCCACCTCTTTCCACTTAAAAGAAAAACCGTACTCGTCCGGTATCATGCCCAGGTGTTTGCCATACCATTCTTTAATTTGTTTAGGGTCTTTCGTTTTGAAGAACACTCCACCCAGACCTGTAACTCGCTTCATACCTTTGATTGTTAAAATAATTTATTAATAGCTTCAGTAATTGTTCTTAATTAAGCAGGAAGTACTTCTTTTTTACGAAGCAGCCCTGAGCTGATCAACGTTACCAGCAGGCCAACCGGAAATACTTCCATCAATGTCATCGGAAAACGGATGAGTGGATTTTCATACATGGCTTTATTCTCCTCCGCTTTGGCAACAGCGGCCTGTACTTCGGCTTCATTTTTAGCTTCTTCCTTCATTTTGGCCACATAGCTTTTCGTCATCTCTTCAGAAAATCCTTTGGACACGGTATGATAGGCTACTTCCCACGAAAGTGCGTAAAGCAATGAGGCAACCACGGTAATTAATATTCCTACCTTGAAAGCGCGGCCGAACGTAATCGTTCCGTTTTGCTGATGATCACGATAGGATTTGGTTCCAAAAAACACCAGCGACAAGGCGATGATCATGGTGGTGTAGCCCACCCACATTCCGCTTTCCATATTCAGGGTACCGTTGCGCCAGAACGGAACCGTGATAAAAAACATAGCACCCATGATGCAACCTGCGATGGTGCCGTAAACCCAGATAATTTTTTTCATAGTTTTTTTGCAGTTGATGATGCTCAAAACAAGCTTATGAACGGACAAAAGCCTTCACCCGAAAGGATGAATTCGCTAAAAATAAGCGTAATCACACGAAAGTGGGAGTATTAAAACGGAAAACACAGGATTGCTTCAGGCAATAAGTTGGAGTTCCTTGGCTTTTTGAATGGCCTGGGTGCGTCTCTTCACCTCCAGCTTCAAAAACAGGTTGGAGGAATGTGTCTTCACGGTATTGAGGGACACAAAAAGCCGATCGGCTATCTCCTGGTTGGAGAGTCCTTTGGCCATCAGTTCGAGTACCTCATACTCGCGTTTACTGATTCCAAGCTTCTCCAATCGGGCCAGGTCAAACTGAAAGTCAGGTTGAATAACCGTTTGGGTGATGACCACGGTCTTCTTTGAAGTGAGCCGCAGTCCGGCCCAGATACCCAGTACGGTGAACACGATAGCTACGCTGCCCAGGTAAAATTCCAGTGAAAGATCGCGAACGAAGAAACGGTACTCGAGAAATTTGAGCAGGAAGATCAATACGGCAAGCGCAAGACCGTAAATTATAATCGTCTGTTTCACGGTTTCAAACTACGCATTTTCTACTACCTGAGAAACGTAAACACTGCCAACGATTTCACTTTATAACTATCCACGAAACCTACCCCGCCCAGCCTTCTCTGTCCAGGCTCCGGTATTGTATGGCTTCCGCCAGATGTTCAATTTGTATTTCTTCCGTACCCGACAGATCAGCAATGGTGCGGGATACTTTGAGGATGCGATCGTAAGCACGTGCAGATAGCCCAAGTCGTTCCATGGCGGTCTTCAGCAGTTGCATTCCGGCATCATTGATCACACAAATCGTTTTCACCAAATTGGATGGCATCATGGCATTGCAATACACATTATCCATGTTTTTAAAACGTGCGGATTGAATCTCTCTTGCCCGCACTACACGCTCACGAATTTCAGTACTGGTTTCTGTTTTGCGTTGAGCCGTCATCTCATCAAAACTCACCGGTACTACCTCTACATGTAAATCGATACGATCGAGCAATGGGCCGCTTACTTTACTCAAGTAGCGCTGCAC
>JAHEZH010000164.1 GCA_023251155.1 Flammeovirgaceae bacterium | reverse complement strand
ACCTCCGGAGCAAACCGATATTTTGGCCTGCCGTACATTTTCCAGTGTATCCAGACGGTCACTGTAGTTGCGCGTGGTGATGATGTCTCCATAAAACTCTTCGCTGGTATCCAGGTTGTGATTGTAGGCATAAAGGCCCGCTTCTTTCAGCTTATTGGCTTGCTCATGTGAAAGCATACCCAACGTACAGCACACCTCCATACCCATGGTACTTACCCCCTTCACCATGTCCAACACTTTATCAAAGTCTTTATTATCGCGCACTTCGCGCCATGCTGCGCCCATACAGAAACGTGTACTCCCGGATTCTTTTGCTTCGAGTGCTTTCTCCATCACTTCCTGTACTTCCATCAGTTTATGTACTTTCACTTCAGTGTGATAGCGGGCAGCCTGCGGGCAATATGCACAGTCTTCCGGACAACCACCTGTCTTCACTGACAGCAAAGTACACACCTGTACTTCCTGTGCATCATGATATTGGCGATGAACCGTAGCGGCCCTGTAAATCAAATCCATCACAGGCTGATTGTATATTTCACTTATTTCTTCACGTGTCCAATCGGTGCGAATCGTGTTTTTCATATTGATATGTGGTCTATTGGATGAGTAACAAATTTCGTATTCAATTATCTAACGAACCTCAAACTGAACAGGCATGCGGGTTTGTGTGCCCTGGTAGTTTTTGATGCGGTTCCATTCTCTGTACATCGGGTAATACTCGCCCATCTGACTTTTCAGCAGACGGGTTTGTGTTTCTTCTTCCAGGTCTTCAAACAATCTTCCAAGTATGGTTTTCTGCTGGGGATAAAACCGGATGGAATAATTTTCCGAAATGCCAGCCTTTGTCGCTGCTATCTTTACTGCATCATCAAAGCTCCCCAGCATATCTACTAATCCATTTTCTTTCGCCTGAGTCCCTGTCCACACTCTTCCGGAAGCAATCTTTTTGATATCGTCCTGACTCATCTTTCTTCCCTCCGCAGCTTTGCGTGTGAATATTTCATAGATCTCATCGGTCTGTGTTTGTAAAATATTCTTTTCGAATTCCGTCAGCGGACGAGTCACACTATACAGTTCCCCTACTTCTCCCGTTTTTACTTCTTCGGAAGTAATACCGATTTTATCTCCCAGAAAACTACTGAGATCGAAAAGAACACTGAACACACCAATTGACCCGGTGATGGTGTTGGGCTGTGCTACAATGGTATCGCATGCCATGGCAATGTAGTATCCTCCGGAAGCCGCGTAATCGCCCATGGAAGCAATCACCGGCTTCGCCTCGGTAGCCAATACTACTTCACGCCACATTTCATCACCTGCCTGAAACACACCACCCGGACTATTCACACGCAATACAATGGCTTTCACCTTCTCATCTGTTCTGGCTTTGTAAATGGCCTCGCGTATAGTTGCCGAGCCCACTATTCCCTGACTCGCTTCACCCTGGGCAATTTCACCATCAGCCACAATCACTGCGATCTGGTTATCCGAAGAAGCAGAAACAGTAAAGCTCTTTTTGTAATTGCTGTATTTCACAAAAGAGATTTTTCCCTTCTCTTTCAATCCAAGTCGCTCACGCAATTCAGCCTTCACTTGATCATCGTAGTAAAGTGAATCGACAAGGCCATGCTCCAATGCCTGCCGTGCATTGCGCACCACCATCTTGTCGGATAGTTCTTTCAATGTAGATACAGGAATATTTCTGGCCGTAGATAGGTTCTGCAGTACATTGCCATAAATCGAATTCAACATGGAGTTCAGTTGAAGCTTGTTCTCCGGACTAAGGTCTTCACGCAAAAACGGTTCTACTGCACTTTTGAAATCACCTACCCGAAATACTTCTGGCCGGATACTCAGCTTATCAAACATCTTTTTGAAGAACATCACATCGGTGGCCAGTCCATTGAATTCCACCTGACCTTCGGGGTTCATATAAACTTTGTCGGCAGCCGAAGCCAGGTAATAAGCGCCTTCTGTATAATCATTTGCATAAGCGATCACCCATTTACCTGACGACCTGAAATCGATCAGCGATTTTCTTATTTCTTCCAATGTCGAATACCCACTCATCATAGCGCCTGTATTCAAGTAGATTCCCTTTATCTTATCGTCCTTCTTGGCATTGGCGATAGCCTGCTGAAGCTGTAGTAAACCCACACTTTGCTGACCGGAAGGAAGCAATGATGCGATGGGGTCGTCTACCTCCAGTTCGGTAATGGGTGTATTCAGTTTTAAGAGAAGTACGGAGTTACTCTCCACAATTACCTGCGCTTCGTTGGAGGAAGTGGCCATTCCGATCAAACCACTAATGATGATGATGAACAGAACAATCAGTACCCCCATTGCCAGCAGCGCACCTAAACAGGAAGAGAAAACATTTTTAAGAAATGTCATATAAAATATTTTTAAAGGGTTAAAGTTACAGATTGGTATTGAATAATTTTAGCTGCTACTTTACGCGATGTCCACTTCTGTATTTCTTCTTTTAGGCTCCAATCAGGGTGATGCGAGATTGCATTTAACGATGGCAAAAGCAGCCGTAATTAAAAATGTGGGAAGACTTTTAAAAGAATCATCGCTCTACCAGACCAGCGCGTGGGGTAAAACCGATCAGCCCGATTTTCTCAATCAGGTAATCGAAATTTCGTACGAAGGAGATCCTTTCCTGTTACTGAAATCCCTGTTGGACATTGAAAGCAAGATGGGACGGGTGCGTATCGAAAAATGGGGAACCCGCATTATCGATATCGATATTCTTTTTTATGGAAACACCATCGTGAACGGGTCCGATCTTCGGGTTCCTCATCCACAAATTCCTTATCGGAGATTTACCCTTATCCCGTTGGTAGAAATCGCTCCGGATTTTATTCATCCGGTTTTACACCAATCAAACACGCAGCTATTGCACGAGTGTACCGATCTTCTTGAAGTGAAGAAGCTGAGTTTATAAACTCAGCGCTTCGGCTTCCGGTGCAATCTTTTTCACCAGGCCCTGAAGTACTTTGCCGGGCCCACATTCAATAAATGTCTTACCCCCATCCTTTACCATGTTTTGCACGGATTGAGTCCAACGCACGGGAGCGGTGAGCTGAGCGATCAGGTTTTTCTTAATGGTTGCAATATCAGTAGCCGGCAACGCATTTACGTTCTGATATACCGGACATAATGGTGTAGCAAACGTGGTGGCTTCAATTGCTGCCGCCAGTTCTTCTTTGGCTGGCTCCATCAATGGCGAGTGAAACGCTCCGCCTACCTGTAACGGCAAGGCACGTTTCGCCCCTGCTGCTTTCATTTTCTCGCAGGCCATTTCGATTCCTTTTATCGAACCGGATATCACCAGCTGACCAGGACAATTATAATTGGCCGCCACCACAATTTCTTCCGTAATAGAAGCACAGATCTCTTCTACCTTGGCATCATCCAAACCAAGAATGGCTGCCATGGTGGATGGGTTAATCTCACAGGCACGTTGCATCGCCTGAGCCCGCTTTGACACCAGCTTCAATCCATCTTCGAACGACACTGCTCCATTGGCCACCAACGCGGAGAATTCTCCCAACGAATGTCCTGCTACCATTTGAGGTTGAAAGGTGTCGCTGGAAAGTGCGACCGCTACGGAATGAATAAACACAGCGGGTTGTGTAACACGGGTTTGCTTCAATTCATCGGCCGTGCCTGCAAACATCACCTCTGAAATTTTAAAACCTAAAATTGCATCGGCCTGGTTGAAGAGTTGCTTTACTTTTGGATTGGCCTCGTAAAGATCTTTACCCATACCCGTGAACTGGGCGCCCTGCCCGGGAAATACATACGCTTTCATAGTATCGTTGTGCGTTAAAAATGGTCCATTAAAAAATCATTGATGAACGGACATCCATTAACGAATAACGATGGATAACCGCATCAAGGTGCGAAGTTATGCAAGAAATCGTGATTTCAATTCAGGCGTAGGAATCATGCACTCATTCTTCTCCCCAAACCAACGATAGCGGTTGGAGGCAATCCAATCATATACCCCATTGCGAATGAAGGGGGGAACAATAATAAATGCATAGAATAATGGCCATAACCCTGTGAGTCCTCTGGCTATGTGCAAGGCCGCACTGCTTCGTTGATACACCCGATCACCCTTTACCAGAATAACACTATACAAATTAGTTTCGGAAAGATGATGTTGCCGCAGAAATGCCTTGCCTACGGCCGATTGTAGTGCCGCAAACTGAAAAGAACCATGCGGATCGCGATGAATGACAAATTGAACAGCGCTATTGCACAGATTACATACTCCATCGAAGAGGATGGTTTGCTTAGAACCTACCGGATCAGTTGTACCCATCCACGGATAGTTTGATTTCGTTTTGCAGGGTCCACCACATCAAACGTGACCTCTGCTACATAGTAGTAGATACCGGAAGTCAGTTCCTTACCATTTTTATCTTTTCCATCCCAGTCGATGTAAATGGAACGCTCTCCGCCTGAAGTGTACGTATACACTTCATTTCCCCAACGATTGACCACCGAGAATTTTACGTCTTTCACAAAACGGGCACACCTGCGCTGACGGTCAATAAAGTCAACCTTGCCACAAGGGTCGTTACCGTTTTCATCCAGGATCAACCGATCACTGTACGCACTGAATAACTCATTACACTGATCTCCATTAGGCGTGAATACATTAGGCAACTCGTAATGCGGGCAATTGTCAAAACAAAACGACTCACTCAGTTCACTTTCATTGCCGGAGCGATCCACCGCTGACACTTTATAACATCTTGCATAGGAAGGAATATTGGTATCGATATAAAAGGTATCTTTCACATCCGTTGCCAGTGCGGTTAATTTTTCATCCCCTACCTCCGTATAATAATAAATCGTATAGCTGCGGATGTCTGCTTTGCAGGCGGCATCGGTAGGGCGCCTCCATTTCAACGTATTGCTGAAGGTGGAAACACTGCACGAATTGCTTTGAATAAAAGCATCACAGTCGATCCCCTGCCCCTCGGTAACCAACACTGGCTTGCAGGGAGGAATTTTATCGTTAGGCTGAGCACAGATGATCTGGGAAAAATTAAGCAAAGGCTCTTTGATTTTGGGATTACCATACGCACCACGCGTCATCACACGATAGCAATAGGTCTGCGATTCAGATAAGGGAGTATTTTTGTACTGCCCTGAATCAAGATACGTAAATGCCTTGGTGTTTACATCTACACTATCAATCAAAACCATTTGAGCTTCCGTTGCTCCCGATGGGCCACGATAAATTAAATGCCTTGGATAATCCTGGGTGCGATTACTCCATGGCACATCAAACGACCATGTCAATTGAATCTGCTGTAGTTGTGATTTAGTTTCTAACCTCACGGAAGAGGCCGGAAAAGAAGTATCCACCTTCACGCCGTTTTTATCGTAACAGATTACATAATAGTTAAAGGCTTTTTCTTCGGTATTGATACCTGCATCCACGAAGGTGGAATCAGACAATTTTCCGGTGTGGGCAATTACTTTTGTTCCTCCCGTCAATCCTTCTGATCGGTATACTTCATAGGAATAAGGCGGTGGAAACTGCGCTTTGCTTACATCGAATGGTGATCTCCATTTTACAGTGATCTGACCTGCGGTCGTATTGGTTTTATCTACGGTCACATTCGTGATCACCGGTGCATCGGCAAGTATGGGCATCAGGCATGTATCTTTCGACACATAACTTTCGCCTCCTCCCGGCAATGGAAACACAGCCACTAAACGATAACAATATTGTGCCCCTACTGCAAGCCCCTTCCCTCCGTTGGTATCATTGTACGTCGATGTTTTGATGGGCACCTCGGCTATTTTAGTATAGCCAAGAAAATCGGGCATCCCCGTTACACACTCCGGCGGTGTGTATTCGTACCGGTCCACCCTTCGCCACACCTGCATTTTCTCGGCCGTCTGGCAGAAGTAGGGATTCCAAACCAGGTTGGCCGATCGTGTATTCAAATTAAGTGTGACATCCTGCCATTTGGGGGCAGGGCCAACTACTTTTATATTCCATGTTTTAAATTGAACCAGGCTTGGCCCTTGCTTGGGTTTATCGCTTATTTTAAAAACTACCTGATAGCTCTGGCTTTTAATGTGTTCACATTGGGTGGTCCACGCGAATTTTAAAACCGCATTTTTTGAAGGGCCTGATGCCTGAAATTTTGCCGGGTTCGGAGCCCACGTAGCAGGAGATTTGCTCAAATTAAAAATCTCTGAAAACGCTTCAATCTTTACGCTGTCACTGTCCGGATCAAATCCAAAAATATCTTCCGTGATGGTTTTACCGGCTTCCACACAAATATCTTTTGGTACAATTAACTCCGGTCGTTTGTTGTTACAGTCCTCCACCACAATCTGCATATCGCGCGTTACCGAACCTAACACCACCCACGTACCGGCAATCTTTCGCCATTCTTTGATAACAAAAGCAATATTGTATTCACCTGGTGCTCCAGGAGAATCCCATATAATGGTTCCTGTTTTCGAATTGATCGTGAATGTGGGAGAACCATTCGCTGTTTCATTTGCCGTTCCGTAGTTCAAGCCAATACGAGTATAAAATTCAGCTACGTTAGGATCACGGTAGTTATTTACATTGGTTCCCTTTGCTTGTTTAGGAATGGTGAATTCGTAGGAAAGGCTATCGCCATCCGGATCGTAGGCGCCCGGGTTATGATAGAATGCTGCGCCTGTACATGCTTTATCAATAGGAGGAACTAAAAGCCGGGGTGAATTATCGCAACCGAAAAACGGATCAATATCAATCACTGTCTCCAGATAAAACTGGGTCTCTACCGAATTAGACATGTTTAAAATACCTCCGTTACGGTTAGGCTCCAGGTAGCTGATTACATACCGGCTTGGGCCCGAGTACGTATGTTGTACCGAATACGAAACCGTTCCAATGTTTGGTCCTAAATCCGGGCGGACAGTATTCGGTATAGTAGGTGTGATGTGCGGCGTGCTGCCATCACCAAAATCCAGCACTCCCTGACCAAATTGAATGGATGAGCCGGTATTGGTGTAAACGGTGATCGTAATTATAAAATCAAGGCTTGTACAATTTTTGCGCTGAACCGTAATTTCTCCTGCACGCAAGTGAGTTGCATTGACCCGGCCGGCAATGCCAAGAAAAAGCACAGAGAACAAAAAAATCGTTTTGAAATACCTCATTTTTCAACAAACATCAACTACACTGATTTCAAAGATAGGAAATATCCTTAAGTGAAACATAGACCCAATGTGATGATTAAACAGCGATATTCCATGCACCAACTCAAATTACATGAATGGATTATTACCGGATCAAATGCACCCAGCCTTTCATCATGCGGGTGCGCTGCGAAGGATCTACCACATCGTACGTGACTTCGGCCTGGTAATAGTACACTCCGGTGGAGAGTTCTTTACCCTCATTATCACGGCCATCCCAGTCAATGTAAATGGTTTTCTCGTTACCGGATTGATAATCAAATACCTCCATACCCCATCGGTTGACAACTGTAAAATGAACCTTTTGCACAAACCGGGCGCATTGCCTGCGCTGGGCAGCCAGATCAATCGGTCCACACTCACCATTGCCACTTTCGTCCATCAACTCACGGTCGCTGAATGCACTGAATAGTTCATTGCAGTGATCTCCGTTAGGTGTAAATACATTGGGCAGTTCATAATGAGGGCAGTTGTCAAAACAAAATTCCTCGCTTAACGGGCTTTCATTTCCGGAACGATCTACTGCAGCTACACGATAGCATCGCGCATAGGATGGCAGATTCGAGTCGATATAAAAGGTATCTCTTACATTTTCAGCGAGCACGGAGGTGGTGTCATTTGATCCGGCATCCGCGTAATAATAAATTTTATAGCTGCGGATGTCCGCTCCGCAGGCAGCTTGCGCAGGACGATTCCATGTTAGAAGATTGCTGAAATTGCTTGGATGACAAGAGGCGGTTTGAATAAATTCATCGCAATTCAGTCCCTTTGCAGTGATGACCGGCCTGCAGGCGGGAGGCGCATCATCTACCGGTTGCGCACAAATGATCTGCGAAAAATTATTCAATGGTTCCTCAATGGCAGGATTGCCATACGCACCACGCGTCATCACCCGATAGCAATACGTTTCTGTTTCCAGCAGTGGTCTGCTCTGATATTGTCCTGAATCGGTATAAGTAAACGCACTTGTATTCACATCCACGCTACCAATCAGTTCCATCTGCGATTCGCTGGTGCCAGGTGATCCGCGATAGATCAAATGGGTGGGATAGTCCTGGGTACGGTTACTCCATGGCACATCAAAACTCCAATCCAGTTCTATCTTTTGCTTTTGTGATTTGATCTCCAGCCGCACCGATGACGCAACACTGGAAGTATCCACTTTTACATTGTTTTTATCATAGCACACAATGCGATAGTTATAAACCACATCCTGTGTATTGATTCCGGTATCCACAAACACCGTATCGCTCAGCTTACCTGTATGCGCAATCGTGATCGCCGAGGTTCCCGTAAAGTCACGCGCCCTGTACACCTCGTATGAATAAGGTGGGGGAAATTGTGCGGCGTTACTATCAAATGGTGATCGCCATCTCACGGTGATCTGCCCTGCGGTCACATCGGTTTTATCTACGGTTACATGCGTGATCACCGGTGCATCTGCCAGTATCGGGGGAATGCATATTTCCTGCGACACATAACTTTCGCCTCCACCGGGCATGCGGAACACCACCAGCAAGCGATAACAATAACGGGCACCTGCGGCAAGGCCTTTGCCATTGTTTGTATCCTTGTAAGTAGTTTGCGTAATGGGCAACTCGGCGATCATCCGATAACCGAGAGATTCAGGTATACCCGTTATGCATTCCGATGGTGTATAAGCAAAGCTGTCCACTCTACGCCACACCTGTATTTTCTCTGCGCTCTGGCACGCATACGTATTCCAGGCAAGATTCGCAGACCGGGTAGAAACATCGAGTGTGGCGGTCTGCCACTTGGGTGCAGGTGCCACGATGCGAATACGCCACGTTTTGAAATCAACCAGACTGGCACCTTGTGCCGGCTTATCGGTGATTTTGAAAACGACCTGATAATACTGTTCCTTTACGTGCTCACATTTCGTATTCCACACGAACTGAATCGATGCTTTTGCATTGGGGCCTGATGGCTGGTAGATGGCAGGATTTGTTTGCCAGGTAGCCGGTGACACACTTAAATTAAAAATCTCCGAGAAAGCTTCGATCTTCACATTATCCCCATCCGGGTCAAAACCAAAAATACTTTGATGGATGGTTGTTCCTGCCTCCACACAGATGTCTGCGATGGGATCCAGCTGGGGGCGTTTGTTATTGCAGTCCTCCACTACGATCTGCATATCGCGTGTGACAGAACCCATCAGTACCCACTCTCCGGCTATCTTTCGCCATTGTTTAATGAAGAAGGCAATGTTGTATTCCCCCGGTGTGCCGGGAGCATCCCAGGTTATGGTTCCGGTTATGGAATTGATAGTGAAAGAAGGTGTGCCGCTGTGGGTCTCATTGGCCGTTCCATAATCAATGCCTATGCGATCATAAAATTCCCTCACGTTGGGGTCACGATAGTTGTTTACATTTCGATCCGCTCCTTGTCTTGGAGTGGTCATTTCATAAGACAAACTATCCCCATCCGGATCATACGCACCGGGGTTATGATACCAGGCAGCACCTGTACACGCTTTGTCAATGGGAGGAACCAAAAGAACGGGCGAGTTATCGCAACCTAAAAAAGGATCGATGTTGATGATGGTTTCAATGTAAAAGGGAGTGTTTACTGAACCTCCTATGTTCAAAATACCTTCATTACGATTGGCTTCCATGTAACTGATTTTGTATTCACGGGCGCCCGAATAACTATGTGTCGTGACGAATTTTACATACCCCACATTGGTACCAAGTCCGGGACTGGATGTATTTTCCTGCTGCGGTGGATTCATGAAGGTGCCGTCACCAAAACTCAATATACCGCTACCATGATCACTGAAGCGCACCGGGGAACCCGTATTGGTGTATGCATTGATGGTAATTTCGAAAGTAAGACTGGTGCAATTGAGCCGCCTTACGATGATCTCTCCCGCCCGTAAGTGAGTGGCCTGTGCCTGGTAAACAGGGAATAAACTCCCCAAAATGAAAAGCAGGCACAATTGATAGAAAGACAATCTCATATTCAGGCTTAGAAATCCAACATTACCATTTGATTCTCTTCTCTTGGAATAAAATCAGTGTTGAAGCTGACTTTGTAAATAACAACGTGCCGCCACCCTCTTTTATTTGAAATAAAAACACCACGGAGAACAATTTTTGACAAATGGTATAAGCGGAGGACTTATCTCCAGACTATAGACCGTATAATGCGCCCGGCAGTTGGAAGTGCGGACCCTTTTTTATAAAATTTACGCATGAGAGTAGTAAAAGAAATTCCGCATCCCGAATGTAAGATCACTATCTTTCAATGGAACAACCGCTACCTGATTAAACTCGAGGTCGGGCCTTTTGAGCAAACGTTTAAAATAGACCAAACCGACCTGAGTTCGGAAGAGGATCTGAACAAAATTCTGAGTGAAGAATTTATTGGTGAAGCCATCGCCCGCTTTGCCGATATGTCGCGCAGCCTGGCGGATGCCACCGATCAGATTTAGAACGGGTTACCCACCGCTGGTGGCATTAAGTTATTGTTTTGCTATTGTAACCTTTGGGGTTAACTTTAACCTCTTTTTTCAAAAAAGTTGATGGAAGTAGTAGAAAAGAAAAACAAAAATATAGGCTATGAACCCATTCTGGAGGGCATCCCAGATTGGCCGGTATATCAGTTAAGCAAAAACCGGAAAGAATTCATCGAAGAGGTGGCGCAGCAGGCATTAGAAGAAATAAAAAAGCTTCGCCCTTCACGCAAGCAGATGATTGATGAGCTGGAGGCTACCGTCTATCGAGAGCAAAACCGACTGAAGCGTAACCGCTGGCGTGTAGACCCCCAGGATGAATCTGCTTTTTGGGCAGGGGTAAAAAAAGACCTGGTGGAGCTGAGTAGCAAACCGGCAGAAGAGACCGAAGGCCGGGAAGACGAGATGCTGAAACGCATTGTATTGCGGTATGCCAATGAAATTGCCGGAAACTTCAAACCTAACTCCTATCGCTTTGCCAGAGAAGTAATCAAATTCTGGTTTGCCCGATTACTGAACGGTGCACGGGTAAAGAAGTTCGGTGCATTTTTTCGTACCAAATACACCCTGCGCGACAAGTTGCACATTGTTGGTAAAGTAAAAATGATTCGCAAACTGGCGAAGCAGGGCACGGTGGTCATGGTGCCCACCCACTTTAGCAACCTGGATTCTATTCTCATCGGATGGGTGATTCATTCCATCGGCCTACCCGCTTTTATTTATGGTGCAGGGCTCAACCTGTTCAACATCAAAATATTCGCGTACTTTATGAACAGTCTTGGTGCGTATAAGGTAGACCGGAGGAAAAAGAACCTTCCCTATTTTGAGACACTGAAGACCTATTCCAATCTCGCTTTACAAAAAGGAGCTCATAGTTTATTCTTTCCGGGAGGTACACGTTCACGCTCCGGCCTTATTGAAAAACAATTGAAGCTGGGGTTACTAAGCACGGCCATCGAAGCGCAGCGAAGTGCTTATATGAACACCGCCAATGGAGGTGAAGTAAGGAAGATATTTGTAGTTCCCGTTACCCTGAATTATCACTTTGTACTGGAAGCTCCTGATCTTATTGATGATTACCTTCATGTCAAAGGGCAGGATCGGTATTTCCCTGAGCAGGATAACTATGGAAGCTTTCAACTGATCAAGTTCCTTTTCAAGTTTTTCACCAAAGGATCCAACATATCGGTATCCATTGGCCCCGGGCTGGACGTACTCGGCAATTATGTGGATGAAGATGGAAACAGTCTTGATGTGAACGGAAAGCCAATCGATACGCGCGATTATTTTTTAAGTAATGGCGAAGTAACCGTGGATAAGCAACGTGAAGAAGAATACACCCGTATGCTGAGCCAGAAGGTAGTAAAAGAATACCATCGCATTGCCCGCATTTTCGCCAGTCACATTGTTGCGTTCATTGCATTCGAAATGTGGCAGAAGAAACATCCCAAGCTGGACCTGTTCAGTTTGCTTCGCTTGCCCGAAGAGGATCTCGAATTAAACTATGAAGAATTCAGAGAAACCTTCAAACGGGTTCGTAAAGAAATTTACCGTCTGAAGGAAGAGAACCAGGTATATTACGCTACACACGTGAAGGGCGAAGTCGATCTGGTAATCAAGCGCGGATTGGATAACGTAGGTATTTTCCATTTGAAACGACCGGTGCTGCAGAATAAAAAAGGAAACATTATCACTCAGGATCTTACTGTACTTTACTATTATCATAACCGTTTGGTAGGTTACGATCTGGAGAAGTTTATCTGATGGCCCATGCCTGCAACAACTTTATTCTCTTTAAACGAAAAACCGGTAGGCGTTATTGGTGCAGGCAACTTCGGCACTGCGGTAGCTAATATTCTGGCGCAAAAGCGCAAGGTGATCCTGTATGCACGCGATGAGAAAATCGTACAACAGATCATCGAAACCCGATTTCATCGGGGGCAGGAAGTCCACACCAACATCTTCCCCACTTCGGATATGGAGTCCTTGGCCAATCAATGCGATGTGATCTTCCCTATCGTTCCCTCTTCACGCTTTCGTTCCATGATGAAGAGTTTGTCCCCGTTTCTTCATCCCTATCATATATTGATTCACGGCACTAAAGGTTTCGATATCAAACTTCCGGAAGGTTGTACGATAGAGAATGTAAAGACACTCAATCGCAGCCAGGTGAAAACCATGAGCGAGGTGATTGCCGAGGAAAGTGTAGTGGTTCGCATCGGTTGCCTTGCCGGCCCCAACTTATCGAAAGAGATGGCACAAGGACAACCCGGAGCTACGGTAGTAGCCAGTCCCTTTCAGGAAGTAGTGCAAATAGGAAAGAAACTGCTTCGTACCGATCGGTTTCAGGTATATGAAAATAATGATCTGGTAGGGGTTGAACTTGCCGGTGTATTGAAAAACATTATTGCCATTGCATCGGGGGCACTGAGTGGTTTGGGTTATGGAGAAAACGCCAAAGGCCTTTTGATCAGTCGGGGTGCTGTGGAAATGGTGTACCTGGGCAGGGCACTGGGGGGAAACACCAAAGCTTTTCTGGGTGTGGCGGGTATTGGAGATTTAGTAACGACCTGCAACAGTCCAATGAGTAGAAACTATACGGTTGGCTATCGTCTTGCCAAAGGTGAAAAACTGGAAGACATACTGGAAGATATGGAAGAAGTAGCCGAAGGGGTCAACACCATACGCATTGCCAAAAAATGTGCGGATCATTATAAGGTACGTGCATTAATTACCGACACTTTATACAAAGTATTGTTTGAGGGAATGACCGTGCAGGAAGCCGTGAACTATCTGATGCGCTATCCGTTGAATGTG
>JAHEZH010000282.1 GCA_023251155.1 Flammeovirgaceae bacterium | reverse complement strand
TATTAAAGCCTGCGTGTCCATGGCCGGTGACCAGGTAAGAGCGAATATCCGGGCCATTTCCATCGACACCACAGGCTCCTCCCCCGTAGCTGTTGACCACACAGGAAAGCCACTTGCCTTACTTCCGGAGTTTGCGCAAAATCCTAACGCCATGTTTGTGCTTTGGAAAGATCATACCGCAACAAAAGAAGCTGCTGCTATTAACGACCATGCAAAGCAGTTTGATATCAACTATCTGAAATACGTGGGTGGCATCTATTCTTCTGAATGGTACTGGGCAAAGTTATTACACATTCTTCGTGCTGATGAAAAAGTGCGACAGGCATGTTACTCCTGGGTGGAACATTGTGACTGGATTCCATTTCTTCTCACCGGAGGAAACGACATTCACCAGCTAAAACGTGGGGTCTGTTCGGCCGGTCACAAAGCATTATGGGCTAAGGAATTTGATGGTTATCCACCGGATGAATTCTTCGCATCGCTTGATCCGCTTTTGAAAGGATTTACTTCACGCTTATCCAAAGAGACCTATACGGCCGATCAACCTGCCGGAATAATCAGCAAGGAATGGTCGGAACGATTAGGGTTAGCAGCTAATGTGGTCATTGGTGTAGGTGCATTCGATGCTCACATGGGAGCCGTTGGCGGACAGATCGAACCGTATCATTTAAGTAAAGTAATGGGCACTTCTACCTGCGATATGCTGGTAGCACCCCAGGCAGATATCGCTGACAAACTCGTAAGAGGAATCTGTGGACAGGTAGATGGCTCTGTTATTCCGGGCATGATTGGACTGGAGGCAGGTCAATCGGCCTTTGGTGACATCTATGCCTGGTTCAAGCAGGTGCTGGCATGGCCTGTTCAATTGATTGATCAAACCTCTTCCTTAAGTGAATTACAAAAAGAAAGACTGAAGCAAGAACTGCTGGATCAGATTATTCCAACGCTGACCCAACAAGCCCAGGCGCTGCCATTGAAGGAGGAAGATGAAGTAGCTATTGACTGGCTCAACGGACGAAGAACACCGGATGCCAACCAGGAATTGAAAGCTGCCGTATCGGGATTAAACCTGGCAAGCAGTGCGCCTTCTCTTTACAAAACATTAGTTGAAGCTTCCTGCTTCGGAGCCAAAGCCATCGTGAATCGCTTCGTAGAGGAAGGAGTTCCCGTGAAGGGCTTGATTGGTCTGGGGGGCGTTGCCAAAAAATCACCTTACATCATGCAGATGATGGCCGATGTGATGAAGATGCCCATTCGCATTCACAAGTCGGAACAAACCTGCGCTGCCGGTGCCGCCATGTTTGCGGCTACTGCCGCAGGGCTTTATCCCAGGGTAGAAGAAGCCATGCAAGCGATGGGACAAGGGTTTGCTGTTACTTATCAGCCTGATCCATCCAAAGCAGCGTACTATGAAACTAAATTCAAAAAATACAAAGCACTTGGTCAATTCATCGATCAATCTTCTTCGTGACAACTAAAAAAAGAAACACAACCATTCATCCTATTATCAAAATGAAAAACAGTAAACCGCTCTCTTCCCGACTCAACCTGCTGCTCTTCGCTTTCGCCATGACTGCTACCGTGTCATTTGCCCAAACCAAGATGTCAGTCAAAACAACTGAAGGTAAAACCACGATTGACAAACACATCTTCGGACACTTCTCGGAACACCTGGGAAGATGCATCTATGGTGGCTTCTGGGTTGACCCTGCCCTGAATGTACCTAAGCAGGATCGCATCCGTATGGATGTGGTGGATGCATTGAAGAAAATCAAAATCCCCAACCTTCGCTGGCCGGGAGGTTGCTTTGCCGATGAATACCACTGGCGTGATGGCATTGGTCCGCGTGAACAACGTCCTGCCCGCATCAACACTTCATGGGGAATGGGAACGGAAGATAACAGCTTTGGTACGCATGAGTTTCTTGAGTTGTGCTCAATGCTGGGAACAGAGCCATACATTGCAGGTAATGTAGGAAGTGGCACTCCGCAAGAGATGGCCAACTGGATTGAGTACCTGAACTATGACGGAGATAGTGAACTGGCCAAACTCCGAAAACAAAATGGTCATGAAAAACCATTCAAGGTGTCGTTTTGGGGAGTGGGTAATGAAACATGGGGATGTGGCGGAGAGATGACTCCGGAGTACTATTCCGATCTGTATAAACGCTACGCTACTTTTTGTAAGAACTATCCCGGCACCACGTTGAAAAAAATTGTGAGCGGTGCCAACAGTGATGATTACAACTGGATGGAAGTAAGCATGAAAAACATTCCCATCTGGCAGATGTGGGGAATATCCATGCACTACTATACCGTAGTCGGTAGCTGGCAGAAAAAAGGATCAGCCACGGCTTTCGGTGAAGATGAATATTTCAAGGGCATTCAAAAAGCGTTGCATATTGAAGAACTGATCGACAAGCATTCCGCCATTATGGACAAGTATGATCCTGAAAAGAAAGTGGCACTGGCCGTTGATGAATGGGGTATCTGGACGGATGCCGAGCCCGGCACCAATGGTTCATTCCTTTACCAGCAAAACAGTATGCGCGATGCATTAATCGCCGCTGTCTCTCTGAACATCTTCACCAAACACAGCGATCGTATCCGCATGGCCAACCTCGCCCAAACCGTGAATGTATTGCAGGCCTTGATTCTCACGGATAAGGAAAAGATGCTCCTTACTCCTACCTATCATGTATTTGATTTATACAAAGTACATCAGGATGCCAAATTACTACCCGTTCAGTTTGAAAGCCCTGCCTACAGCTTTGGAAAAGAAAGTGTACCTGCCGTGAGTACGACCGTTTCGAAAGATGCCAATGGTACAATCAACATTACCTTAACCAACGTGGATGCGACAAAAAAGCAAACTCTCCAAACCGTACTTGAAGGTTTTGACTGGAAGAAAGCAGAAGCACAGATACTGACGTCCACAAAATACAACGATTACAACACGTTCGATCAGCCCAACAAAGTAAAGCTGAACAAGTTTACCGACTTCAAGAAAGACGGTAACCAGCTATCGGTTACATTGCCTCCGCTGTCAATTGTATCCATTCAGCTAACTAAATAGTATTTCAATACCTCATCCCTGGCCGAACGTGAATCACATACCCCACTTCATTTTTCACTACGCGGTCCATGTCCCCGCCGACCACAAGACCTCAATTAAAATTTTGGTCGGTGAGGACACGGACCGGGGTATGCATAAGCGCTCAGCTAAGGACTACCTAACTAACGACTCAAGACGATAAAAAATGAGTAAATACAATTCCATCAAAGACCTCGCCTATCAGGCCAACATGAAACTACCCAAGCTTGGTCTGGTGCTTTTTACGTTTGGTAATGTCAGTGTTGCCGATCACGAGCAGAACGTATTTGCGATTAAACCCAGCGGTGTTCCGTATGAAGAGCTGAATGCAGAGAAAATGGTGATCGTTGATTTTGATGGTAAAGTCATCGAAGGAAACCTTCGTCCTTCATCCGACACGTTAACCCATGCGGTGTTGTACAAACACTGGAACAAAATCGGAGCAATCGTTCACACACATTCTACCTATGCTACTGCATGGGCACAGGCACAGCGCGACATTCCTCTCTTTGGCACCACACATGCCGATCACCTTACGGTCGATATTCCCTGTGCAGCGCCAATGAGTGATGAGATGATCAAAGGAAACTACGAGCATGAAACCGGCTTTCAGATCATGAACTGCTTTAACGAACGCAAGCTGAATTACCAGGAAGTGGAAATGATGCTGGTGGGTAACCATGCCCCATTCACCTGGGGAAAGAATGCAGACAAAGCGGTGTACAATGCCGCAGTGCTGGAAGAAGTAGCCCGCATGGCCCTGCTTACTTTGCAAATCAATCCCAACGCACCGATATTGAAGGAAGCGTTGATCAAAAAACATTTCGAACGAAAACACGGACCAGATTCGTATTACGGACAGTAATCCGTTACCCTTCCTTATCGGATACCCTTACCAGAACCTGTTCCCTCTAATTAAATTTAAAACACGCTAAACAAGACAAACAATGATCGATTTAAAGCGCTTCGAAGCCTGGTTCATCACAGGTAGTCAGCATCTATACGGAGAAGAGACACTGAAGCAGGTAGCAGAACATTCGCAGCAGATAGCGAAAGCACTGGATACCAATACAAACCTACCGGTTCGAATTGTATTTAAACCTGTGGTAAAAACGCCGGAAGAGATTTTACACCTCTGCCAGGAGGCAAACACCAACAAAAACTGCATTGGCATCATCGCATGGATGCATACCTTCTCTCCTGCCAAGATGTGGATTGGCGGATTGAAAGTATTGAACAAACCCCTGCTCCACTTCCATACACAATTCAATAGCACCATTCCATGGAGTGATATCGACATGGATTTTATGAATCTCAATCAATCCGCACACGGCGATCGTGAATTTGGATTCATCATGACACGTATGCGGCTGAACCGGAAAGTAGTGGTTGGCCATTGGCAGGAGGAAGAAGTGATTAAAAGTATTGGAGGATGGCTGCGTGTGGCTGCCGGCTGGCACGATTGGCAAGGTGCGAAGTTTTGCCGCTTTGGCGATAACATGAGGCAAGTGGCTGTAACCGAAGGTGACAAAGTAGAAGCCGAAATTAAATTCGGCTACTCCGTAAACGGTTATGGAATGGGTGATCTTCTGAAAGTAGTCAATGAAACAACCGAAGCAGAAATCAACGCATTGGTCAATGAATATGATGAACGCTATTCTGTATCTACCTCATTAAAAAAAGACGGAGCGATGCGGGCCTCTTTAAAGGAAGCCGCAAAGATTGAAATCGGCATTCGGCGCTTTCTACAGCAGGGCAACTTCAACGGCTTCACCGATACGTTCGAGGATCTTCATGGTTTATCTCAACTTCCGGGTATTGCCTCCCAGCGATTGATGGCTGAAGGCTATGGCTTTGGTGCTGAAGGCGACTGGAAAACAGCAGCACTGGTACGCGCCATGAAAGTTATGGCCAGTGGATTAAAAGGTGGTAACTCATTCATGGAAGATTATACCTATCATTTCGCAAAAGGAAACAACCAGGTACTGGGGGCTCACATGCTGGAGATCTGCGAGTCGATTGCGGAAGGAAAACCGTCATGTGAAATTCACCCGCTTGGTATT
>JAHEZH010000004.1:15305-107476 GCA_023251155.1 Flammeovirgaceae bacterium | reverse complement strand
TGTACATGACCGATCCTTGCTGCAATTCAAACTTTTCATTTCAGGATGGCAGCCCTACTGGCGGGCAGGCATGGCAGCCATTGAGAAGATATCGCACCCAATTTGTAGGGTCAACGTTGACGATATCGGACGAGGCATTAAATTGATTTAGAACCTCAATGAATAGCAATAAAAATAGGTTGCCGGAATGGCAACCTATTTGCATTTATTGATGAGGATCACTTTATTACTTCTGTGCGTTCTGAAGCTTGCTGTTCTTCTTGCTGTAAACGAAGTACACAATAAGACCCAGCACCATCCAGCCCATAGCAACAGTTAAAGTTTGTGCGTCCAGCGCTACAATCATAGCACCACAGATTACGGCTCCTAAAATAGGTACCAGTGGAAAGTAGGGAGAGGATAATGGCGATTTGAAAGGTCTTTCAATATTGGGTGACTTAATGCGAAGTAACCACACGCCAATACTCACCAATACGAAGGCGAACAACGTACCAAAGCTGGTCAAGTCACCGGCCACGTGACCCGGTACAAAGGCAGAGAATAACCCGACAAACACAAACAGAATCATGTTGGCTTTGTAAGGAGTCTGAAAACGCGGGTGAAGGTCACTCAATACTTTGGGAACAAGACCATCCTGGCTCATGGTATAGAACACACGGCTTTGCCCCATCAACATGACCAGAATTACAGAAGAGAATCCAGCAAGGATAGCGATCGTTACCGCTGTTGATAACCATTCGTAGCCAGGCATATAGGTACTGATGGCATAGGCTACTGAAGCTTCGCGTCCTTTTTCAGGATCAACAAAGTCTTGCCAGTTGGCTACACCAGTGAGTACGTGACCAAATAATATATAAAGAATAGTACACACCACTAAGGAACCAAGAATACCAATTGGCATATCGCGTTTTGGATTTTTAGCTTCCTGTGCTGCTGTGGATACCGCATCGAACCCAATGAAAGCAAAGAACACAATCGCGGCTCCGCCAAGAACACCACCAATTCCATGCTTGAAGAAGCCGGAATAGTCGGCAATGATTTTGCCCGCGCTATCTGTTACTGCCGGCGTGCCCTCAGGAATCATGTAGGGTGAGTGATTGGCCGGATTGATGAACTTCCATCCGATGAAGATGAACAACAAAACGATACCTACTTTAACGAATACAATGATCGAATTAAAGGTGGCCGACTCTTGCGTGCCTTTGATAAGAAGTAACGTCAATGCTAAAAGAATAACTAATGCTGGGGCATTGATAAGACCCTGATGCAGCACTCCTAATGAGTCGGTATAACTTTCGAAGGGAGAGTGACACCATTCATAAGGGATACCCCCTCCGAGGAGTTTATTAAGATATTCGCTCCATGCGATACTTACGGTGGCAGCTCCCAGAGCATACTCCATAATCAATGCCCAGCCGATAATCCAGGCGACCAACTCACCCATGGTTACATAGCTATACGCATAGGCACTGCCCGCTACAGGTATCATGGAAGCAAACTCTGCGTAACACAATCCGGCAAAGGCACAACCGATAGCCGCCACAATAAAAGAGATGGTTACCGCAGGACCAGCAGCTTGCCCGGCAGCAGCGGCCGTACGAACAAAAAGGCCAGCGCCGATAATTGCCCCTATGCCGAGTGCGATAAGATTGCCCGCACCAAGGGTTCGTTTCAGTCCCTTTTCATTGCCTTGGGCAAGAAGTTGTTCTAATGGTTTTTTGACAAATAGACTCATGATATTAGGTTAGGTATTTTTCAAAAGTTGCCCGGTTTTACCCTTCTGCAATTTTATAAAGCCCTAAAAGTAAAAATAATAATGGATTCGTAAAGCCGATTTTACTCCGGTACTCCATGAAAATGCATAAAGGCACAACTACCCATTACTACGTGTAGGCAAGGTGGTAGTTGGTTTTGCCCGTGTTCACAATCAGAATTTTATCATCTTTTGGAATGTCATTTTGGTTTTGCAGCAACATGGCCAGCCCTGCAGCACCACTGGGTTCGCAAACGATATTTTGTTCGCGTGCCTTTTGTAAAGCCTCTTCCACATACTCTTCTTCTACATCCAGGATTCCTGAACCATGACCAATGCGATTATTTTCGATGAGCGATGCAAGGTACGCGTTGTAATCCCGGAGTGAGGGCAGGTGGTAGGAGAATAATTTATCGAGCCGTGTGTTGGGTGTGTGTGTAGTGGCACCTATAAAATTGCAGTTACTGATTGTGTCAATGCTTCCGCGAAAGCGTGGATCATGCTTGTAGATGCGATTGTTAAATTCTCTCTCGGCAATAATCATCACATTAATGAAAAGATCGCCTGTACCAAAGGGAATGAAACAATGCTGCGGGTTTTCATTCAGAATCTCGTACGAAAGCCAGTCGTAATAATTGTCATTGTAGCGATCCAGTATTTCGCGGTAAGTGATGTCAATTCCTTGTGAGTTGTCGGTGAGTTCTTTGATCTCTTTTCCGGTGAGTGACTTACGCGACAGATCGGTCTCGTACACTTTGCACCCGATTCGGGTAAGATGTTCTTTAATCTCTGGTTTCAGATGATGATCAACCAATACCTTCAGTATCGTATTTACATTATACAGTTTAAAGAAATGCTGAATACTAACTGCCGCACTTCCCGATGAGATCAGCGAAATCTCTTTGATGTTGTATCGCTTGGCTTTGATGAGTACTTCCCACGCCATGCGGTCTTTGTGTGTGCCGGTGGGGTTAGAGCTTTCATCTTTCATCCACACATTGGTAAACCCGGGGATTTTGATGGGATAGGTGGATGATGCGGGAAATTGCGGAGTGTAAAATGGTTTTGGGGGAAACTCCGGCTTGTCAGGATCATTATAAGAAGGCACAGTGATGTTCTCGATCAGCTCTTCTGTTTTTATCGAGTCGTCCTGAATTTGTTTCTTTACAATTTCAATTTCCTTAGCGGAAAGCTTTTCTAAAAGTAATTCCGCCACTTTGGAGGCAAAGCTATCGATACTTGGAGTAGCGGATGCCTGAGGGGTGTTGGTTACGGTTTCATTTTTGTCGCTATCAATCAGCGGCATGAATTTATCCGGATAGTACTGAGCGATGGTTTCATTCCAGTCGTATTTCCCCTGTGTAGAATAGAGGCAAAGCATATCGCGCAATGATTTGGTCGCCCCCGGTGGACTCTTCAGGTTGAATGCGCGCCTGAGTAAATCTTCGGTAGGGCCTTTGGGATATTGAACAGCCAGGTCCGGCCGATTGTCCTTTTGATCTTCAATAAACTTCTGAAGTGCTTTTTGCAGGTTGGGTATAAAACTCCACTTGCCGGTGCCCCGTGGCAAGGCGTTGAATTGGGAAGAGTTGAACTCCTGCCGGATCAGATCCAGTACTTCACGCGGGATTGTTTTTGATGTAGCTTTTTTTGACATCGGGTAATTGAAGGAACAGCTCCAAGATCACTTAACCAGATGGAATATGCAATTGAAATTTGATCAGTGAAAGGTGGTATTAAGTAACTGGCAGAACTACCTGTTTTGACACCAGGTTAACAATGGACAAAAAGAGAATAGACAATAATTGAATCTTTGATTGAATCTGAACTCTTGGCCGGTTGTCCATTGCTCATTGTCAACTTGCTTACGGCAATCTAAATCTCATCCGCACTCGCATACGGCTATCGATAGCTGCATCGCCTTTGCGTGATGGATACCACTTGGGTCCTTGTTTGATCAGGCGGATTACTTCTTCATCACATCCGCTGCCGATGCCTTTTATTACTTTGAATTCATTGAGCAGGCCATCGGAGGTTACGGTAAACTGCACCGTCACCTTTCCTTCAATTTTATTTTCGAGTGCCTGCTGCGGATATTGAATATTCGTCTCCAGGTATTTTTTGAATGCACGTCTTCCGCCATTGGGTTCTGCTATTATCAGCGTAGGAAAGTCATCATCGGCAGCCACACCGTTATCGGTTCCATAGCCTACAACGACCACCTCACTCAATTGAGATACATCCGCAGCCAGCTGCGTGTCGATATTCGATTGATTGTTGACCGGTACTTCGATGGTGGTGGTTCCTATGAATGTGAAAGAGAGCTCCGGATTTTTTTCTGCTCCTAACTCTATTCTATAATTTCCTTCTTCATCGGTGATCGTCCCTTTTGTAGTTCCTTTTATAATCACGTTTACACCGGGCAGTCCAGATCCATCCTCAGCCGAAGTTACCTTGCCGGTAACTACACGAAGGGTTTCTAACACTTCTCCGGTATAAGAAGAAGAGGGGCTACTTTTCTTTTTTGAGTCTTTCTCGGCCTCTTCACGTAAAGCCTTTCGCAGAACGGATGGAGCTGCTTTCGTCTCTTCCTGTTTCGCATCAGCTAAAGTCCGTTTTTCACTTGCTTCCGCTTCTGTTTTTATTGCCGGAGCTTCCTCTTCCTTTTCTGCGCGTACAGGTTCAGGTACTAAAGCAGGCGGGGCAGACACTGACTCCATCTTTGCTTCCACATCAGTTTGCTTCAGCGCAAACGCGGATGAGCGCAGTGTATCTGCAAATTGTTGTTTCGATTTTCTCGATTGGGATGATGCTTCTTCTTTGCTTTCCGGATTTGCCTCTAGTGCATCGGCTTTATTTAATGTGAGCAACTCGGGCTTTTTAGTAATGGAGTCATTGTCATCGGCAGGAATTGAATCGGCTTTCGTTTCAGTGTTTGAGCTTATCCATTCAGTATCGTTATCCTCTTTGGAAAGGAAATAGAAGGTGAGCGAAGCTCCGGTCACAACAAAAATACCGGCAGCAATACGCAGCGGTATCCAGAACGATTTCTTTTTTGTGCCAAGAATTTTTCCGTTCAGTGCAGCAAGGTCTTTCGAAAAATCATCCGCCGATAGTTCTTCAATACCATCCAAAGCATCCGCCAGAAAAGGATCGTTCAGCGCTTTCCTTTCCAGCGCATTCCTTTCCGAGCTGGTCATTTTGCCACTCTTGTACCGTTCTATATCGTTATTCCAATCCTGCATTCTTTTCCATACAGATTTTCAGGTTACGCTTACCATTTTGAATATGACTTTTTACCTTGTTCAGATCAAAGCCTGTGAGCCCGGTTATTTCTTTATAACACTTTTCCTGCATAAAGAACAAACTGACACATTTTTTCTGGTCGTCCATCAGCTGACCTATACAATATTCCAATTTAGTCAGGTTTGCCTCCATTTCGGGCTCCTCTTCCAGATGCAAAACCAGGTCGTTTTCCATACGGGATGGATCAAATTCGTTGTGCCCCTTTCCTTTTTGCGATCGCAGGTACATCAGGCACTCATTTCGGGTAGTGGTGTAGAGCCAGCTTTTGAAATAGGTAACTTCATGATTTTTGAGTTTGGCCGGCAGCTTCTCGTACACCTGCATCACCATGTCCTTCGCTTCATCCCGGTCTTTCAGGTACTTCAGGCACAAACCATATAAAAGAGCGGAGTAGCGCACAAAGAGCTGGCTGAGAACATCCTGCTGCCCGTTTGTCTTGAATTGACTTACCAATTCAGCATCACTTAACGAAGACAGGTTCCTGTTCACAAACATCGCCTCAAGATAAAAATTTTCTTTTTGCTTATGGAATTTAACCCGCTACAACATCTCAGCAGCAAACAAAATTAATTGCTTATGAAAAAGATCATAACTGTACTTGTCCTGGTGATGACCGCTTCGCTGGGATCGGTGTTTGCACAAGAGCGTACCATTACCGGCACGGTAACATCAGCCGATGACGGAAGCCCGATAACGGGTGTTAACGTTACTCTTAAGGGAACGAAGAAGGGGACCATTACAGATGCCCAGGGTAAGTACAGTATTACTACTCCACCGAAAGGCACGTTGGTGTTTTCTTTTATTGGATACATGAACAATGAAATTCCTATCGGAATCAACAACGTAATTAATGTTACGATGTCTGTCGATTCAAAAGCATTAAGCGAAGTAGTGGTTACAGGTTATAGCCTTGATCAGCAGCTTCAAGGGCGAGTAGCAGGGGTTCGAATAAGTAAAAGAAAAGGAGAGGAGCGAAAACAAATGGCTCCTTCTGCTGGATATACCGAATATGAACAACAGCCCGATTGGAACACAGAGGGATATAATTCAATCACCGAAAATATCTTTCACGATGCATTCCATAATCCCTTATCCACTTTTTCCATTGATGTAGATGCCGCTTCTTATAGCAATATGCGTCGGTTTATTTCCAACGGGCAGCGTCCTCCGAAAGATGCAGTGCGCATTGAAGAGATGATCAACTATTTCGATTATGACTATAAACAACCGGCAGGAGAAGATCCTTTTTCAATCTATACCGAAATTTCAAGCGCCCCCTGGAACAGCAAGCATAAACTGGTTCACATCGGCCTGCAGGGTAAGAAAATCCCAACTGCCAATTTGCCCGCATCCAATCTTGTATTCCTGATCGATGTTTCAGGTTCGATGAGTGATGAAAACAAATTACCCCTGCTAAAAGCATCATTTAAACTTTTGGTAGAACAACTGCGCGAACAAGACCGTGTTGCCATTGTAGTATATGCCGGTGCGGCAGGACTGGTTCTTCCCTCTACATCGGGTGCCAACAAGAAAACCATTATTGAAGCACTTGAAAATTTACAAGCAGGCGGATCGACAGCCGGTGGTGCAGGAATAAAACTGGCCTATAAGATTGCTAAAGAAAATTTCAAAGAAGGTGGCAATAATCGCGTTATTCTGGCTACGGACGGTGATTTTAATATTGGAGAATCCAGCGACGCTTCGATGGAACGATTGATTGAAGAGAAAAGAAATGAGGGAGTATTTCTTACTGCGCTTGGCTACGGCATGGGCAACTACAAAGACTCCAAAATGGAAACGTTGGCCGATAAGGGAAATGGCAACTATGCGTACATCGACAATATCCTTGAAGCACAGAAAGTGTTAGTGAACGAGTTCGGAGGAACGCTATTTACCATCGCTAAAGATGTGAAGTTGCAGATTGAGTTTAATCCCGCGAAAGTGAAAGCGTATCGCTTGATTGGCTATGAAAACAGGATGCTGCAAAACGAAGATTTCAATAATGATAAAAAAGATGCCGGTGAATTAGGTTCTGGCCACGCCGTTACCGCATTGTATGAAATTATTCCTGCGGGGGTAGAAAGCGAATTCTATAAAATCGACGAGTTGAAATATCAAAAGACCAAAACGGAAGCTTCAGCATCTGCCTCCAACGAATTGATGACGGTGAAGTTTCGCTATAAAAAACCGGATGGAGATACGAGCAGATTAATCACCCATGTGTTAATCGATCATAATGTAGCTTTAAATAAAACTTCCGATGACTTCCGCTGGTCTGCCTCCGTTGCTGCGTTTGGCATGTTGCTTCGCGAATCAGAATATGTGAAAGATTTTTCATTCGAAGAGGTCATTCAGCTGGCACAAGGCGCGAAGGGAAAAGACACGGAGGGGTACCGGATTGAATTTATCAACCTGGTAAAGACCCAGGGGCTGATGGCAAGCCGGTAAGAAATTGGTGGTAAATCATGTAAAAGCCTGATTCAAATAATAGTCAGGCTTTTACGTTTTCGTTACGGCTTCAAGAATCAATTCTTAACTACTTTTTAGTTAACTTGCTTCGTCATTTAGCAGCAGCCAATGAGTAAAGGTAAATCCATAAAAATATCGGCCGTAGTCATTACCTATAACGAAGAAGGTAACATTGGAAGATGTATCGATTCGCTCAAAAAAGTTGCCGATGAAGTCATCATTGTAGATTGTTTTTCGCAGGACAAGACGAAGCAGATTTGCCTTGAGAAGGGGGTTGTTTTCTTTGAAAATGAATTTTTAGGATTTGCCCATCAGAAGAATTTTGCGGCCAGCCTGGCCAGCCATGAATACGTTTTGTCACTCGATGCAGATGAATATTTGTCTCCTGAATTGACACAAGCGATTCTGAAAGTGAAAGACAGCAGTGAATTCGATGGCTATTCCATGAATCGCCTCTCCAGTTATGAGGGGGAATGGATAAAGACGTGCGGCTGGTATCCGGATTCTAAATTGAGGCTGTGGAAAAAAGAGAAGGGTGCCTGGAAGGGACAGGGAATACATGAATGGCTCGAACTTGGAAAGCCATCCCGGATTAAGCATTTGAAAGGCGATCTGCACCACCACGCTTACGATAATATTACCCAGTTTCTGGAAAAAATTCAGCGATACTCCGATATCTACGCCATGGAGAATCGGTTCAAAGTATATGCATCCGGGTTTAAGGTGTTATATAAATCGGTCTTTGCTTTCATTAAAAGTTTTCTGATCAAAAGAGGTATAGCGGATGGGTACAAAGGTCTCCTGATTTCCGTGTGCAATGCCAACTTTGTGTTTTATAAGTATTCGAAACTAAGAGAGGCGAATCGTCATATAAAAACTTCGCTGATCATCTCTACTTATAACAGGGAAGATGCGCTGGAGCTAACGCTGATCAGTGTGATGAATCAGTCGGTCTTTCCGGATGAAGTAATCATTGCCGATGATGGATCGCGGGAGGCGACAAGAGAACTGATCGAAAAATACAAATCCATTTTTCCTGTTCCCTTGCTTCACTGCTGGCATGAAGATACCGGATTTCGCCTTGCCGCGATAAGGAATAAAGCCATGGCGATGGCCAGATACGAATACCTAATTCAGGTAGATGGTGATATGTTGCTGCATGAGCATTTTATAAAATCGCAGAAGAAATTTGCCTGGAAGGGACAATTTGTTCAAGGTTCTCGCGTGTTGCTGATGGACGGTCCAACGCGGGCAGCCCTGCAGGACAAGAAGCTGAATTTCGGCTTCTTTGAATCTGGAATAAGAAACAGAATGAATGCCATTTATTCGAAATTTCTTTCGAAGATTTTCTCCCATAAAGTGAAGGATATCTATCGTGTAAGAGGCTGTAATCTTGCTTTCTGGAAGGAAGATGTTCTGAAAATAAATGGCTTCAATGAAGATTTTGAAGGATGGGGAAGAGAAGATTCTGAATTTGTAGTTCGTATGAACAACAATGATATCGAGCGGAGACATCTAAAGTTTGAAGGATTTGGGTATCACTTGTATCATCCTGAAAACTCGAGGGAGTTATTGCCCAAAAACCAAAAAATTCTCCAGGATGCTATTGACAGAAAATTACTGCGATGCCGAAACGGTATTGACAAATACCTGACTGAGGAAAAGAGTGAACCCGTTTCTTCCGCCCTTCTGGAAGTATAAGCCCATACCTGTTCTATTGATTTTCTCCTGATGAATTCGCGACCTGTAAAAAATCTGGTGATCATGCCTTTTGGAAACAAGTCGTTGGAAAGTGACTGGATCCGGGATAACGCCAATCGTGACTTTGATGTGATTCTCTTGTTCTATCATGAGCATATTCAGGAATCAATCCTTAAAGACAATTCAAAATCATTTACGCTTTTTCATTTGAAGAATTTCAAATGGGTAATGATTCAGGATTTGTTTCTGAAAACAGATCTGGAGCTGATCGGCCAATACGATTATTTTTTCTTCGTAGATGATGACATCGAAATCTCCAAAAGCGATATCTCTTTCCTTTTCTACAACATGAAGGAACACCACCTTCAAATGAGCCAGCCTGCATTAACAAGAAGATCGTATAAGAGCTGGAAAAGCCTGAGACGAAAGTTATTGTCCGGGCTTAGGTATTTAAGCTCTGTTGAGTTGATGTGCCCCATGATGAGCAGAGATTGCGTAAAGTTGTTGCTGCCTACTTTCGCTTTGAACAAATCCGGATGGGGAATAGATATATTGTGGGGAAAAATGGTCCGTGATCAGTTCGGCCCGAAATCAATTGCCGTGTTTGATACGATCAGGGCCACGCATAGCAAGCCCGTAGGAAAGGGAGAACTTTATGAAAAACTGGACAACCCCGCAGTGAAAGAGCGAGACGAAATTTTTGCCCGGTATCAACTGGAAGAAAAAGCGATCTATACCTTACCCCTTTCTGATAACACTTTTTCCAATCGATTGGTCAGCTACTTCAGATTAGATCGGGCAAAGAAAAACTTCCTCAATAATAATAAGACGAATTAAATGCCCGTCTTAGCTTCCGTACGGCTTTATTGATGAAAATGAAGAAACGGCTGTTCATGGTTAATGTATACAGCCAGTTCCCCGAAATGTAAAGGGTGGTGCAGGTTGACCGGATGTAGCGCGATTGAAAGGCTTTAGTATACTTGGCAATCAGCTCTCTTTTGTTTGTGTAAAAAGATTCGTTGATGTTGCCGGTACTTTTGTGTAACAAAGCAAAATCAATTACCCACGCAGAGTAGCCTGCCGTATAAGCATGGATACACAGGTCTGTTCCGTATAAATGAAATCCGCTCAGATCGTGCGAAAGCCCCAGGTTAGCTTCTTTTTTTAAAAGGATGAAATTCTCATCCACACTCTTTACTTTGAAGGGAAAAGGCCCCATATTCATTTCCTTATGCGGATAATACATGCGCTCTACCCTTTTCTTCAGATGAAGACCCCCGGCATTGGATAATATCGCCCAGCTTTTATCAATGGAATCTATTTCAGCGATCCGGGAAATCAGTTTCTCTTTGTTATCGTAATTCAGTTCAATGTCCTGATGGCAGAGTACGATGTATTTCCCTGATGACACGGAGATCATTTTGTTTAATCCTGCATAGGCATCGTATTTGTTGCCTTTGCTATTATCGATGAAAATAAATTCGCTTGTTTCGTCATTAAAGCCTGCTTTTCTGAAGGAGTCAACCATGGTCCGGTATTCGTTCTGGTCAGTGACTAGCGTACAGATTGAAAATTGTACAGCGTCAACAAATTCATCAATTTCTCTGATCACGTTGGCGGGTCTTTAGGTGAAAATGGACGGGGTTTGTTTCCCTTGCCCAAATATCACCGATTACTCGTTCATTCAGTAATTTGAGTGCGTACGCTTTTCCATCAATTCTATAATTATTTCTATTTTTGTGCCTCATGACAGAAGAAACGCAAGATGCCCCGCGGCAACACTATACGGATAAGGAAAAGGATGACGTTTTTAATAACGAATTTCTTCCCCACATCAACTCCATGTACAATTTCGGGTATCGGCTTACCCTGGACAGGGACGATGCCAAAGACCTGGTTCAGGATACCTATTTAAAAGCATACCGTTTCATAGAATCATTCCAGAAAGGAACTAATGCGAAAGCATGGCTGTTTCGGATTTTAAAGAACAGCTTCATTAATGATTACCGCAAGAAAAGTAAGGAACCTAATAAGGTCGATTACCAGGAGGTAGAAGCATTTTATAACTCAGATGAAGTCGATCGCCAGATAACGCCCGACTTGCGTGTGGAATCACTGAAGGATATGATCGGGGATGAAATATCCAATGCATTGAATGCGCTGGATGTTGACTTCCGGACCGTAATTATTCTTTGTGACCTGGAAGGATTTAAATATGAAGAGATGGCCAAAATACTAGACATCCCTATTGGAACGGTGCGCAGCCGTTTACACCGGGCACGCCAGCTCCTCAAAGAGAAATTAAGTGACTATGCAAAATCAATGGGTTATAAAAACGCAGATGTATGAGCCAACTTTCGAATTCTAACCCCTTCATCGGTCCATCGGGCAAGAAACCCACGTGTATGGAGATGCTGCAGTTCATTTTGGATAATGATGCCTCAGAGGAGCAAAAGGCTTATTTCAAGCAACACATGGACAGCTGCATGCCTTGCTTCAAATCGTACGAATTGGACATGTCGATTCGTCAGCTGATCAAATCAAAATGCTGTGGTGGTGAAGCCCCCGAAGATCTGGTAGATAAAATACGTGAACAAATTACACAAAAGCTTTCCTGATGGCGGGTAAAGCAATCATTTTTTCGGCCCCGTCAGGTTCAGGAAAAACAACCATTGTAAAGCATCTTCTTGAGAAAAACCCGGATCTGGGTTTTTCTATTTCTGCCTCAACCCGTGACCGGCGCGGCCGTACTGAGCAAGACGGAAAAGACTACCATTTTCTTACCCCGGCCGAATTCAAACAGAAGCTGGATCAGGATGAATTTATTGAGTGGGAAGAAGTGTATGCCGGAAATTTTTACGGTACGCTCAAATCAGAGATTGATCGTATCTGGAATGAAGGCAAGAATGTAATTTTTGATGTGGACGTTAAAGGGGGCATCAATCTCAAAAAATATTTCGGTAAGAATGCGCTGGCCGTTTTTGTTAAGGTCCCTTCATTAGAGGTGTTAAAACAACGTCTTAATGACCGGGGTACCGAATCCCAGGACAGTCTCTCGCGCAGAATTTTTAAAGCCGAATTTGAAATGTCTTTTCAGGATCGGTTTGATGCTGTGCTCGTTAATGAACATCTGGAAAAGTCATTGGCGGAAGCGCAACAATTGTACGAAGCATTTAAAGCGAAACCCTAGTTCAAGATATCGCTATCCTGTTTATCTTTAATGGATGGACTTACATCAGAAAACAGGTCTCTTCTTCGGCTCTTTTAATCCCATACACATGGGCCATCTGATTTTGGCTAACGTGATGGCAGAGAATACCGACCTGGCTAAAGTCTGGTTCGTAGTGTCACCCCAAAATCCATTGAAACCCAGCAAGGGACTGCTTCATGAGTTCGATCGCTTTGATATGGTGAAAGCCGCTGTGGCGGATAATTATAAACTGGAAGTATCGGATGTGGAGTTTCATTTGCCCAAGCCGAGCTACACCATCGACACACTTACTCACCTCCGTGAGAAGTTTCCCAACAAAGAGTTTAAAGTCATTATAGGAGAGGATAACCTGGAGATTTTTCGTAAGTGGAAAAACTATGAACAGATTCTGGAGCACTATGGGCTGTATGTTTATCCACGCCCCCATGTAACAAATTCTGAGCTAAGACGTCATCCCCATGTGAAAATGGTGGATGCCCCACTGTTGGACATTTCGGCCACCTATATCCGTAACTGTATCAAAAACAATAAGTCCATTCGTTACCTCGTTCCGCAGGCAGTAGAACAGATGATAAAAGCAAAACATTTTTATTTGTAAGGAGCAATGACAACTTTCTTTCCTGTTTTAGCGTCAATGAAAGTAATGAAGCACCATATCCTTGTTTTCTTTTTGTTTTTATCGCTGGCTTCGCAAGCGGGAGGTATCCGTGGAGTAATAAAATCAGATGAGGGAGCGGTGCTTCCGTTTGCCACGATATTCGTAAGGGAAATAGGAACGGGAGCGGCCAGTAATGTGAATGGAACGTACGAAGTCAACCTGGCTCCGGGCACATACACGGTTATCTTTCAGTTTTTAGGTTATGAATCACAGACACAGACCGTAATCATCGGGAGTGATTTTAAGGAGATTAATATCACGCTGAAGACTCAGGCTATTCTTTTACAGAGTGCGGTGGTGAAAGCCGACAAGGAAGACCCCGCCTACACCATCATGCGTAAAGCAATCGCCAAAGCAAAATACCATGTTCAGCAAGTGGATTTCTACTCGGCCAAAGTATACATAAAGGGAAAAGGGAAACTGAATGATTATCCATGGCTGGCAAAGAAAGCACTGGAAAAGGAGGGCATCAGCAAGGACCGCCTTTTTATTTCTGAATCCGTGAGCGAGATAAAATATACGCGGCCTAATAAGTTTGAAGAGAAAGTAATTGCTGTTTATACCAGTGGAAAGGATAATAACAGTGGTTCTCCCTCCGGGTACATCAATGGGAGTTTTTATCAGCCGGAGATAGGTGAGACGGTTTCACCACTTTCGCCCAAATCATTCTCTTACTATAAATTTGAATACCTGGGTTCGTTTAAAGACAATAATTACGAAGTAAGTAAAATTAAAGTAACCCCCCGCTCGAAAGGAGACAATGTTTTTCGCGGTGTTATTTATATCGTGGAAGATTGGTGGAGTATTCACAGTCTTGACCTGGAAGCGACCAAGCTGGGTATCAAAATACGGATCAAGGAAATTTATAACCCAATTGAAAACAAAGCGTGGCTGCCGGTGTCAGAACAGTATTATTTCAATGGAAAAGTATTCGGCTTTGATTTTGAAGGAAGCTACCTGGCTACGTTGAAAGATTATAAGATCCGACTCAACCCGGCATTGATTGTAGATGAAATCAACATCATCGATGAGAAACTGGAGAAGGTACAGGCCAAAGAAGTAAAAGCGAAATACAGTAAAAAGGGACAACAGCTGCAACAACGACTTGAAGAAGGCAAAGAAGTGACGAATAAGGAACTTCGGCAGATGGTGAAGGAATACGAGAAGCAGGAAACAAAGAAGGAGAAAGAACCGGATGTGTTGTCTGAAACAACGTATTCGGTAGACTCCATGGCCTATAAAAAAGACTCTACCTTCTGGACGGACATGCGTCCGGCTCCGCTTACTACCGAAGAAGTGCGGGGTTATAAAGTAACGGATTCCATTGCCGATGTTGATCAGAAGAAACTAGAGGGTGATACGCTTCGCAATAAAAAGAAGAACAGTAAAAACAAGGCAGGCTTTCAGGTATGGGATGTCGTAACGGGTGATACGTATCGTGTCAGCAACACCTCTGATTTTAAAATCCATACCCCTTACGGCGGATATAATACGGTGGAAGGATTTAATATTATTTATCGCACCAGTTTATACAAACGCTGGGTGAAAAAAGATAGTCTTAATAAAAATGTAATCCGTACCAGAAGACTGGAGATAAGCCCGATCGCACGTTATTCGTTTGCCAGAGATAAGCTAACGGGCAAGCTGCGTGTGGACTACCGCACTAAAGACAGCAGGCTGACGGTAGAAGGTGGACGGTACATTGAGCAATATAATGGCGATGAACCTATTCATCATTTTGTGAACACATTCACCTCCCTTTTTCTTGGTGATAACTTTATGAAGATTTATGAGCGCGATTTTGTGGAGGCCAATTTCCGCCATCGCTTCAATGATAAATTTACCTTTAATACCAATTGGAGTTGGGCGGAAAGAAGAGAACTAGTTAACCGGAATAATTTTACCTTTTTCAAGAGTAATAAGGGAGACTATACAGACAATGCCCCGGTAAATGATGAATTGGCCAACACCAGCTTCTCAAACAATCGTGCTTTTGTTGGATCAGTAAGTCTGGAGGCAAGACCGTGGCAGAAATACCGTATTCGTAACGGGCGCAAGTCGCGGGTGAACAACTCTTCTCCTGTTTTCAATTTGGAATATCGTAAGGCCATATCCGGCGTGTTTAACAGCGTAGTGAAGTTCGATCAGGTTGAAGCGGGAATCCGCCAGCAACTGAAGGTGGGTATTCGCGGAACGTTGGACATTGGAGTAAAAGGTGGTATGTTTTTCAATAGGGAGAATATGTCATTTATGGATTACAAACATTTCCTGGGCAACCGTACCTGGTTTGTTACTACTGATCCGATCGGCAGTTTCCGTCTGCTGGATTATTATCGCTACAGCACCAGCGATAGATATGCAGTCGTTAATGCGCATTATCACTTCCGTAAATTTTTGGTAACGCAGGTTTCCTATGTGCGGATGCTGGGCATTACCGAGAATGTTTTTGTGAATTACCTGGCCACACCAGCATCAGGAAACTATACCGAGGTGGGGTATGGCCTGGATGGAATTCTGCGCATATTCCGTCTGGAGGGGGCTATGTCATTCCGCGAAGGCGACCTGGCTAATTTCCATTATGGCTTCCGCATTGGAGTATCAACCAATCTTACTGTCAATTTTAACGACTAGAATCAAATAACCGGGACTCCACGGCCTCGCATCAACGGACGTAATCCTTGTCGGCTTGTAGGGATTGCTTCCTTTTTGCCACGATGGATGACAGTGCATTGACGTAATTTCCTGTCAGGAAAAAGTCTTTTTTCAATTATATTGCAGGTCTTTAATAATGATAAACCGGTACGCGCAGGCGTAACTCAAAGGAATAGCCCTACACCACCTATGCAAGTAGAATCCGCGCCAAAGAAGAAAAGCAAACTTACCTTATACATTGTTATTGCACTGGTGATTGGAATTGCATTGGGTTTTATCCTGAATAAAAATTACCTGTACGAAGAAAATAAATCACTGGAAGCGCTGGATGCTAAAATTGCGATCATCAAGAAAGACCTGCACGCCGCTACCGATAGTGTTGTTTATAAACGATTAGATAAAGAGAAGAAGGCCGCCAATAAAGAGCGAAATGAAATACTCGCTTCACGTGATAAAAAAGTAGAACCCTTCTCTGTACTGGCTGATGTGTTCCTGCGGCTTATCAAAATGATTGTAGCGCCATTGGTATTCACTACGCTGGTAGTGGGAGTTGCTAAGTTGGGCGATATCAAATCAGTAGGTCGTATCGGTGGCAAAACATTGCTATGGTTTATCAGTGCCTCCTTGCTCAGTTTATTGCTCGGTATGGTTATCGTTAATCTCTTCGAACCCGGTATTGCCATGCATCTGCCGGTGCCTGATACGAGTGAAGATGTGGGCATCGCTCACGTAGGGTTTTCATTGAAAACATTTTTGTTTCATATCTTCCCCAGCAGTGTGATCGAATCCATGGCGAAGAATGAGATTTTACAGATTGTTGTGTTCTCGCTCTTCTTTGGTGTAGCCACTGCTGCCATTGGTGAGCAGGGAAAGATCGTGACGAAAGCGTTGGATGCCGTATCCCATGTGATATTGAAAGTAACGGGTTATGTGATGAACCTGGCACCGGTAGCCGTGTTTGGAGCAATGACAGCGGTGATTGCCAAGCAAGGGATCGGAATTTTAAAGACCTATTCCATCTTCATCGGTGAGTTCTATTTTTCACTTGGCGTATTGTGGTTATTACTTTGCCTGGCGGGATTTCTTGTTATCGGTAAGCGAATCGTTGCTTTGGTAAAAAGAGTGAAGGAACCCATCCTCGTTGCCTTCAGTACCTCTACCAGTGAAGCCGCTTTTCCGAAGACCATGGAAGAATTACAGAAATTCGGATGTAACGATAAAATCGTCAGCTTTGTTTTGCCCCTCGGCTATTCCTTCAATCTGGATGGAAGTATGATGTACATGACGTTTGCTTCATTGTTCATTGCGCAATCGTATAATATCGAGCTTTCATTTGCCACTCAGATCAGTATGTTGCTGGTGTTGATGCTCACCAGTAAAGGTATTGCCGGAGTACCCCGGGCATCGCTGGTGGTGATTGCAGGCACCCTGGCATCATTTAATATACCCGAGGCAGGCCTGGCCCTGTTGCTGGGGATCGACCCGCTGCTGGATATGGGGCGCAGCGCTACCAATGTCATGGGCAACAGCATTGCAACAGCAGTGGTAAGTAAATGGGAAAATGCCCTGGATGTAGAAAAAACCGACCTCTGAAACATTAGCAAAAGCAGTGGTAGAAGGCGAACTTTAATTGCGTAATTTTGTTCCAAAGAAAACGTAACGTGTATGTTGAAAGCTGCTCCGAAACAAATCCATATTTATCTTGAGTCTAACCCGAATCCCAACTCATTGAAGTTTGTTCTCAATGAAATGCTGGTACCGGATGGAATGAGTTTTGATTTTCCGGATGCCACAAGCGCAGCGGAGGCTCCACTGGCTAAAGAGTTGTTTGAATATCCTTACGTTGATCGTGTATTTTATGCAAGCAACTTTGTTACCGTTACCAAGAAAGGTGATATCGATTGGCTCGAAATACAAGACAAGCTTAAAACTCATATTCGCACGTTTCTGGAATCGGGCAAACTGATTCTGGATATCAAAGCTCCCGCGCCTGGTGAAGAGCAGGAAGAAACAGAGACGGTTAAAAAAATCAAGAACATTCTTGATGAATACATCCGCCCGGCGGTAGAGCAGGATGGTGGCGCGATCACCTTCCACTCGTACAGAGATAAAAAAGTAACAGTAGCCTTGCAGGGTTCATGCAGTGGTTGTCCCTCTTCTACGATCACCCTTAAGGCAGGCATTGAAAATCTTTTTCAGCGTATGATGCCTGAAGAAGTGGAGCAGGTAGAAGCCCTGGGCTAATCTATTTCTCTCGGATTACTTAGTTGACCGACAATACTTGCCTTCACCAAGCAAGAAGGTTTTGCTATCATTGCAAAATTTTTCTTCTATGAATTGGGAGAGTTTACTTTCTTCTGGCCGCCTCGGGCAAAAAGCAATTGCAAATACAGCGCCTTCACGTAGTGCTTTCGAGCAGGATTACGACCGTATTATTTTTTCCCATCCCTTTCGAAGATTGCAAGATAAAACACAGGTGCATCCGTTGCCTGAGCATGATTTTGTTCACACCCGGTTGACGCACAGTCTGGAGGTATCAAGTGTGGGGCGTTCGTTAGGAAAACGGGTAGGCGAGGTTCTTATCCAACGCCACCCGGAACTCAGTAAAAACTATACATTGTTTGATTTTGGCGCCATTGTAGCCGCAGCATCGCTTGCTCACGACTTAGGTAACCCTCCTTTTGGTCATGCCGGTGAAGATGCCATCTCTGATTTTTTCATTACGCATTCCCTGGGCCAGTCGTTCGCTGATAAAGTAAGCAAAAGTGAATGGGAAGAGCTGATGAAGTTTGAAGGGAATGCACAAGGCTTTCGTATTCTCAACAAAAAAGAATATGGTCTCAAGCTGACCTATGCTACACTTGGTGCTTTTACAAAATATCCATGCCCTGCTTTATTTGAAGAACGTAACAAATCAAAAAAGAGCCAGAAGAAATTCGGATACTTTCAATCTGAGAGAAAAGTATTCACCGAAGTGGCGGATGAACTGGAACTACAGAAAGTGGCAACGGATGCTTGGACTCGTCACCCGCTTACGTTTTTGGTAGAGGCGGCTGATGATATCTGCTACAGTATCATCGATCTGGAAGATGGCTGTCGGTTAGGGTTAGTAAGCTTTGAAGATACGATTGAGTTGCTGGCACCGATATTAAAAGAAAAGCTTAACCGTGAAAAACTATCCGGACCCAGAGGATTAAATGAAAAGCTGGGGGTGCTTCGTGCGATGACCATAGGAATACTGATCGATGCCTGTACCCAGGTATTTCTTGATCATGAAAATAAAATACTGGATGGGTCATTTGATGAAGCGCTTACTGATCTGTGTGAATTCAAAGAAGCATTAAAGAAAATCAGTCAGGTATCGGTAAAGAAAATTTATCAGGCCCGAAATGTGGTAGAGATTGAAGCATCGGGTCATGTAGTGTTACCCGGGTTGCTGGAAGAGTTCACACAAACAGGTATTAACCTGCTCGCCAATACATTATCGCGCAAGCATGCTAATTTAAGTATGCTTCTGCCGGTAGAAACGGTTCATGACATTAATCAAAGCCCGGGTGATCATTATTTGATGCTACGACACATTATTGATTTCATCTCCGGACTTACCGACCGGCACGCCTTATCGCTCTATAGAAAAATAAAGGGAATCAGTTTATAGATTGATTGGTAGCGAAACGATGAATTACTCTACGGTATTCATTAACCGGTTCCATCTTATCTTATGTGTGACGTCTGCGTCCTGATCTACCGACAGCCAGATAAACAGTGGCTTGCCTACAATGTGATCTTCAGGTACAAAACCCCAGTAGCGCGAATCAAGTGAGTTGTGGCGATTGTCGCCTACCATGAAATAATAATTTTGTTTGAACGTATATACTTTTACCAGTGATCCATTGATTTTCAATTCTCCATTGTTGATCTCAACATTATTGTTGTGTTCATAGTCTTTGATGGCTTGCGAATAGAAGGCCAGCGTAGAGTCATTTATCGCAATCTTCATTCCTTTGGCAGGGATTACAATCGGGCCATAGTTATCTCCATTCCAGGCGCTGTATTTGGATGAAGGAAAAATACCAGGATCTGTGCCGGTATGGGTGCTTCTGTCATCCTGAACGGAATTGATATAGGGAGTTGACGTTAATTCGGCTACCTGATCGTTGGTGAGAAACATGAGATACACCACTTCATTATTGGCCTTTCGATCAAGTAAAATGTAATCGCTTGCCGATAAGCCCAATTTGCTGAGATTTCGCTTATTGATTTCATCTTTGGCATAAACCAGGTGCCTGAACTTCAGTTTGTCAGGATTGGTTGAAGCTACGCCATTAGCGTAAGCTTGCCTGTCTTTTATTTCAAAACGATCACCAGCAACCGCTACGCAACGTTTTACATAATACGTTTTCAAATCCATCGGGTACTGCACTCCTTTATTCTGGCTCAGTGGAGGAACATTGAATACAACAACATCTTCTCTCTTTATTTTACTGATTCCGGGAAGCCGGTAGGTGGGTAATTCAATCCAATCGAGATACGAAGGAATGGTTGTACCCCAGATGGTCTGATGGGTGAGTGGAACCTGCAAAGGGGTAGCGGGAGTTCTGCTTCCGTAATGAAACTTACTCACGAATAAAAAATCTCCGGGAAGAATAGTATTTTCCATCGATCCGGTTGGAACCACGAAGGCCTCCACCGTGGCCCAGCGAACAAGCGTGGCTACAACTACAGCAAACACAATCGAATCGCGCCATTCCTGAAAAAGCGTTTTCTGTTTTTTCTCTTTGGGCTTATTCCAGAATTTCCAATTCATAGCGGTGGTGATTTGGTCGTCTTTGATTGAACGAAGAAAAGGTAATGAGGTTACTGGTTATACAATGCCAGTACTTCTTTCAGGACCATATTGATTGTTTTGATAGGGATGTCTTTAGCGGGATCAATAAGGAGTACTTTCATGCGGGTTCGCTTTTCCTGTAGCAGTGAAGGATGTTTCAACTGGTGTCCATCGACCAGCCCGATATAAGGCTGGAGGTGTTTTTTGCTCACCCATAAGTAGCCAAACCGTTTGCCATGATAGTAGTAGAAAGGCATACTGTATTTCCATTCTTCAGTAATACCGGGTGCACATTGAAGAAGGTGAGCACGAAGAAACAGCAAACATCCTTTGGTGGGTTCAGCGTGTTGAAGAAAATAATTATCGATCGGCTTCATCGGTGCCTTGCGTCAATAAAAAATAACACAAGGCAGTGAATTTAAAGCAAACAAATTCCGGAAGCAACCGTTGATCTTACCTCTGGTCTATGGAGTAAAAGTGAGTTGCTGAGGTTGTATTTGATAAACCTGATTTTAATTTCGGGCAGTTTCGGTTCAATGCGGTAATTCGCTGGGGATATTTTCCTGGCTCCACTTTGTTTTTAGTATGGACCCTTGAACGGAATGGGGCTTTCTATGACCGATCAGATCCACTGCACGAGAAATATTCCTTTGACCTCTCCCAACAAAGAGCGCATCCCGTATTTCTGATCAAGTATACGTGCCGGTTTACTTTTTAAAACCCCTATTTTTCTTTTATTAAACCGGATAAGGACTTTATCAATTCATTGATCTTTTTCAATGTGGATTTATCCATAATTTCTCCATCGGCATTCACTTTATTTCTTACGCCTGCAATATGCAATTGAGTGTGCTCGGTCATGTTTGCTTCAAGGGTCTTCATGATTAACTGTAACGATGCATGCGCCTGATCGCCAAGACCAGATGCCGTGATGATGGCGGTAGGTTTATGAGAGAAGAGCGTAGTCGATACCGTCCACTCAATAGCATTTTTTAAACTGCCCGGTAAGCTGAAAACATATTCCGGTGTGCAGATGAGGACACCATCGCAAGCTTTGATTTTTTCACGAAGTGTGGTTACTAACTCGGGAGGAGTTTCGTTATCCCTATCGGGGTTGAAGTGAGGCAATGCCGCGAGCTGATCATAAATTTCTATTTCAAATTCGTTAGCTGAAAGTGTGGCAATGGCTTTCAGTAATTGCAGGTTAGCGGAGTTGGCACGTGTACTTCCGCAGAGAGCGAATATTTTCTTTTTCATGAGGTTCATTTATAAAGAGTCATCCGGTTACTGATCAGCTGGATATATGACAGAAAGCGGAAAACAGATCTTAATGGTTGGAAGATTATTTTGTAATTAATGGCAAAGTAATGATCAATCCCCATTTGCCACAAAAATCGGGAATGGAGTAAAATCAATTGCCGCATTCTTTGTTTGCAGGCAATTATAATCGGCGTATTTTTGCTTATCCGAACTGCTTTATAAATAGTGATTATCCGCTGCCGTGGCATTCTGTCATGGCAATACTGCTTTGCCCAACCGGGCAAGAACTAATTTATTATTTCCCAACTATTCATAAAGATGAAACAGAACATAAAAATCGCTGTGATAGGCGGTACAGGTAAGTCGGGTAGATACCTTGTACAACAATTAATCAATCGGAAAATTCATTTCAAACTATTCGTTCGCAATCCTGATCGCGTGCCGGCTGGCAGTCCGTTCATGGAAGTGGTACATGGAGATGTGGCTGATCTGGATTCAGTTAGATTATTAATACAGGGATGCGGAGCTGTCATCAGTCTGCTTGGAATGGGTGTGCCGAACAACAGTGCCCCGGATATTTTCAGTCAATCCACTACCCATATTTTGCAAGCCATGCGGATGCATCACCTTACACGCTATATCGTGATCACCGGTTTAAATGTAGATACACCTTTCGATAAGAAGAGTGCGAAGGTTCAGCAAGGTACCGATTGGATGAAAGCGAATTATCCTACATCCTCAGCGGATAAGCAGAAGGAATACGCGTTGTTAGTGGCGAGTGATATCGACTGGACGCTTGTCCGTCTTCCGCTGATTGAGCAGACCGATGAACGAAGAAAAGTAAATGTAAGTACAGAGGACTGCGCGGGTGATAAAATAAGTGCTACGGATCTGGCTTGTTTTCTTATTGATCAGATAGAAGATAAGAGTTATTCAGGTAAGGCTCCTTTTATTTCAAATGGATAACAATGAAAAACAGTGAGCCGAAAGGCTCACTGTTTCCTTATTGAGAAATTCTTTCGTGCAACTAATCAGGTTGGTTTCCTTTTAAACTTATCGCGTAGTGTTTTAGGTAATTTTTTAAATCCGTCTTTGGTCAGATCGATGATGATAACACCTTCTGTTGCTTTTTCGCCATATTTAAGCCGGGCATCGGCAGCCTTATATAAGGTGATGGATTCGATCCAGCTGGGGTCGAGCAATTCCATTTGAGTGGTATTCTCTTCGGTGTCCACACTTAAAAATAAATCGCCTGCCTGGACGACATAAAAATCAAAACCTTCCTGATGCGCCAGTGAGTCGGTTTTATTGACGGTACTATCCTGGCTGAATCCGGTAAGACAGGTGATCAAAAACAGGCCGGTCAGTACTACTTTCATAATAGGCGAATATAACTTCTAATCATTTTACCCGGAAAACGTCACGGCCTAAAATGACTTTATTTTTTAGTATCTGTCCCTATTATTTTCATGCCAATTCAGTCGTTGACCAATTCGCCCGCTAAACCTGAACAATCTGCAGATGATTGCCGCAGGTATCGGCAAAGACAGCAACCGTTGCGCCACCCATTTTAGTTGGCTTCATGCTGAAGGAAACGCCCAGTTTTTCAAGTCGCTCGTATTCTTGCCGTACATCATCTACACTGAAGCTGGCCAGGGGAATACCAGCGTCAAACAATGCCTTCTGATAAACCCTGGCGGGTTCGAAGCCCATAGGCTCCAGGAGTAATTCAACGGTATCCCGTTCTTCAGGTGATACAACGGTCAGCCATTTGTGTTCGCCCAATGGAATCTCTGTCTTTTTGATGAAGCCCAGTATATCGGTGTAAAACGTTAACGCTTTCTCCTGATTATCGACCATCACGCTGGTTAATTTTATTTTCATAAGGTAGATTAAATTTGTTTGCTGTAAAGTTTGCAAATAGCCCCAAGCCACCCCTATCAAAAATTGCTTTTTTGAAATCAACGATCAGATTAGTGGGAAGAATTCTGATAGGTCGATGGTGAAATACCACTGATCTTTTTGAATAATGTGGCGAATGATGTGGCACTAGTGAAGCCCACCGAATAACATACTTCGGTGATGTTGCTGTTTGTACGGAGGAGCTCTTTCGCTTTTTTTATCCGCACAGTAATCAGGTACTGATGAGGAGTTATCCCATAGAGTTTTTTAAAGATACGGATGAAATGAAATGTAGATAAAAATGCTTCACGGGCGATCTGCGGCAGGTCAATTTTTTCTGCGTAATGCTCATCCATATACTGTTTAGCCTGAATGACCTGGCGACATAAGTAATCCTTAGGGTAGAATGTTTCTTTGATTTTTAATAATTGCTGATGGTAATACGTCATCTTTTCATGGCTCATATTCCGATCTAATTTAGAATTTATATTGGCAGGAGAACATTATCGTAGAAATACTGGCAAGAGATTATTTCTTTTTCCTACTTTGAGATCGTTAAACCAATTGTTTGATGTTCACCAATCTGAATAGAGAAAGCAACGATCAGAATACTTTTGACGCAATAGTCATCGGCTCAGGCATATCAGGAGGATGGGCGGCAAAAGAATTATGTGAGAAAGGATTAAAGACACTGGTGCTGGAGCGCGGTCGCAATGTTGTGCATAATAAAGATTACCCAACCGCCACAAAGAATCCGTGGGAGCTTCCTGATCGTGGTCGCTTACCGGCCGACTATCTCAAGGAAAATCCACTCATCAGCAAGGCAGCTGGTATTGGTGCTGACAATGATCATTTTTTTGTAAGAGATAAAGATCATCCGTATGTGCAGGAAAAACCGTTTGACTGGATACGAGGCTATCAGGTCGGAGGCAAGTCCATCACCTGGGGCAGGGCGTGTCAGCGCTGGAGCGAATATGAATTCACGGCCCCCAAACGATACGGATATGGAATAGAGTGGCCTATCGGTTATAAAGATGTTGCTCCGTGGTATTCACATGTAGAAGAATTTATAGGAGTGTGTGGCAATAAAGATGGTATAGATGCCATGCCCGATGGTGAATTTCTTCCTCCCTTTGACTTCAATTGCATTGAAGATCATCTGCAAAAAAGCATACAACAGAATTTTAAAGATCGCCACATGGTACGGGCCAGGTGGGCACATCTAACACAACCCAAAGACATTCACCTGCAGCAAGGCCGTGGTAAATGCCAGGCGAGAAACTTATGCATGCGGGGTTGCCCTTTTGGCGGATACTTCAGTTCAGTCTCCTCTACGTTGCCTTGGGCGGAGAAGACCGGCCATCTCACTATTCGCCCTGATTCGGTCGTACACTCGATCATTTATGATGAGCAATTAGGAAAGGCAAGCGGTGTGCGAATCATTGATGCGAATACCAAGGAAGAGAAAGTGTACTTTGCCCGTATCATTTTTCTGAATGCTTCCGCATTGAATAGTAATCTGGTGTTGTTGAATAGCAAGTCGAATCGTTTCCCCAACGGTTTGGGTAACGATAGTGGGTTGCTTGGCAAGTATGCCGCCTTTCATAACTATCGTGCTTCATTAAATGCAGCTATAGATGGATTTGAGGACCACTACTACAAAGGTCGTAACCCCACTGATTCTATTATTGCGAACTATCGCAACCTGAAAGAACGCGATACGGATTATGTAGGAGGCTTCACCACGTTTGTAGGGGCTTATCGTACCAACTGGCTGGGTAAGGGCTTGCAGAGTGACGAGATTGGTCAAGAGCTAAAGGAGAATGTCACTATACCAGGAGGATGGCGTGTGTACATGTATATGCAAGGAGAAACCATTCCCAAAGAAACCAACCATGTTCGCCTGAGCGAGACTGAAAAAGATCAGTGGGGTATTCCATTGCTGGTTACCTCCATTGACTATGACGATAATGATGAGAAAATGGTCAAAGACTTCATCGAGCAGAGTACGCTGATGTTGGAGAAAGCCGGATGCAAAGACATCACTCACTATGATTCACATCAGGCACCGGGTCTTGACATACATGAAATGGGCGGATGTCGCATGGGTAAAGACCCAAAGACTTCGTTACTTAATGAATGGAATCAGTTACACCATTGTAAGAATGTATTTGTTACTGATGGGGCTTGTATGACCAGCACAGGAAACCAAAGCCCTTCTATACTATATATGGCACTTACCGCCCGTGCAGCGAATTATGCTGCAGCGGAAATGAAGAAGGGACGTTTGTAGTTGGGTTTAAGTTGAATCAAGACGAATCGCAGCAATTGCTCGAACCTTGCTATCTTTGACATAATGAAAGACTTCAAAAAATATTTTATCATAGCAGCGCCTCCCGCTGATGTGTACCTGGCGCTGACAATTGAAAGTACGATTGAGTTGTGGTCGGGTGATAAAGCAGAGATGAGTGCTACCCCGGGGAGTGAATTTTCGTTGTGGGATGGAAGTATTGTGGGAAAGAATATAGAGTTTGAGAAGGGGAAGAGGATAGTGCAGCAATGGTATTTTGGCGATCAGCCGGAGCCATCTATCGTTACGATCAAATTACACCCACATGGAGAAGAAGAAACATCGGTAGAACTCAGGCATACCAATATTCCTGATGAAGATTATGAAGACATAGTTGATGGATGGACACATACCTATTTTGGAGCCATTCAGGAATTCTACGAAGAATAGGTTGATCTTTCACCACCTCAATGAAGCGCCATCTATCCGATGGCGTTTTTTATTCAGAGCGGTCATTCACTCAAAAACATTCCATCTAAAAAATGTATTTTGCAGCAATTAGATTTTTCAATCGATTGTTGGGATGAGGTTTTTTTTGGTTCTGGCACTATTGGCAGGCGGAATACGATTAGCGCATGCTCAGGTGGATACGTTACTCACGCAACTCAATAAAGCAATTGATGAGAAGGTTGTTTATGAAAAGGAAAAGCAACAGCGGCTGAAAAAATATCATCATCAGCTGGCCGGCATAGCTAAAGGAAATCTGGAGCAACAGTTTCGTGTTCAAAGCAGGCTGGCGGAAGAATATAAAACATTCAATTACGATTCGGCTTTTACGTCCGTTCAGCAGCTTCAGCAGATGGCACGGATGATGCATGATTCGGTGCGTATTGCTTATGCACGAAACCAACTCGGGCTTGTTTTGCTTTCTTCGGGGTTATTTAAAGAAACGCTGGATTCATTGGCGGGCCAATCGATGCACCATCTGCCGGATAGTATTCGTATTGATTACTATTTCATTATGGGGCGCACCTACTACGATCTGGTCGATTTCGAACTGGATCGTTTTTTTACTCCGCATTATATTACGATGGGGAACAGCTATCTCGATTCGGCAAAGCACCTTTGCCCGCCAGGTTCTTATATGTTTACGTACCTCAAGGCGCTGAGGAATTTGAAAAACGAAAATAGTCAGGAAGCACTTTCTGATCTGAATCAACTGCTGGCAAGAAAAGACCTTTCGCTGCATCAGGTAGCGGTGGTTGCTTCTACGCTCAGCTATTTTTATGTCTCGCGTGAGCACCCGGAGCAGGCCATGCATTTACTTGCACTGGCTTCGATTGCCGATATAAAAAATGCAACGAAGGAAACGACAGCGATTTCCAGCCTGGCGCAATTACTCTATATGAAAGGCGATATAAAGAATGCCTATGTCTTCATACAGCAGGCCATGGACGATGCCCTGTTTTATGGTGCACGGCAACGCAAGGTGCATGTGGGCGCTACGCTGCGAATGATAGCGGCTGAACAGCTTACCCATGTCGATGAGCAAAGAAGAATCTGGTTGATTTATTCATCACTGGTTACCGTGCTGGTGATACTTGTGGTGTTTTTTGCATATGTTACCTATAAGCAGCTGAAGAAAAGAAAGATTGCCGAAAAAGCACTTCAGGAATCAAACAAGATAAAAGAGGAGTACATTGGCTATTACTTTAATGCTAACTCCGAATATCTGGGTAAGATTGAAGCATTCAAGAAATCCATCGAACTCAAACTAGCCACCAGGAAGATGGATGATATTAAGATGACCGTAAATAACATCAATCTTAAAAAAGAGCGGGAAGAACTCTACAGTAGCTTTGATGCCATTTTTCTCAAACTGTTTCCCGATTTTGTTACCGTGTTCAATTCTTTCTTTGCAGAAGAAAACAAAATTGTATTGAAGGAAGGACAGTTGCTTAACACCGAGCTGCGCATCTTTGCCCTCATTCGTATGGGTATTCATGACAATGAGAAAATTGCCAAAATTCTGGATTATTCCATTAATACCATCTACAACTATAAGGCGCGCGTAAAAGGAAAATCACTTTTGCCCAATGAAGAATTTGAGAAGAAAATCATGCAGATTCATGCATTGTAATGCTTTTATACGTTGAGCTGGCATCTCTTTTTACTACCTTTTCTGCTAACTTACTCCCGGCGACCATTTGCATGACTACTCAACAGGAACCATTTTACAAAAGACTAAGTCTTAACCTGATCAGCCTCGCTTTGCTGGCTACATTACTTTATCTGGGCCAGGGTATTATCGTTCCGCTGCTTTTCTCCATTCTGCTGGCCACGTTACTACTTCCGGTTACCCGTTTTTTAAGTGCAAAACTGAGATTCCCCAACGTACTGGCGATTGTCGTATCCATTCTCGTCTCGCTGCTGCTGATTGTAGGAGTGATTTACTTACTTTCTCATCAGGTAGGCTTGTTCATCAAGGATTCGGACGCAATTAAAGAACGTTTTGCCGATCTGATTACTTCTCTTCAAGGCTGGGTCGATGATCAGTTTCATATTGACAGCTCTACGCAAAGGCAATATGTGAAAGACGCAATCAAGAATATGAAAGCATCGGGTGTGGGCATTGTAGGTAAAACGTTTGGTACGCTCACGGAGATGCTATCGTATGTCGTGTTCCTGCCGGTATATACTTTCCTTATCTTGTTTTATCGTGGTCTTATAAAGAAATTTCTTGTTTCTGTTTTTGAAAATGCGAATCCTGAAAAAGTGGAAGAGATTCTGAACGAATCCCGTTTCATTGGCCAGCACTATGTATTGGGTTTAGGTATCGATATGGCGATTGTGTTTACATTGAACTGTATAGGCTTTCTTATTTTGGGTATAAAATACGCCATCTTCCTGGCGCTGGTGGCAGCCATGCTCAACCTTATTCCCTATATCGGTATGCTCATCGCCAATATTTTTTGCATGGTGATTACCTTAATTTCTTCCGAGAGCACCGGAGATGTAATCTGGGTGGCTGTTATACTCGGGGTAGTGCAAGTGGTGGATAATAATTTTCTCATGCCCATGATTGTGGGAAATAAAGTGAAGATCAATGCCCTGGTGACGATACTTGGCGTGGTAGTGGGAGGTACGCTGTGTGGTGTATCCGGCATGTTCCTGGCCATACCTGGCATTGCAGTGCTTAAGGTCATTTTTGATCGTGTGGACGCGTTGAAGCCCTGGGGTATCATATTAGGCGATGATACGGATAGTTCCAAAGCGAAGAGGACTATCGCCAAAGCAAAGACAAAAGCGGCAAAGTCATAACTAATGTTTTGCTGCTGACATACTGTTGTCAGTAGTGTGATGGTTATTTGTCGCCTAAACCGACAACATCATGAACCAGCCATTGATTATTACGAATACCATTACCATTAATGCCACTGCTTCCCAAGTATGGAATGCATTGACCCATCCAGAGCAGACTAAAAAATACATGTTTGGTTGTGAGACCATCTCTGACTGGCAGAAAGGAAGTTCATTGCTATGGTCGGCCATGTATGAAGGAAAGGAAACCGTATTTGTAAAGGGGACGATCAAAGACATTCAACCCAATAAATTTCTTGCTTATACTACCATCGATCCGATGTCTTCCATCGATGACATTCCGGAAAATTACCTGGTGGTAACTTACGGCCTGGAAGAGAAAGATGGTCAAACTATTTTGACCGTAACTCAGGGCGACTATGCCAGGGTTGCTGATAGTGAAAGACGATATAAAGAAGCCTCCAATAATGGAGAAGGATGGAATCCCATCCTGGTTGAAATAAAGAAGCTGGTGGAAGCAGAATAATCAAATAGTTGTTGATATGGAGTTAAAAGTGTTCCAGGTCGATGCTTTTACCGATCGCATTTTTGGTGGTAACCCGGCCTGCGTTGTTCCGCTCAACAACTGGCTGCCCGATGATGTATTGTTAAATATCGCAAAAGAGAATGCCGTAACGGAAACGGCTTTCTTCATTCCGGTGGGAGATCATTTTCATATTCGCTGGTTTACACCCGATATTGAGATGGATCTTTGTGGTCATGCTACGTTAGCTACGGCTCATGTTTTGAAAAGTCATCTTGCTTATACTTCCTCGCATATTACATTTGAAAGTAAAAGCGGATTACTTACAGTAGAAAAGCAATCAGACCGCTATACGTTGAATTTTCCGTCACGTATGCCGGAGCGATGTGTGCTTCCCGACGCGATCCGGAAGGGAATGGACCGGCAACCATTGGAAGTATATAAGTCGCGCGATTATGTATTGGTGTTTGATAAAGAGGAAGACATTGTTCAGATCAAATGGAATCGGGCGATTCTTGATCAGATCAATCTTGACCCGGGAGGCATCATCATTACAGCGCCTGGCAACACAGTCGATTTTGTTTCCCGATTCTTCACTACGCAGTCCACTATCTTTGAAGATCCGGTAACCGGCTCAGCGCATTGTTCATTGATTCCGTTCTGGAGCAAGCGGTTAAATAAAAAAGAAATGAATGCATTACAGCTGTCCGATCGTGTAGGGAAGATAATGTGTGTTGATGCCGGTGATCGTGTGCTGATTTCCGGGCAGGCAAAAACGTTTTTGATTGGAAGTATTTATATAAATTGAGTTCATGAGTTTTTTGGATGGATTAGATTTTATTACGGAATTTCTATCAATTAGAAATGATAAAATTTCGAAAAAGAACAGGTTGATTATCTCTCTCTTCGTTCTAATCCTATGTATTGGCGCTTTGTTTTTTTTGTTTACGGTAAAACTGATATTCAATCTTTTCCATCCAGTCTTTTTTTTATTGCAATTCGGATTGATTGGATTCATTATTAGCATAGGGCTAATAATTGTGATGTATAAAATCAATTGGATAGAGCAGATAAGCAGCAAAGATTTTTTAATCATATCCATAGCTACATGTTTAAGTGTTGTTTCACTGGCAGGTATGTTTAATTATAAGTACAGCATTAAGTCATTAGAGTATAAATCTTATTTTATAGTGCGTATTGATAAAGAGGTTGATTTATACAAGCTAACAGTGGATAAGAACGGGCAGCTAATCAAACTGGAAATCTCTTCTGAATCAGCAAAACAAATGAACTTGAATCCTTATATAAAAATGCAAGAGGCAAAGGGTTTTTTAGGATATAATTATGTGGGTGATTTCTCTTTTTAGATAAGTAATCAGAGAGGAGAGACCTTCGCTCTCCTCTGATTATGAGAAAATAATGATCTTACTTAATCGCAGACTGACTTTTGCCAAATGGGCTTATTGCTTTTTTGTTCAGACGATAGGCATACGTCACTGAGATCAGGTAGTCGGCAAAGGCTGCATCACCATGAGCGAGTTTATCGGTCTTAGGATCCCACCCTTTTTCAATATCATTCTGGCTACGTGTTCTGTTGCGAACCACAGCAACGGGCACATTCAATCCGAACGTATGATTTCCTGTGTTATAAAAAACAGAAGGCTCTACCGAAGCAATGTAGCCGGGTCTGCGGAAGCCGTCACTCTTGCCGATTGCATCTTTGGAAGGAATGCCCTCCACACGACCACCAACACCTAGCTGAAAATTGCGCACAACATAGCGGATGCCGGCACGGGCAAAGAATTGATCCGTAACCGAGTTATATGACCAGCGGTTAAGCGGAGCCGTAGAAGCCGAGCTTCTCAACGTGTTGTTGGTATTACGAGGGTTGAATAAATAGACACCACCGGCATACAGAAATGCGCTGTGCGTGATGCTCACTACGGCATCGAGTTCGGTGGTTACACCAAAGCCACCATCACCAGGCTGTATGGACTGATCAACCGAAAGTAACTGAAGAACAGTAGTTGTTCCATCGGCTGCTTTCTTGTGAAAGTAATCAGCGTAATTGGAATTGCCGGTAGGAAGTTTGGCCCCAAGGCCTACCATGAGGCGACCACGTTTGCCGGAGAGGGCATTGAAATATCCGGATACACGGATATCGCCAAGTCCTTTGGATTGTGTATGATAACGTTCGCCACTGGCATTACCCAGGTGCTCGTATAGCGATGAGCGATCGATATATAAAACAGGAATCACTGCAGAGAAGCTCCAGTACTTGTTGTGGGTGTAATTGATTCCCAATAACCAGGAGTTGTCATGGTTAATGACGTTCGTTTTTTGTTCGGTGCGTTCTTTCTGTTCTTCATCACCAACGAAGTGTTTGTACGAACGGAAGTAACGATAGTTCATGGAAAATTGCCAGCTGCCATTTTGAGAACTGTCATACATGTTGGAGGCGGTGTTCATGTTGCGAACGGCAACACATCCTTGCGCAAATGAATTGACAGCGTAAACCGATAAAAGAAAAACAATAATAGTGGAGTAAAATTTTATTTTCATAAAAAGAATGATGAGGTGTAAACGTTATAATGCAGGTGATGAGGTAAGCAACTCAGTAGTAGTTGTTACTCATTTGAAAAAATGTTCTTAACGATAAAAGGAATCAGGAGAATGATTCCGGTGGAGGAGCGACGAGCTCCTGTTCATTATAAAGCGGGGAAAATGCTGTTGCCACAGGGTAGTTTATTTTTCTGAACCAGCCCGATTGATGAGCAAATAATTCAATGGCTGAACTAAACCTGTATTCTTTCTGAAAACTTCCCAGAAGCTTGAGTGTAGTTGAGGTGCCGGGAAGATCATTCACCAGTTTAGTAAAATCGCCCATGGCGCTGGTCAGTTGCTTTTGTTTATGATCTTTGATGCAGACGACATAAAGTGTATCGTGATGCAGTTTTTGTTTCACGAGTCTGTAAAACTCACCCTGGTGCTCAAAGTCGCCATCTACTCTCTCATACGCAGTCCAGTCAGCCTGATAAGGAATGGAGAGCGGAATTTTGATGATTATCGTTCTGTCGGCAGTGTAGGTATTGGCGTCAAGGTGTTCAATCAATTCCGTTCTGGCCTGATACTTCAGCGCCAGGAAAAGCAAATTATACCCGGCTATGTTAAAGAGCAGGGCAAGTAATAAGACAATGGAAACGGACTTTTTCAAACGTTTGTAACGCACGGGAATGCTAAATTAGGAAGAAAAGTGGATTTTGAAACAGACGTATCATTTATCTTTTCAATCCAGCATTAACTTGATACCTTGATCACTTGATCAAATTGAAAGAGTTATATGAAAAAAATCATTCCAATGATTATTGTGGCTGCTACAGTGCTGTTGCATCCTTCCGCTCACGCACAAAAAAGTGGTAAGCCATTATACACGGCACCATTTGGTGTGCAGACGTACACGTTTCGCAGAAGTTTTCCCCTGGGTGTAGGTGCTACGCTGGATTCCATCAAAGCTATGGGCTTCACGGAAGTGGAAGGCATAGGTGGTAATGTGACACCCGAAGAATTTAAGAAACTGTGTGATGAACGAGGTATCACAATTCCATCCACTGGTGCAGGCTATGAAGAATTAGTGAAAGATCCGATGGCGGTAGTAAAGAGCGCAAAAGCGCTGGGCGCGAAGTATGTGATGTGTGCGTGGATTCCACACGAAAAAGGAAAATTCAGTCTGGAGAATGCAAAGAAGGCAGTAGAAGATTTCAATGCGGCAGGCAAAGTACTTGCTGAAAACGGATTAACATTCTGCTATCACGTACACGGTTTCGAATTTCAACCTTATGAGAAAGGAACGTTGCTGGATTACCTCATTACGAAAACAAATCCTAAGCACGTGTCTTTTGAGATGGATATACTATGGACTCATTTTGGAGGAGGCAACCCGGTAGCATTACTGAAAAAGTATGGCGATCGCTGGAAACTTCTTCATGTGAAGGATTTGAGAAAAGGCACAAAAAAAGATTTGACTGGCGGAACATCTACCGAGAATGATGTGGCATTAGGTACAGGTGAAATTGATATCCCGGCTATCATTAAAGAAGCAAAGAAGATTGGGATCACGCATTACTTTATCGAGGATGAAAGCAGCCATGTGAATACGCAGGTGCCTCAAAGCATAGCGTATCTTTAAAGCCTGAAAGAATAGTTTTAGCGGCTGTTCTTAAATCCGGATTGAAAGCAGTGGATTAACATTGTGGTTAGTCTGCTGCTTTTTTTGTGTGGCCTTGGGTGTAATGTGTCAGAAATACACATTTTTAGCCTTTTTGAAAAAGCAGCTAACAGCTTAATGTAGTTAATGTTTAACCTTGACGATAAAATTTTCAACACGAAACAAGTAATAATTTGTATGGATTCTTATTAATTGTTTAGCAATATTTGGCCCGCCTTAATCACTACCCACCTTGTCATCCTTAGTTAAGCCCGGACGCTACGGTTTTGCTGACCCGACTACCTGCATCTTACTTTTATTGTTACTTGCCATAGCACAACTGGCCGCCGGGCAGGGAGAAGGAACTTCAAAAAAAATGACCGTGGAGGAGTGTCTTTCTCTAGCTGACAAAAACAAGCAGGCCGGAGATGTTAAGGAAGCCACCCGCTATCTCAATGAAGCGGCTATGAAAGTATGGGAAGATAAGAACTATGACGATGCGATTAATTATTTCAATCAATCCATAGAACTTAACAAGCAAATCAATAACGCCAGCGGTATCGCCAAGCTCAACAGCAATCTGGGCATGATCTATTCCGACCTGCGTGAATTCGAAAAATCACTTAACTATTTCCAGGCCTCACTGGAATACCGCTTAAGGTTCGGCGAAAAAACAGAGATCATATCGACACACATCAATAAAGCAGTTGTGCTCAATAGCCTGAAGCGCTACAACGAAGCGATTTTAAGCCTGGAAGAAGCTCTGCGGTTATCAAGTGAGATGAGTGATGCGAATCAAATGAAGAGCTGCTATGGTATGCTGGCTGAAACTTATGAGAAGGCAGGCAATCAGGAGAAAACCATTTACTACTTTAATCTGTACCGCACCTTTCATGAGATGGTGCAGCGCAATAAGCTCAGCGATGCAAAAAGAGAAATTGAAGCGGCCAGGCTGCATGCGCTGGAAACCGAACTACAGAAACAGCAAAAGGAATTAAAGCTACTGGCTACTTCGCAGCAGCTGAAAGAAAAAGAAGGCGAACTCAGCACCATGAGCAATGAAATGAAAACGCTGCTGAATAATAACACCAAGCAGCAGCTTGCCGTAAGCTTACTTCGCAACCAGCTGGCATTGGATAACATTAAGATCGCGGAAACACAGGCAAGGAACAGTGCGCAGAAAATGTGGATGACCATCAGTATAGCAGGGTTGACCGTAGTGATACTGTTTGCGGTAGTGCTCTATCGGAATTACTGGATGAAGAAAAAACTGAATCTGCAGTTATCCGAGCAAAACGAGGAAATAAAAACATTGAATGAAAGCCTGGAATCACAGGTGATGAAGCGAACCATGGAGCTTCAAAGCACATTGACCGATCTGAAGAAAAGAAATCGTGACCTGGATCAGTTCTCTCATGTGATCTCGCACAACCTGCGTGGGCCGGTGGCCAATATTCTGGGACTCGGTAAAGTCATCAACCTCGATAATCCTTCCGATCCTCACAACATAGAGGTGTTTCATCGTTTACTTGGCTCAACTAAAAACCTGGATGCAGTAGTGAGCGATCTTTCGGTGATCTTACAGGTTCAGGATAATCAATCTATACCCAAGGAGGAGGTGGAGATTTCAGGGATCGTGGATTCCGTAACGAATTCGTTGCGCACCGAAATGGAAGCCACCAATGCAGAGATCAATATCACGAATATGAAAATAGTGAAGGCGCTTGCGGTCAAGCCTTACCTGGAAAGTATTATCTATAATCTGCTTTCCAATGCAATCAAATACAGAGCACCCTTGCGTATCCCGATCATAATGATTGAATCGAAACTGGAAGGTGGAAACTTCTTTCTTTCAGTGACGGATAATGGAACCGGTATCAGTGACAGTAACCTGGAAAAAGTATTTGAACCCTACAAGCGATTGACGATGAATGGCAGTGGTAAAGGCTTAGGTCTTTATCTGGTGCGCACGCAAGTGGAAGCAATGGGTGGAAGAGTGGAGGTAAGCAGTGAAGAAGGAGTTGGCTCTCGGTTTACGATTTACATTCCTCAAAATAGTTAGTCTACTTTAATCTACTTAATAACATTATGAAGGCTTTGTCTATCGTGCTGTTCCTGTCACCACTGGTGATGTGGGCACAAAATCAAACTCCACCTACCCATCAGAAGAAAGCATTCCTTGATAGTGCAGGCACGTACTATCAGCAAGCCTCTTTGCCGGTGTACATCTACGTAGCCAGCTCAGTAGACGGACAACCAGTGCCTTTGAAATCAGAAACGGGAGGAGAAATAAAACTGGAAGGCCATGGAGTACATGCTTTCCGGCACCTCAACTATACCACCAAAGGATATGATTTTTTTCAAATCCATGCCGATGGTATTGCCCCTGTTACAACAATAAAACTAACCGGGGCACCTTCTTTTGGTTCAGTAGAGAAATTCTTTTATGGTCCGGGCTTATCCGCATCATTATCTGCTACCGATGAGATGTCGGGTCTGGAAGGAATCTTTCATTCGATGAATGGAAATGAGTTTGAAAAATATCAGCCCTTTGTTTTAAATAAGGAAGGTAAATATAAATATTCCTACTATGCACTAGATCGCACCGGTAATGCTGAAGCCATCAATACCCGATCGTTCACCGTAGACCTGACACCTCCATCCACCTACCATAACATAGTCAGTATCTCTTCACAGAATGTGATCTCGACTAACTCTACTATTTATTTAACTATCGCAGATTCACTTTCAGGCGTTGCGAAGACATTCTTTCGTTTTGATAAAGAAAACGTTAAACCGTACACGGGTGGTAATATTCCTTTTCAGTATTTGCCTGACGGCGATCATACCCTCACGTATTTCTCTGTTGATAATGTGACTAACAAAGAGACGGAGAAGGTAGCTAAGTTCTACCTGGATAAAACTGCGCCAATCATGTCGGCCGATGTGTTGGGGGATAAGTTTATTGTAGGCGACAAAGTGTATTTTTCCGGCCGCACTAAACTCAAGCTCACTGCCGTTGATAACAAGTCGGGAATCAAAGACATGATGTATTCCATCAATGAAGACCCGTTCGGGAAATATGAAGAGCCTTTCTATTTGCCGGGCCGTTCGGGCATTCATAATGTAAAGTATTATGCTATTGATAATACCAACAATAAAGTGAGAGATGATTTTGAGCATAGTGTTGGTTTAATCTATGTGGACTTAACCGGACCTTCACTCACGCATGGTTTTTCGGGGCCGTCTTTTGTGAAAGCAGATACCGTGCTGGTAAGCCCTGAAACGAAAATTATATTGTCGGGCAATGATCCGGAGGCGGGGCTAAAGAAGATTGCCTACTTATTAGACGATAACACTAACGAGCTGACGTATTCCGGAAAGCCAATCGATATCACCGTTACCGGATTGCATACGCTCCATTATTTTGGTTACGATAACGTGAACAACAAGAACGAAAAGGCCACGCTTTTTTATGTAGATGCGGAAGGCCCGGAAATCAACGCACAGTTTGCCGTAGCTCCCAGTAAAGAAGGTAAACTGCCTTCGTACACCAGTGTGTTCCTCTCGGCAACCGATAATGAAGTAGGTGCAGGTGAAATCAAGTACAGCATCAATGGAGGAAAAGAGTTGCTATACGTAGCGCCAATCAAGGGCTTTGCTAAAAATAAAGACTATACCATCAGGGTGAAAGCGACGGATCTGCTGGGCAATGAATCGTCAAAGGAAATCAAGTTCCGCACCGATCGTTATTAATCCCGACTTTTTCATCGGTTGGATTCACTTAACCAGTGAAACTGCCTTTCCGCAAGTTGAAAGCGTCTTTTGCTGCGCACAAGCTCTACGTATACCGAGTCATGGCGAAGCTTTGTCCATAGCCGGATCGTTTTCTCATCGGGCAATTCATACTTCATTGTCAACAGGTAAGTACTGTCGCTGTTGAATTTTTTCAGGCCAATGGTATGATTGACGGTGTCGGGCTGATAACTAAAATACCCTCTGCGGTAACGCTGGCGGAATAGTGTGTCGGTGCTGTTTACGCTTCCTTGCCCACCTTTGTCAAACACCACATCCTTCCAGTGAATAGTATCACTGGCCAGCGGGGCAATCGTGTCTTTTTTATTAAGCACGAATAACTTTACATCATAGATACCCGACTGGATTGGGCCCACGTCACTCACTTGTGCATTCGCAGAATAACTCATGTATGAATTATAAAAGGTAAGCCCCACTGCCAGGATAATGAAAGCTACCTTGCTGACGATGCGTGCTACACGCATCCCTGTTTTGGAAAAAGTAATTTCATACGAAGTGTTGGGAGGTGCTGTTTTGTTGAGAACGAAGAACTGAAACAATCTCCGTGCATCATGCGCCAGTAAGAAGAAGCAATACAGCACCATGTGCATGGAGAAAATTTTCACCGGGATGTCGTACGATAAATTGAGCAGCATTACATTGATGAATACACCTGCCGCGACAAACAGCCCAAGGGTTACTGTTCTTCGGTTAAGTAGCAACAACCCAGCGATCACTTCCATCGCTCCTGAGAATACCTGGTAAGGAGTTGAGTAGCCTATGAACATCCACGAAAACCGCATCGGCAGATAATCACCAAGCGGTGTGGCCAGCTGGCTGAGATTGGGGAAATACATTTGCAGCGCAAACAGTTTTATGATTCCATAACTGAAGCATACACCAGCAATGTTATATCGAACAAAAGTACGTAGCCAATAGTCGGCCTTTTCATAATGACTGTTTCTCCTGTCGGCGATGGTCCAGATTACACAGCCGGCCAAGGCCAGCACGAAGTAGGTGCACAACTGTGCCCATCCGTAAGAAGTATCTCCGCTGCCGCCCATGGGCACCAATACGTCCTTGATGTGAAAAAGGTATTGATTGGAGGAGTTCACGATCCATTGATCAGCGGCATCGTAATACGAATAAACATATCCTAACCCGGGAATGACCGTCATCCATTGCCATGCCCATGGTGCAAGCTGAAGTACAAGATAGATCAGGAAGAACCGGAAGAGAATTTTTCTCCACGGTGGCCATACAGAGGGGGTGGATAAATCAAAATCGGGCATGGTACTCATTCGTCTTTTGCTTGAAAATAATAATGATCGGCGATGTTTAAAAGAAGGGAGGGGCAGATACTTCCTGACCCGCTTTTTTCTGATTCGGGAGCCAGGACCTAACTTTTTTGTATGGGCAAGGGAATAAGCCAGTGATGGCACAGGATTTAGTGAAATTCCATGCGGACTTTTTTCGTCAGCATTAAATGGAGTACCTCATTTTTAAAAGTCTAACTTCGGACAAATGAAATTATACATCTGCAATGAATGTCAGAACCTGCTCTATTTTGAAAACAACATCTGTTTGAAGTGCGGGCATACGGTAGGCTTTGACGCGCGCCACCTGGACCTGATCACGTTGAAGCCGGATGGGGGTGGGGTGTACACCGATGTAATGCAAAAGGCAACGTATCGCTTTTGCGCCAATGCTGCGTATGCTACCTGCAACTGGCTGATTCCGTTGCAGGATAATTCCTCTTTTTGTATCGCTTGCCAGTTGAACCGAACTATTCCTGCATTGACCTCTCAGAACCTGGACTATTGGAAGCGGATAGAAGTAGCCAAGCACCGGCTGGTGTATTCACTCTTGCGATTGAACCTTCCTGTTCACCGCAAACAAGATCAAAACGATAAGGGAATAGCCTTTGATTTTCTTGCTGATGTATCACGCGAGCAACGGGTGCTTACCGGTCATGACCACGGAGTGATTACATTAAACATTGAAGAGGCGGATGAAGCGGAGCGTGTACGCAACAAGCTCGATCTTGGAGAAAAATACAGAACATTATTGGGGCATTTTCGCCATGAAATTGGCCACTACTACTGGGATGTATTGATCAGAGATCAGTCACGGCAAGAACAGTTCCGTTCTTTTTTTGGAGATGAAAACGCAGACTATGGTGAAGCCCTGAAGACGTATTATGCTAACGGAGCACCACTCAACTGGTCGGATCAGTTCATCAGTCCTTATGCTACCTCACATGCCTGGGAAGACTGGGCCGAAAGCTGGTCGCACTACCTGCACATGATGGATACGCTGGAGACCGCGTATTATTTTGGATTGGGTGTTCATCCTGAAAGGAGAACGGGCGTAAACACGCTCGATGTAGAAGTTAATTGTGATCCCTACACCATCCGTGATTTCAATCAGGTGTTCAAGACATGGCTTCCTCTCACGTTTGCCGTAAACAGTTTAAACCGCAGCATGGGGCATACCGACTTCTATCCCTTTGTAGTACCCAATGCGGTTATAGAAAAGCTTCAGTTTATACATCAGGTGTGCAGGGGTGCAAGTGAGTACAGCGGGTAACTCCCGGTTTCGGACGGTCATGTCTTTATCCTGGCGGGGATTACTGCGGGTGACTTAAGATCATTTCGCGATAGACCTCACCAAGTAACTCAATGGTTTTTGCTTTGCTGTATTGTTCTCTGATCGCGATCCAGGCATTTGATCTTAATCGCTCACGCTCAGCAGGGTTTTCAATCAGTGTTTTCATCGCCGTACTCATCTGCTCAACATCATTTACGGTTACCAGTATTCCGGAATGATGGTCTTTGATTAACTCTGCCGGGCCGCCACTGCGTGTAGCGATGATCGGGCATCCGTAAAACATGGCTTCCTGCACGGTGAGTGAAAAAGATTCTGAAACAGAAAAGTTTAAGGCGATGGATGCCTGCTGATATTCTTTAGCGACATCGCTGCTAAAACCGCTCATTTCTATTTGCGTGGCGATACCAAGTTCATCAGCCAGATCGCTGAGTGATTGTCGATAGACCCTGTTCTTTTCAAGCCCCATATCACCACCCACAAATCGCATTTTCCAATCTGGGAAGTGAGCGGCAATAGATGCGAAAGCACGTATGGCCTTGTCCTGACCTTTACCCTGTATGAAGTTGCCCAGGAAGAGCAGCCTGTTTTTTTTCTCTTCAGAACCGGCCACTACTTCATCGGGCAATGCATCGGGTATGCACATCACTTTTTGATGAACAGGCAACTGGCGTAGTACATAGTTGGATACGGCTGCAATGTGTGATGAAAAGAGCAGGTGACTATTGATCCATATCCACCGCAATGGCAAAGGAAAACGATCGGGCACAAAATTGACATAGCATAAATAGGGATAAGGAGCTCCAGCTATTTTCCAAAGAGGCAGAATGAGATTATAAAAATCATTTACATGAATTGCCGATATGTTTTCCGCGCGTGCGATCTGGCGTACCCGGTAAGCGCTACGGATCAGGCGGGGGATGTAAAGCAGAATTGATTGAAAGCTCTTGCTGATTTCATAGAGGGGAACTTCATAGGTTTTGAAATTCTTTTCCCGAAGCAGATCAACGGCTTTTGATCCGAAGGGTAAAATGAAAACGAATTCGTATTCGTTGCGCAGTGCGATGGATGTTCTGAGCACCGCATGCAGCGATCCTGTAATGGCTACCGAGTTCTCTATAATTAATACTTTTTTCATTTTATTCATGAAGAACAGATTGAATGGCCGCCATCCATTCGTTTTCCATTTTCTCCATACTGAATTCAGTGACACGAAGCTTTGCCTTTTGCGCATAAGTATGTGCTTGCTTCCGGTCCTTCAGCAAACGTGCGGTGGCTTCTTTCCATTGGTGATGCACTTCTCCTTTCTGCCCTGATGGTATTGGTAACAAAATTCCATACTCGGATTTCTGTTCACCAGACGCTACATCTAAAATTTCGCGAGGCCCTGTAGGGCAGTCGGACGAGATCACCGGAACCCCGCACGCCATTGCTTCACACAATGCCAGCGGGAATCCTTCCCATGCCGATGGCAATACAAACACAGATGCGTGTGATAAATACGAAAACGGATTCAGTTGACTGCCCAGAAAGTAAACATCAAACTGATCGGAGAATGGGGCAGCACCCCATTTACTGTAAACCCGAAGCCCCAGTGAGTGAGCCAGCGCGATCAGGTCATCTCTTAATTCACCGTCACCCAGAAAGACAAGTTTGCTTCCCACTGATGGGATCACTTCCGCAAATACAGGTATATAGGCAAGTTGGTTTTTTTGAGGTGCCAGCCGGGAGCAAAGGCATACCGTAAGGTGATGATCGAATAACGCTTTTACCTCAGCGGGAACAGGCTCTTGTGATTTACGCTCAATCTGCTTGACATCAAACCCGTTGTTGATCACTTTGATTTTGTGCTCAGCGATCTTTAAAAGAGAAATCAACTCATCACGTATGGCACTGCTTACCGACACAATCAGGTCGGCACGTTGATACAACACCGGCATGAGTATCTTTTTGCGTATCCAGCCAATGGCGCCTTTGATTTCACCATCATGAAACTTGGTGCCGTGGATACAGCAGATGGTTTTTGCTTTGCCGCCTGCCAGTAGGTTGACATAATCAGCACCTTCCAGATGGCTGATGCACAGATCAAAGTCCTTTTTGATTTTTCTCAGTCTCTTTACCCGCTGATAGAACAACCTTATCTTATCAGGAACAGAAGTACCGGCCTTTACATTCAAAGCGATTTTGCGCCCGGCAGAATGATACGTATCAACGGAGTCGTTATTGAAAGTACAGAGGGTAACCTCAAAATGAGCGGAAAGAAATTTCGATTGATCGCTAAACACCCGCTGAGCTCCTCCCACACCATAGTCGGGCATCAACAGGAGCACCTTCTTCAACGCCATACGCTCATTTTAATCACCACTACGGATAGTTTGCTTTGCCACGTAAAGGTGAGAATTAATCGATTTAAAAGGAGAGGGGAGCGCAATTAATTTGTGAGCGTGACCGCTTTAGTAATCACAAATCCATTGTCGGTTAGCAATATGCAATTGGCAAAGTGGATGGGCTCACAAAAGGTAAGCACACGTAAATTCAGTGATGGCAGCTGTTATGGATTCTCCGATGTAATGTGCAGACGGCTTCATTCACCTACGCCCTTCCTGTGTTCACCGACTGTCCACAGCTGCCCGCCTATTGGTAATGGCCCCGGGCTACTTTTTGGCGTTCATTTGAATAAAAAATCACAGCAATGGAAACCTCAGACAACAGAAACAAAGACTTACGTGACAACAACCTGGAAAATAACCCACATGGCCGGTCAGGTCGGGTATGGGGAGGCGTTGCACTGATCGTTATCGGTGCCGTTATTATGGCACGCCAGGCAGGGGCAGATGTTCCTTACTGGCTTTTTTCAGGCTGGATGATTCCGATTGCTATTGGATTCTTTCTTGGGGCGCGCAGATCTTTCCGTCCGGGCGGCTGGATGATTGCTATTTTAGTTGGCGTTGCCTTTATGATTGATGAATATGTTCCCGGAATTGACTTACGAAACTTTATCTGGCCAGCAGTTATCATCGTTGTCGGTCTTTTTATGATCTTCCGCCCGCGAAGAAGCAAAAGCGATCGCTGGGATTCATGGAGGTATGACTCTAACATTACATCCACTGACGACTCAGGCGAAGTATTGGATATGGTATCCGTGTTTGGTGGAAATAAAAGAAACGTAATCACGAAGAACTTTAAAGGTGGTGAAGCGGTGTCGGTATTTGGAGGAACAGAAATCGTTTTATCTCAGGCCGACTTTACGGGAACAGTTACACTTGACCTGACCCAGGTATTTGGTGGTGCCAAATTGATTGTGCCTGCCAACTGGAAGATTCAATCCGAAGTAGTATCCATCTTCGCCTCATTGGATGACAAACGTCCGCAAAGCCCGGAGGGTGCAGATGCTACCAAAGTATTGAAGTTGATTGGCACCAGCATCTTCGGTGGCATTGAGATCAAAAGCTACTGACCACCACATTTAGTTCTTGTTGCTACTACCTAAAGCCTAAACGTATGAACTGGTACATCGCAAAAATAGTATTCAAAATTTCGTGTGGCGGAAATCCACAGTTTGATGAGCAAATTAAACTCATCAAAGCCGATAACTTTGAAGCCGCTTTTCTGAAGGCCCGTGTGCTTGGGTTGAGTGAGGAAGATTCGTTCCTCAACAACAAACAAAAAACAGTAAAATGGGAGTTTATCAACGTAGCTGATCTGTATCCCATCAACGAATTAAAGGACGGAGTAGAAATCTATTCGCACATCCATGAAGAAACGGAAGCGAGCGCTTATATTCATGGAGTGCATCAGAAGGCGGCCTTCATGCAATTGGAAGCAAAGCCGGTATTTTAATTTAACATGGAGAATAAAGAAACGCTTTCCGGCTCAAGGGTATTACTTGTTTACTCCTGCTGGTGGCTGGTCTGGATGGTAGAGCAGGCTTACCTTTTTCATTCGCTGGATTGGAGTTGGGAGATAGCCGGTGCTGATGCTGTAGTCACCCAATTGGTACTTGCATTGGGAGGGTACATCATGCATACCTCTTTCCGTTACTATCGCCCCGGTCAGAAGAATGCGGCGTACATCGTTATCTGGAGCATAGTAATGGCGGGTTTGTTGTTTCTCCTACAGCGCTGGCTGTTGTCAGAGCTCTTCCCTGGACGACCCGATTACCTGTTGTTTCTCAGCCAGTCTTCCATGATGCGATACATGTTCAATTGGCTGATGATTGCGTTTGTTTCTGTGCTGAGCTGGATCTGGTATTTTTTACACGAACAACGGGAACATGAAAAGCGTAAGCAGGATGCAGAGCAACTGGCACGCACAGCCGAGCTTACCAGTTTACGACAGCAATTACAGCCCCACTTCTTATTCAATAGTTTAAATTCCATCAGTGCGCTGGCAGGATCACGGCCGGAAGAAGCGCGTAAGATGATTCAGCAACTTTCGGATTTCCTGCGGGGAACATTAAAGAAAGACGATCGGCAAATGGTAACGCTGGAGGAAGAGTTGTTTCACCTGCAATTGTATCTGGATATTGAGAAAGTGCGCTTTGGATACCGGCTCCAGACCCATATTGTTCATGATGACTTCGCGGTGAAGATGACATTGCCGGCCTTGCTGCTGCAGCCGGTAGTGGAAAATGCCATTAAATTCGGATTGTACGATACTACGGGCGAGATCATGATTTCGATTGATGCCAGAGCAGAAAACAAAACACTGGTGCTGAACATTACTAATCCTTTTGATGCCGTCACTTCATCTTCGCAATCGGGTACCGGTTTCGGGTTGAGCTCCATACAACGCAGGCTATATTTACTCTTTTTCCGAAATGACCTGCTCACCACACATATAGACGAGAACAGATTCACAACGACCATAAAAATTCCTCAACAGTGATGATAAAGACGATTCTTATTGATGATGAGCCACTGGCGCGAAGCATGGTAAAAGAATACCTGCAACCTCATACGGAGATAGATATTGTAGCAGAGTGCAATGATGGGTTTGAAGGGGTAAAGGCCATCGGGCAACACAAGCCGGATTTGATATTCCTGGATATACAAATGCCAAAGATCAATGGCTTCGAGATGCTCGAGCTGTTGGAGAATCCACCAGCGGTCATATTTACTACTGCATTTGATGAGTATGCCATCAAGGCATTTGAAGCGCATGCGATTGATTATTTACTAAAACCGTTCAGTAAAGAACGTTTTGATAAGGCCTTGCAAAAATGGATGAGTTCGCGTGTGGCCGACACAAAGAATACCAGCGCTTTAATCGAAACCATCGCACCACCCGAAGAGCGGCAACGCATCGTAGTGAAGAAGGGTGCCAACATTGTGATTGTTCCCGTTCATGCCGTGTATTACATCGAAGCGTTTGATGACTACGTGAAGATTCACACCAAAGAAGGCTTCTACCTGAAGAAGAAAACCATGTCGCACTATGAGCAGACATTGGATGCGGCTTCTTTTGTGCGGGTGCATCGATCCTATTTATTGAATGTGCAGGAGCTCACTAAAATAGAGCCACTGGAAAAAGACAACCATGTTGCGCTTTTGAAAAACGGAACACGCATCCCGTTAAGCCAAAGTGGCTATACCAAACTGAAATCCGTATTGGGGATTTGATTTTTATGACTGCAGGATAAAGAGGGCGGCAAAAGCTCCAGCTATGACCCAGGGCAGTAACGGTGAAGTTCCTCCGGCTTTCTTTAGTGCTTCCAGGCGTTGACGTTCATCTGAATAAGCGGAGGTGATTTCATTTATTTTCCGGTTGGCATAACCAAGGTAAATTCCGTTGCCTTTAAATCCCATGACAATGGAAACAGCAAGCGTGATAAAGAAAGAAAAGAACTGAAGGGCTTCTTTATACTGTGGCATGCTTCGGCCGATTATCTGAATTACCATGTCAATCATAAAAAGCAACACGAATATGCCAGCGGCATACACATACATTTTACGATAAAGAAACCAGAATAGACCAAGAAGAAACGCAGGAAAATGGAAGGGCGCATTTTCACCTCTAAACAGTGTGCGGTTTGCTTTCAGGTAATAGGCCGGAGAGTCGCCGAAAAAGGCAACCAGGTATTTCTCCCGGTCAGATTCGATATCCATATTAGGCAATGGCTTCCTTGAGAAAATCATTCAATGGCTTGGATGATTTAAGTATGTCTACCACGTTCTTCAAAAACTTCTTGTCCGTTACTTCGCTGTCTTTAAATTCTTTAGTAACAATATAGCTTTTCAGCTTTAGCCATTTTACATGAGGATGATCCGCAGGATAGCCTTTCGGGGCTTTCTTCAATGCCCCTTCGTCCCAGAATTGATCAAAGTGGGCTTTGAATTTTTTCTCTTTGAATACTTTTGTCAGTTTGTCGCCATTGTAATCGATCTCTTGCCTGATCTTGGAAAGATTATCCACCTCGGGCATGAACATACCCACGGCAACGAAGCTTTTGTTTCCGGGTTCGATCTGTAAATAATATCCGGGTGTACCCATTCCTTTTCCTGCCGACGAAAAGGAAGCGCCAAAATTCGTTTTATACGGGCGCTTGTCTTTGCTGAAACGCACATCGCGATAAATGCGGAACGTCAGTTTCTTTGGATCAAGACCAGCCAGTGATGAATCAAAAGCAGTAAGGTTATTTAATAGTTTAACCACTACTTCATCAAACGAAGCTTTTGCTTCCAGGTACTTCGCTTTGTTTTTGTCAAACCAATCACGGTCGTTGTTTTTAGCCAGGCTTTTTAGAAACCGGAGCATGAGTTCGAAGTCCATAAATAAATTGAGAAAGTGTCTGTCAAAGTTAAATGGTTGAGACAACCTGTGCAAAGTGGCCAAGCAGGTGAAATAAAAAAAAGGCAGTTGCGCTAAAGAGTGCAACTGCCTTTTCGGGATTTTAAAATCCGGAATGATCAGGTTTTGCTTACAAACACCAATTTCGTATTGTCCGCTTTACTCACTCCCCGATAGAAGTCAATCAGTTCATTATAGGATTCAGCGGGGTAAGTTCCTTTTTCCATTTTCATTCTGCGGGTATAGATCAATCCTTTTTCATCTACTTTGAAGGTAGCTTCATACTCACCAAATCGTGATTTCAGTTTTACCGGCTCCGGTAAGAATTCCGGGTAAATCCCTTCCGGTAATTGATAGCGTACCGTGTCAAAATCAGTGTAGGCCATTCTGCGGATCACCTCCGATTTTCTATTTTCCACCTTTTCGGGCACATACGTCGATTTATTCATCAGGTTAGGGGTAATGAAGATTCGCTTGCCACTGACAGAAGCATAGCGTCTCAAAGACAGATCAAGATCTACTGTTGCTGTTGGTATTTTATCTTTACTATTGGCAACACTGAATGAATTGATATCGAAGGTGGGAATAGCGGTATTGCTTTGTATCCATTTCTTTTGATCATCGTATTGTTTGCTCACAACAGAACTCAGACCTCCGTTTTCATATTGAAGACCCGAATAGGACGTTTTTACTTTCGCTTTGGCGTCACCCGTTGCTTCGACCACCACAGTTGCTTTCGTTGATTGTATATTGTCTTTCGAGCCATAGGTGGGTGTTCGGACAATCGCTGCTCCGTTTTCCGTAATAGCCACTGCTTTGCGATTGCCGGTAAAAGAACCCATGTATCCAAACGGATTAGTTTGACTGGTACATTCCAGCCATATCGTGTCTTTACCATTGGGTACCGCCACCACAGCATGATTGAATTGCGAGCTTGGAAATTGTACATTCATAGGTAATGCATCGTCACCCGCACGGATCAATATGTAATTGGATTTGATGCCGCATGCTTCCAGCAACGAAACCATGTAGTTGGACAATGCTTTGCAATCTCCATAACCGGTCTGATCGACTACTGCTGCTTCGAAAGGTTGAAAGCCACCAATACCTAATTGAATACTCACATAGCGCGTTTTACTTTGCATGTATTCATACAATGCTCTTACCTTTTCTTCCTGAGTTTTAAAGTGAGAGGTAATGTCTCTTACTTTTTGTTTCGTAGCCTCCGGCAGTACATTTCTGTTTTTATTCAGTGACCCGATCCATTGACCGAATTCATTCCATGAGTTGAGCGTTCCGAAGTAGCCCTCATATTCAAACTGAGAAGGTGATGCCTTTATTTGAGGAATTACTTCTGACGTGCTGGGGCCTGCCGGTTCCAGTTTAATTGGCTTCACATTTTCAAAAGACCAGGTCAATGCTTCCAGTCCCTCTGCACTCTTCGCTACAACGGGTTTCGCATCGATGTTAAGAGTGGTATAACGGGGGGTGAGTTCTTTGGGGAACAGAAGCTGATACGTTGTTCTCTGAACTGCTACTTTTTCTTCGGGTATCAGTTCCAGTGATGGAATGTGAAAAAGATATTTGTATTCAATTTCATATTCAAACTCAACCGTGTACGGATAGGTGGCTTGTGAAAGATCGGCCGCCTTCAGCCGGTTGTCACTGTAAAGGCTAAATCCATCGTAAGCACTCTGATCATAGATTTCGCTGCCTTTTAATTTTTTCAATACATTACCCTGCACATCATAGGCAGTGCCTTTGAACGAAGCGACTTTGCTGAGTTTGTCATAGCCGATAATCTCTTGTGCGAAATCTTTTCCGTTGGAGTTGAAAATGGTATATGCTTCGAGCACATGAAGTGCTGCTTTGCTTTTCGATATAATCCGGTATTCGATCTTGTTCTCGCGGATGACCATGTTCACGTCTTTCTTCAGCTCTTCGGGAATGGCACTCACCGGATACTTCGGTTCATCTTTGGCAAAGAAGGTAAATAGAAAGAAGGGGATATATAAGAAGAAATTCATTAGTTCCGTTTTTTAAGAACGATCTGTTCGTTTTGCTTGGCCACTATCAGGTTATAGAACTCGCGCAGTGCTCCGTATTCATCCTGCACAAACATACTTTTATTGATCTGTAACGTGCTGGTGATATTTAATGTATTACCTACTTTGCTGGAGTTGTACACATACCGGGCTGCGTTATTGGGGAGGGAGAGAATTTTTGGAGCCGGAATTTCGTCAGCCACATACCCTTCGGGAATCGTTAACTTAAACATATACATCTTTTCGATCTTGGCACCAAAGTCAACAGGGTATTCCCGCTTTTCCAGTTTGAATGGATTGGTTTGAACCTGTGGTAGCACGAAAGGGTTGATGTAGATCTGGTTTCCCGCCACCGAAGCATGGTCGGAGATGGTCACATCGTGAATTTCTTTCGCACTTTGTTTGATTAAAGGGATATTCTGAAATTCTGTTTTTTCGATCTGCCAGCTTTTCCCACTGGAGAAATCCTTCAGGTAAGTTTCATGTCCTTTCGATTTGTAATTCTCTCTCATGCGCTGGGCATCATACCCGTCACGGATAAAATGAAGTTTGCCTTTCAGTTCTCCCTCTTTATCCATCACCAGGTCGGCACTGGTAACGGTGCGGGCTTTTGTTTTGGACTCAATATTTATCCAGCCATGGTGTGTACTTGAAACCACCATCCCTTCTCCATTCAGGCAACGCTCGGGTAATGCATCAATCGGTAGAAATTTTTCAGTGGCATCAAGTAAAATGAACTTATCATTCAGACGGACTCCGCAAATCACGTAATTGAATTGTTTCGTCATGGGGTACGTCTGACGTATAAATCCGTGATCGCGCGTACTTAGTAAAACCATCTCTACATTCAGTCCGGCTTTCTCAAGCATGGAACCTAAAGCAATATTGATATCAGCAACTGTTCCTTTCTTTACTTCAAATATCTTTTTGAGATTTCCGGCCACCATGTCTTTGGTTCCATCCCACTCTAGTGTTTGTTTCACATAATTATAGATGGTATCTATCTTTTTTAGCGGATTCGTCATTCCCGCAGTCATTGCCTCGACCTGTTTTTTCAGAAAATGAGATCCGGTGATTGCCTTACCAAAACTTTCATCTTCGAGTAATCCATTATTTAATTTTTGCCAGGAACCCATAATCTCCTTAACCGGTTGATTAGGAAATTGCGTATAGGCCAGCGCGAAATTTATTTTTGAAACGTAATCAGCTTCGTTGGTCATGTAGGGCTCTTCCTTGAAGGCAGGCACATTTTTACTTATCCAATGATGGGCAGTGGCCTGATAATCGGAACTCCCCTTCGATTGGGTTTCGTAGCTATCGACAGGAGTGTACCCCTGCATGTATCTTTCATAGGTGAAAAATTCAGGAATGATCGCCCAATACTCACTCCATCGTACAGGTATTTCATACTGAAACTGCCAGTTAGGAAATTCCGTGAAAAACTCAGAAACAACAGTGTACGAGTATTCAATTACAGAGCCCTCTTTTACATTAGGCAGTGAGAATTTCTGGATGTTTCTGTAATTATTAAACTTTTCCTCGAAAACAGCATCTTTCGACATGGTAGACTGTACCATCCTGCCTCCTTCAAAATTATAGGTAGCCGCTTTTAGCTTGCTCACCTTTTCTCCGGTAGAGCCGGATTTGTACAAGTTAATCGCGGCATCGGCCCATTTAAGACCTTCTTTACTTAATATTTTAATGCGCACATGCCGTTCAAAATTCAGGGTGGGGATGTCCATATTGGCCTGAAGGTACGCTTCTCCGTAATCGACAAGAATCACCGCAGAGGCCGAGGAGTCCTTATCGTAGGACTTCATTTTTAAATCTTCTAATGGGATGTCGCCAAACTTGATGGGCGATTTTTGAGCGTAGACGGGGGTGAGGACAGAGACGCAGACAAGCGCCCCGGCGATTAAAGCTTTTAACATAGAGAACTAATTGGGGTAAGGTATTTTGGAGTTTTAATGCAAAACAGGCTGGAAAGTAACCCTAAATCACGGATTTTTGCAAGAGAATTTGATCCGTTGGCGGTCGGATTCAGTCTTCGTTACGCAAGGTAAACTCAATAGGCAGGATCATCCAGTTTTCTATGGGTACCCGATCTTCGGTGGCGGGTATCCATCTGGGGCTGTCCTTAATTAAGCGAATGACTTCTTCATCACATTCTTTGCTGAGCCCTTTAGAAATTTTGATGGAAGTAATGTTCCCATCTTCTTTTACCAGAAACTGCACATACACTTTTCCCTGCACGCGTTTCTGCTTTGCTTTTTTCGGATAAATCAGGTTTTTTGAAATGTACTCCTGCAATGCAATACTGCCACCGGGAAATTCGGGTGCCGTGGTTTCAATGTTATCATCATGACTTAGCGTGTCGATCTGAGCGAGCGATGCAACAGAAATGAAGACACTGAAAAAAACGAGGAGAGCAACAACTTTCATTAGAACACAAAAAGAGAATTACACAACTATACCACTGACCATCATGATGCGCGACTTTATCGTTCTTTTTTTTCCCTGGTTAGGTCGCCAAACATACTGTTGAATAAAGAGAGAATCAGGCTGAATGCCAGTGCCCACCAAAATCCACTCACGGAGAAATCATCAATAAGAAAATCAACCAGCAGGATCATCAGGGCATTGATCACCAAAAGAAATAACCCAAGTGTGACCACGGTAATCGGGATCGTAAACAGGATTAATAGGGGTCGCACAATCAGGTTGACGATGGAGAGGACCAATGCTACGAGTAAAGCTGTCCAATAATCGGTGACGTGTACGCCCGGTAGTAAATATGCAGCGAGCATTACGGCTACGCCAGAGAGAAGAAATCGCAAAATAGAGTTCATAGAAATCGTTTCCGAAGAATCAAATTTTCTTCTTTTAACTCTACTTTCCAAACTGTACTTTCGCCCTGTTCATGTATGCTGTTGTTGATATTGAAACTACGGGCGGATATGCGGGAAATCACCGTGTAACGGAAATCGCCATTTATCACCATGACGGGCTTCAGATCACCGATTCGTTTCATACCCTGATCAACCCCGGCCGCAATGTGCCGCAGTTCATCACCGGCCTCACGGGAATCACCACCGAAATGGTCAGGAATGCACCTTCGTTTGAGGAAATAGCCAAAGAAATATATAGCTGGCTCAAAGACAGGATATTCGTAGCGCACAATGCCCAGTTTGATTATAGTTTTATTAAAAAGGAATTTGAAGAAGTGGGCATCGCATGGGCTCCCAAAAAATTATGTACGGTAAGATTAAGCCGCAAAATTATTCCCGGACTTCATTCCTACAGTTTAGGCAGGCTGGCCGAAAGTCTTGGGATAAGAATAACGGACCGCCATCGTGCGGGTGGTGATGCGCTGGCTACGGCCCATATTCTGGATCTGCTCATCCGCAAAGATCAGAATGGTGTTATCGATAAAGCACTGAAACGCAATTCGGGCGAGGCCATACTTCCTCCCAACCTGCCCAAAGAGGAATTTGATAAACTTCCTGAGAAAGCCGGTGTCTATTATTTTCATGATGCGCATGGAAAAGTGATTTACGTAGGAAAAGCGATTAACATACGTAAGCGAATGATTGGCCACTTCACCGGCGAAGCACGCGAGTGGAACAGATCAAACATCCGAAACGAGATACACCACATCAGCTTTGAGCTTACCGGCAATGAACTCATTGCCCTGATACTGGAATCACAGGAGATACGACGATTATGGCCAAAGTATAATCTGGCCCAGAAACTGAAAACCGAAGAGTGGGGTATTTATGATTATGAAGATCGTAACGGGTACCTGCGATTTGTGGTGAATGTGGTGAGTAAGAATGCGAAGCCGCTGATCACGTTCAGTTCCAAAGGAGATGCCTGGAATTTTCTGTGGGAGAAAGTAAAAGAATACGAACTGTGCCCCAAGTTATCAGGGCTTCAGCTGGCGAAGGGCTTATGTTTTAGCCATCAGTCGGGCTCCTGCAAAGGGGGTTGCGAAGGGGTAGAGACGCATAAAAAATATAACAAACGTACCCAGAAAGCCATCGACTCGTTTTTCGAAAAAGGAGAGACCGTAGCCATCATCGGCAAAGGCAGAAAAGCGGAGGAAAAATCACTTGTGCTGGTGGAAAACGGAAACTATCTGGGGTATGGATTTTTTGGAGACCATGTATCGATAAGCGATTTTGAATCGGCCAAAGGCCACATTAAAGTGAGCCGCGAAAACCGGGTGGTGCAAAACCTGGTGAACTCTTACCTCTCCAATCCGCGCGGAGCGGAGATTATTGCTTTTGGATAGCACTTCAAGCCACAGAGCTGTTTGTACAACCCTTTTACCGACCGTATAAACCCGGTATAATTCCCTCTCCCTTTTTTAGCTCCAAATCCTTATAATTGCGTTTAATTCACTTTTCACTAAGGCATTTTATGGCATTTGAAACGGCATCGTCATCAGAATTACATCAGGAACATAAGATAAAAATCAAACAGGTTCTGGATGAAGTAGGTAAAGTAGTAGTCGGCCAGGAGTACATGGTTAACCGCCTGCTGGCCGGGCTTTTCACGAATGGTCACATTTTGCTGGAAGGGGTGCCCGGGTTGGCCAAAACTTTAACGATCTCCACGCTGGCACGCGTGCTCCATCTTGACTTCCAGCGTATACAGTTTACACCCGATCTTTTACCGGCCGATCTGGTAGGTACCATGATCTATAACCAGAAGGATGGAAAGTTTGAAGTGAAAAAAGGCCCCATCTTCGCCAACATTATCCTGGCTGATGAAATTAACCGTTCGCCAGCCAAAGTACAATCGGCACTTTTGGAAGCCATGCAGGAAAAGCAGGTAACGATTGGTGAAACCACATTTAAATTAGATAAACCATTCCTTGTTCTGGCCACGCAAAACCCCGTTGACCAGGAAGGAACCTACCCATTGCCCGAAGCGCAGGTAGACCGTTTCATGATGAAGGTACATGTAGAGTACCCAACAAAGGAGCAGGAACTGGAAGTCATGCGCCGGATATCGAATATGCAGTTTGGATATGAAGTGAACACGGTTCTTACCAAGGAAGATATTTTTGCCATTCGGGCCGAGGTCAACAAAGTGAAGATTTCCGAATCACTGGAGAAATACATCATAGAGCTGGTGTTTGCTACACGCAGGCCAAAGGAATATAACCTGACCAACGAAGCACAATACATTCAGTTCGGAGCATCGCCACGTGCCAGCATCAATCTGAACCTGTCCGCGAAAGCACTGGCATATATGGATGGCCGTGATTTTGTGTTGCCCGAAGACATCAAGGAAGTAGCCCAGGATGTGATGAATCACCGTATTCTGTTGAACTACGAAGCTGAGGCCGATAACATCAAGACAGCCGATATCATTAAGTCGATTCTGAATAAGGTTCCGATCAATAAGTAAAGGCTTTTACACGATCATGTCTGTTTTAAGAACCTAACATCAGGCCGGAGTTAATCCGACAAATGTTATCCGTTCTTGCTATTACTTCTTCCCGGGTTACCATAAGGATGATCCATGATTATACTTTTTAGCGACAGTCCTTCTTATTTACTTCATACGTAAAGTAGCCCAGCTGGTCTTTATTTATGTATGCGCCCCTGGCACACGAACACATCGTGCTATCTGTTTGCCCGGTGTGTTTATGGCAGGTATACTTATCCCGTTTCACTCCAATGACAGGAAAGTGTGGAGGAGGAGAGGAAAGCGCGTGCGGAAAGTAATGGCCCAGACAAGTGAAGCTGAGCATGGAAAGGTCCAGACCGGCCCTTCAAACTAACGGCTGTTATTAACCAAATCTTAAATTCATTATCAGCAGGTTATTGCAATGTTATTTGGTGAGATGGACTAACTCACTCATTTTCATCTGAGTTACTTCCTTTTCGGTGCATAAAAAAACAGGAGTGCGCCTGTTTTTGAGTCCTGCTTTAACTTCTGTTATTAACAATTAGGTAATATACCCGACCCAGACGGGTAATATTACCGACTGACCTTTGCAGTAAATAATAACAGGTATGCTCAAAGGATTCTATACGCTTGCGCTTTTTTTATTGATCAGCTCTTTTGCTGTGGCACAGTCGGGTACCATCAAGGGTACACTGAAGGATGAAACGACCGGTGATGCCATCATTGGGGCCAGTGTAGTGATTGAAGGGACTACTACAGGTAACACCACTGATGTAGAGGGTAATTTTATATTGCCGAAAGTAAAAGCCGGGAAATACAACCTGGTGATTACTTATATCTCTTATAAAAGCAAGACCATAACCGGTGTAGAAGTTTATCCGGATCAAACTACGGTTATCAATACTTCCATTCAGGAAGATGTTCAGCAACTCGAAGGAGTTGTAATTACATCACAGCGTCAAAAAGATACCGATATTTCAGTAGTGACGGATTTGAGAAAATCGGATTTGGTTGCTGTAGGTATTTCTTCTCAACAAATAAAATTATCGCAGGACAGAGATGCTGCGCAGGTAATCAAGCGTATACCTGGTGTTACTATCTTGAATAACCGTTTTGTAAATGTTCGCGGGCTTAGCGAAAGATACAGTACCGTTATGTTGAATGGTGTGATTGCTCCAAGCACAGAAGTAGATACTAAAGCATTTGCTTTTGATCTTATTCCCAGTAACATGATTGATCGCATGTTGGTCTACAAGTCGGCCTCTTCTGAACTGCCAGGAGAATTTGCCGGAGCTGATATCGTAATACAAACCAAAAGTGGAATAAGTGATGAGACTTTTTCAGTAAACATAACAGGAGGGTATCGTGCCGGAACTACTTTCGGAGATTTTAATACCTATAAAGGAAGCAGCACTGATGCGCTTGGCTTTGACAATGGAAAGCGACAGCTTCCTTCTTCATTTCCTACTAACAATCTTCGTGATTACAGTCAGGATCTTTCTAACGCAGCCAATTTTGCTGCTTTGAAAAATGCCGGAGCCAGTTTGCCAAACATCTGGAATAAATCATTGGGCAATGCATTACCAGATCTGCGGATGACAGTGAATTATGCCAAAGAATTTTCTATTGGTTCGTTAAAGCTGAGCAACGTCACTTCGGTGAGTTACTCTAATACGCGTCAGCGCATTGAGCAGGAAAATTATTATTATGATCAATTTCATTCTGACTTGGGAAAAAGCGATAGAAGATATGCCTTTAATGACATGCGCGATATTGTAAATGTTCGTGCCGGGATCATCAGTAATTTCAATATTGAACTCAGTCCAAAACACAGAATCGAATTCAGAAACCTATATAACCAACAAGGATTATCTCAGGTCACCGATCGTACAGGCCTGGAAGGAGTAGAGGATATCAATAGCTATGAGGTGAAAAACCTTTCTTTGAATTACCTGCAGCGTGGAATTTATTCCGGTCAGTTACAGGGGCGTCATGGATTAAGTGATCATCTTAATCTTACGTGGGTATTGGGCTATAGTTCTATCAATGCGGATCAGCCAGACTATAGAAGAATTCGTTCGCAACGCGCTTTTGGATCAACTGATCCTTTTGAAGTAGTAATTCCTCCCAACGCTAGTACACTTGATGCAGGACGTTTTTATTCTGATCTAAACGAAAAAGTATACACCCATGCACTCACGGTTGATTACAAACTGAACCCTGAGAAGGAAGAAGACAAACAATCGAAATTATCAGTCGGCTATTATATAGCTCAAACGAATCGTGATTTTGCTGCTCGATGGATGTCTTATCGTTGGTTCTCTACTCCTGATCTGAATTTGGTAAAGCAATCTTTTGAGACACTTTTCACTCAGGCGAATATCAATCCCTCGGAGGGACAGAACCCCAAATTTCTTTTGGAAGAAGGTACCAATTTTTCCGATCAGTATAAAGGCGAGAATTTGCTCACGGCCGGTTATGCTTCTTTGGTTACTCCTTTTGCTGATAAATTCAGATTGGCAACCGGTGTTCGTGTAGAATATAATCGCCAGCAGTTAATGTCTTTTAATGATAAAAATGAACCACTGCATGTAGACAATCCAGTAACGAGTTTGCTGCCATCGATGAATTTGTCTTATAACTTGAATGATAAAAACCTGGTTCGTATTGCATATGGGAGAACTGTAAATCGTCCGGTTTTCAGAGAGCTCGCTCCCTTTAATTTTTATGATTTCGATCGCAACTCCAATCTTTACGGGAATGAAAATTTAAAAACAGCTGAAATTGATAATGTTGATTTGAAGTGGGAAAATTACCCATCACAAAGTGAAAATATTGCAGTAGGTGTTTTCTACAAACATTTTAAGAACCCGATTGAATCAGAATTAATAGGAGGCTCCAATCTTATTTACACTTACCGTAATGCACCGTCTGCTGTAAGTTACGGAGTTGAGTTAGAGGCACGTAAGTCTCTGGAAGATTTGACTAATCCATTTTTGCAAAAATTCTCATTCATTTTAAATGCTACCCTTATAAAGAGCAGAGTGAATTTGGGGGATGTAACTAATCAGGACAAAAAAAGACCGATGCAGGGTCAATCGCCTTATGTTGTTAACGCCAATATTTACTATGTGGATAATTCGCATGGATTTCAGATCAACGCATCGTACAATGTTTTTGGGAAGCGAATTTTCGCAGTGGGTGATTTAAGCCAAAATGCCACACAGTATGAAATGCCCCGTCAGCAAATCGATCTGACCGTGTCTAAGCAGATTAATACACGCTGGGAAATTAAGTTTGGTATACAGGATATACTCAATCAATCCTACCGCATTCTCCAGGACTCCGATCGTGACGGTAAGATCAGCTCAGTAGATGAAAAAATTGTGAAGTATAAACCAGGCCAATATGCCACTCTTGGTGTTACGTTTAAGTTATAATCAATACGATCACACACTGAAAAAAAGCTCCTGAAGGGGCTTTTTTTATTTTTCATAAATACCAAGCTTAACTGTGCATTAACAGTGGCTTAACATCGCGAAAGTAGTTTTGTGCTGTATTTACAGAAACCATAAAACGAATATAGTCAATGGAAAAACTAAGGAACAATTTTATTAAAGTGGTAATGCTCACGCTGGTGGTGGGGCTATTTACACTTTCATCTTGTAAAGATGATGAGACAGCGGATTTCGCAGCACCTACTATTACGGTTACTCCTGGTACTGTACAGCTTGCTCCTAACACTAAACAAACCTTTAGCATTGCGGTAAGTGCAGAAGGAAATATCGGATCTATTAAATTAGGTGATACAGAAATAAAATCATACACCACAGATACTAAAGCAGATGCTTTCTCTTACGAATATACTGTACCTGCAACTCAAGCTGAAGGTACTCTTACACTTACTTTTACTGTAACTGATAAACAAGGAACACCTGAAACAGGTACCACTACAGTAGCAGTAACGGTAACAAAAACTCCTAAGGAAACAGTGACCGTGGATGCAAACATTACAGCTAACACTACTTGGTCAGCTAGCAAATATTACTTGGTAAAAGGAAATATTTTTGTTCAATCAGGAGTAACTCTCACCATTGAACCAGGCACTATTATTCTTGGAGATAAAGTAACCAAAGGTGCGTTGATCGTTAATCGCGGGGCAAAGATTGAAGCTAAAGGAACAGCAGCTGCTCCAATAATATTCACATCATCTGCACCTAAAGGTTTCCGTAACTATGGCGACTGGGGTGGAGTGGTGTTGTTAGGTAAGGCAGTGAATAATCAAGCGGGTACACAAAACATTGAAGGTATTACTGCGACAGGGACAGAAAATGGCGTTTATGGCGCAGGTACAGTTACAGACGGAAGCACAGATGCCGATAACACAGGTAATTTTTACTACGTACGTATTGAATTTGCTGGTATAGCACTTTCTACTAATAACGAATTAAATGGATTGACTATGGGTAGCGTTGGAAGTGGTACAACTATTCATCACGTACAGGTGTCTTATTCGGGTGATGATTCATTTGAATGGTTTGGTGGTACTGTTGGCTCACAATACTTAGTTGCTTACAGAAGTTGGGATGATGATTTCGATACTGACTTCGGTTACCGTGGAAGCAACCAATATCTGGCTTCTTTCCGTGACCCGGTGGTAGCAGATATTTCTGGTTCTACCGCTTTCGAATCGGATAACATGAACGGTGGTACTAATTCAAACACTCCGCTCACAGCTGCTAAATTCTCTAACGTAACTGCATTTGGACCTTTCGTATACGCTCCATTAAGTAACGGTGCTTTGGCCGGAGGTAACGTAAGTAACAACTATATTAATGGTCTGCACATCAGAAGAAATACCGCCATTCAGATTTATAACTCTGTATTCGTAGGATGGGGTAAAACAAATGGAATCAATTTCGAAGGCGCTAATACGGCTGCTGTATTTAAAGGAAACTACATGGGTCGCATTGTTGGTACTTTGAAAGCAATTTCCGGATCAAATGGTTACAGCGATGCAAACTTTGCTACGGATAACCCAACTATTGAGACAACTCAGTCTACAGTGGATCTTTCAGCTAAAATAGCCGGATTAACAGGTGCTGCAACATTAGCAACTCCTTCTGCTTTACTTGCTACCAGCTCTCCATTACTGACAGCAGGTTCTAACACAACAGTACCTACAGGTCTTTCTCAAACTGCTTACATAGGTGCATTTGACGCTACTAATAACTGGTTGACGGGATGGACAAACTTTGATCCCAACAACACAGCTTATTAATAAATGATAGCATAATAATTGAGCCTCCTGAGGAATACTCGGGAGGCTTTTTTATTTTTGAATTATGATAAAGAGAGTGAAAATACTTGTGCTATTGTTGCCAGCGATCTTATTTGTACTGATGGCATGTAATAAGGCAAAGAGCTATAATCCCAAAGATTATTTAACGCAGCAAGAGCAGGATAGCGTGTTGTATAAAACAATACGGTATTCGGAAAAGCTGCCTCCTCGCTCCACTCATCAAACTAAGTTTGACAGCGAGTTTGATCCGTATTATAGAAAAGCAGTGGCCAACTATCATTTTATTTTTCTTTTTGAAGGCGAAGATGGTTCTCTTTATTTTCTAATGGCTAGGCCTGCAAAAAGTATTACAACTGCTTACGAAGGAATAGGGGGAAAACTAAAAGTGAATGAATCAGATTCATTGGTAGAATATGAAGAAGTGTTTCGCACGTGGAAGATGCCCTATGCTGACCTGACGGAACGAGGAAGCTTACTGTTTGACAGAATGGTAACAAATAGAGACTTGACAATTTATTATCCCAAGTACACTGGAGACAAGTACATCGAATTTCCTGATGGAGCACGATTTAGCTTTGATAAGAAATCACGTATGTGGATTGATAGTACATTTGATACGCTGAACACTAAAAACTGATTTCTTGAATAGATTATAGAAGATCGTTCAGCGCACTCCCTATACTTTTAAATTTGAATTCATATCCGGCACGCTCCACTTTTTTAGCGGACACATTATTCCCATTAATTACAATACCAGCCATCTCACCTACCACGAGTTTCAATACAAAACCGGGCACATTGGGTGCCCATAGGGGTTTGTGTAAAGCGTTCGCTATTTCCTTGGTCAGTTCGGCATTCGTTACCGGATGTGGAGCTACTCCATTATAGGCTCCATGCAGCTGTTGATCTTCTACCGCTTTCATGAAAATGCCGCACAGGTCATCGATGTGTATCCAGCTGATGTACTGCCTGCCGGAAGCTAACGGTGAGCCCACATACCACTTCACCGGCAGTGCCATTTGCGCTAATGCTCCTCCTTGTTTTGCAAGCACTACGCCAATACGGATTTTAGCAACGCGAATGTTTAGCTGCGCGATCTGATCGACTTCATGTTCCCACGCGCGCACCACTTGCGCGAGGAAGTCATTCCCTGATGCACTCTCTTCCGTGAAGAGCTGATCACTCAATGTAAATCCGTAAATGCCAATGGCCGAAGCGGAAATAAAACTCTTTACTGCGTGCCTGGTGTTCTTCAGTGTTTCATACAGTAGCCGTGAGGAGAGGGTGCGGCTTTCAAGAATTTCATTTTTCCATTCTTCGTTCCATCGCCTGTCGGCAACACCTGCACCGGCAAGGTGAATGATGGTGTCTATGCCTTCCAGTGTCTTGGGATCAATGTATTTCTTTTTGATGTCCCATTTAAAAGAAGGAACGGCCCCCTTTTCCGGGGAACGAACCAGGTGTGATACCCGATGATTCTGGTGAAGAAGCAGCTCAGTAAGTTTTTTTCCGACCAGTCCGGAGGCGCCAGTAATGAGAATGTTTGCCATTATTTTATTTTAATAACTTTGCAACGTATTTTTTGAGATGCCCTGCACAGCGATTGTCAGAGCCATTTTATTTTTTTAACTCTAAATTAACAAGCCAGCCATGAAGAAGGTTATCATCAGCCTGTTCTGTTTATCATTATTTATTGTCAAAGCTCAAACCGTAACAGTTAATAAACAACAGGAGCGAGTAAAAGGCGAGAATACCGAAGGCTATGCTACGGAACTGGATGCAAGCCTGGCCGAGGTAAGCGTAGCGTGGAATAAATACCTGAAAGAACTGGGGAAAGTAAAGAACAACGGAGAAGTGATGACCATCGCTGAACCTGTAGTTGGGGGAACACCTTATGCTAAAGGAATCATTTACGCTACTGCTACAGGAAGTGATAAGAAGGGGAAAGTGTGGATTGGACTGAAGGAGAATGAGTGGGCGGTGAATGACATACACGTGGTCTACAAAGACCTGGAAGCTTTTGTCAATCGCTTTGGCGTAAAATTCTATAAAGACAAAATACAGGTACAGATTGATGAAGCACAGCAGGCGGCTGATGCCGTCACCCGGCAGCAACAACGGCTAGTCAACCAGGATAAAGATCTTGCATTTAAGCTGGCAGCGAACGAAAAAGAAAAAATCCGGTTAGAGAAATTACTGGAAGCCAATAAGCTGGAGCATGCTGCCTTGCTTATCAAGATTGACATGAATAAAAAATCGCAAGACTCGGTGGCCAATGCCGGAGGGCAGATCAAGAAAGTGGGAGAACTGCATAAGGAACGTCAGCGTAAAGTGAATTAAGCTTCTTTTACCAGAATTTCCACCACGGTTTTTTTACTTCGCTGGTTGAAGCAGTGTTCGTGTTTTTCGCGGCATCCTTGGCGATCATTGCTTTGGACTTATGTTTGATTACATGAGTGAATTGATTGGCCGCCAGAATTTTATTGACCCGTTCCTTAATTGGATTTCCCTTCTCCGGATTTACCATGGCCACAAAGCTGGCGTATCCTTTCATGGAGGCGAGCAGGTTGTTTGAATTCTTCCAATGCTTTCCTCCTATTCCGTCTTTTTCAATTTGAAATAATAATGCCCGGAAACGATCCAACTCTTTTGCATTGACCGAAGGCTTATCGTTCACCACAATTCCGGTCACCTCTTTGCGGGCACCTTTTCTTAGCACCCGTAGCTTATCAGGATGAATGTTCAGATTCTCTTCTTTGATTATTTTCTTTACGAAGCCGAGAAGTGTTTTAGTGCTGGCAGCACTCTCACCTGATGCCGAGAAAGTAAGATCATCGGCATAGCGCGTGTAATTGAAATTTAATTTCGAAGCAATGCCTTTAAGGCGTACATCCAGCTTACGGCAAATGATGTTGGTAATAGCAGGACTTGTGGGGGCACCCTGAGGTAAGAAGCGTTCTCCATTGGCAGCGAAATACGTTTCTCCATCCAATTCAATCTCGTCTGATTCCGGTTCGGTACAGATCAACCCAAGAATAGTGGCGACTTGTTCTGAATAACCAAATGACTGGAATAATCCTTTTACTCGCACATAACTGATGGAAGGGAAGAAATCCTTAAGATCCATATTGATGACTACTTCCGCTTTTACATGAGGTAATGCATTTGATACAATAGATCTCTTCTTTACAAAGCCATGCGCAGCATCATGGGTAAGAATTTTATCTAACACATTTATCAGCACCCAGTATTGCGCACTTTTCAGTCGTGGCATGGGGGTGGAAATCAAACGCTTGCCTCCGGTCTTTTTAGGAATATAAAAGTGTCTGTAGTGTGTCGTCTTACTTACGATACGGTGAAAAGAGAGAAAACGAACCTGCCCTACGGGAATACCCATCGCTGCAGCAATGTCTTCTGCATTTTGAAGTACGGGTAACTGAAGTGATGTTAATTTTGCGAGATCACTCTCTTTGTTATTTAACCCTTTCGATACTTTTTCCCCTAAGTAGAGAATGTCTTTTTCTTTTCGCTCTTTCCAGTGTGCTGCTTTTTCTTCCCGTTTCTGTTTTCTTGTTTTCTTGTTTTCTTCGCGCTTAAGCTTTGATTTTTCTAATCGTAGCTTTCTTACTTCTTTGAGTGCTTCTTCTTTGTTTTTGTATTTGCGCTGCTGCTCAACTAATTCACGTACCTCTTTGATCAATACCGCCTCCTTCTCGATGATCAATTCGGGTAGTGAAGGCATTCCCTCTTCTGATTTCCAGAAGCCGAGACGTTTCATCTCTTCCAGTATCACCGCTTCTTTGGTGGAAGCTTTGATGCGATCGTAAAGTTGCTGACGTGTGTTTTGTGAGCCGGCCATAAGTAAAATGAAAAGTAGCAGCGAGGATATCCTTCGTCTTTCGGAGGACTGGATCGGTCAACTCCAGCGAGACGCCACTACCCCGTTATTCCAATTCCCAGAATTCGCACCGGGAATGACGGGGTAGTGGCAGGATCGCACAGTTAAGAACGGGCCAGTGGCGCGTTAGTAAGCTGTGTACAAGGACGGTGATCCACCGCCCGGGTTGCAAGTCATAATACCCTCTGCTGCTACTGTGTTAAAACTAATTTTATTAATTCTGATTACAAAAATTTATTACTGCTTTTGTTTTTCCCGCATCATCATCCGTAACGCCAGCATGTGTTCACATGGTCCTTGCATCATTTTATTCTGACTATAAAAGTTACAGGTGCATTTGCCACTCACAGCACGATCGTCTTTATCAATCACTAACTCAGGCTCATACGCTTTAGAAGCATCCATCACCGTTCCGGTCAGTACTTGCTTTCCTTCTCTTATCGCTACGGCAACTTTTACTTTATTGGTCAGCACAAAACGATTGGCGCTTTCTTCCCTTGGATTGGAGAAACGAAGTTCATCGAGTGGAAGTGACTCGCGGGACAATTCACGGATGCGATATGATCCGTTGTTGATATCATAAATTACTCTGCCTGCCTGTGTAAATGCAGAGAGTGCACCTAACACAGTCCCTTTATCCATATTGAGTCGCAGTGCCAGATGATCCGCTTTCTCCACCCAGTTCTCTTTCAGTCCGGCATATACTTTTTGCATCGACATCGCATCTACTTCAGCGCGTGGTGCAAGCAAATCAAAGTTCCCTAACCGCGACCAGTCGTTTACTGTCCAGCCGGAAAGCCCTAATGTGAAACTCAAATCACCCAGATCAGCGATATAAAAAGAAGGTAAGCCGGAGCCGAGTAGTACTACTTTAAATTGTTTGGCTATCGGAATCAATCTTTCCAACAATAATAATCTGCGTCTTCCCCAGATGCGGATTTCCTTTGCTTCAGTGCCTTCATAAAATGAACGGCCACATTTGATTTCATAGTTCCACGGTTCAAAAATCAACCGCACCGGTTCTCCTGGTTTCAATATCCATCGAATGGATCGTGGTCCTTCCTTTTCTTTGTGCCGGCGTAACAGAAAACAGATATTATACACATCCATCGGGTGGAGTGTAAAACTGGTAGCTGGGATAGACATGGCCGAGCTTACCTGTAAAAATCCACGGACCCAGCTGGCGGGAACATCAATCTTTACTTCTTTATAATTTTCCTCATTTGCGGTCTGTACTTCAAATCCGGATGGATCCACATTGAAGTGCGTATCTTTGTATTCTCTTATTTTTTGAAATTCATTATACAGATCAGAGGAGTAGTCAATATTTGTGGTGCCGCATTTAAACTCACTTACTTTATTGAATACATTGTGACTACATCCCAGTTTCCCATACGAAGATTCATCCTGGCTGAAGCATTCAAAAAATAATTCGTCCGGATGAATGGTGATAACGGGGTCAAGTACAAACCAGGCATCACGGTTGTCATGATAAAGGAACTCAAAGTATTTACTTCTTGCTTTATAGTAAGGAGCTGTTAGGTCATTACGTTGCTTTTGAATGACAGCTAGTTCTTCGCGGACGGCTTTCAGTTTTTGTTCAACTTCAGTAGTGCCTTTCAGGTATTCGGCCAGCCAGATGTCTTCCTGCTGCTGTGCCCATGCTTTATAATCTGATTTATCTTTTGGTTTAAAGCGAAAATCAGAAACCACAATATCGTGAAGTGCGGAGATCGCTTCACGGAAAGGGATGTGTTTATTAAGGTAGCCTGAAAAATAAGTAGGCTCACGATATACATCGGGGGCAAAGCTCATGGAGGTGGCATGAGCGGTGCTTTTCACCGTAGTGTCGCCTTTAAATTTATAATCGAACTCCATACTTATACTTTGCTGTAGTCAGAATACACTTTTTTAATTACCGGTGAACTTATCGATGCATAGGTGTTATGAATATCACGAAGTGCGGCAATGCATTCTGCTTTCTCATGAATGGCCATCGAAACAGAGACACGGGTGAAGATGTCTGCCGCTATCCTTGCCGTTTCTTCATTTTTCAACGCTTCTTTTCTCAGGATAGCAAAAGCCCTTGCTTTCGCAGCTTTGCCTTTATTTACGTGTGATAATAGCGTGATGAAATAAGGTTTGAGCTGCTGAATGATGTCCGGCTTTCCGTACGCATAGTTTTCGAGGTAGGCGGTGGTGAACAGTTGTACTTTGGTACTGGGATGCTGACTTAGTTTTAATAAGTATTCGGTTCCATTTTCAGCTTCAAAGAATTGAGTGATCATTGCTTTTCCAAAATCCTGAACGTCTTCTTTTACGCTATCGCACAGCATTACTAATAAATCGGTAGTCCATTCGCTTGCGGTAAAAGTGTTTGTAAAATAGTCGAAAGCAAACAGGCGGGTATCTGCCCAATAGGAATCGGTCAGTTTTAATGCTTCATCTTTAGCCGATTTAATCTTTTCCGGATATTTTCTAAAACAGTTCCAGCTATATAGTCTCACTTCCTCCAGTGCATTGCTGCCCAGCTTCACTAATTCAGGTACTGTTAACTCTTCGTCTTTGATGTTCTTCTTTAAAAGAATAAGTCCCATCAATTGGGAAGTGCGATACTTTGAGTTCAATAAAAGCAATGAACGCTCTTTTGGAATAATGTGAAGGCTATCACTTAATTCGTGAGAGAGTAAGCTTAGCAAGTCATCATGTACGCCTTCATACGATTCTTTTATCAGGAACGCCGGAACAAAAAGATCGACCAGCTCTTTTCCAAATTCAGGATAAACTTTGGTCAGCCGTGAGATAATCGGTTTCACCGCATTGCGCACATCGGCAAGAGGCGAAAGGCAAAAGCTGACCAGCATTTCTTTTTTCTCTAATAGTGCATCTTCAGGAAACTTACCTAAAAGAGCAATTCCTAGCCCACGGGAGCTGGCGTTTTCCGATTGAAGCAGAATCTGGAGAAACCCGGAAGGAATTTTCTCTGGGCTGATACGATGCTTTATTAAAATTTTCCCTGCCAATGCATGTACCTCAGCAGAAGCATGCAGGAAGAGATCTTTAATGATATCGAGGCTGATGGCTGACAGGTGATCGCCAAACAACAGCACCAGCGAGTCAGATAACTGAACAAGATAACGTCTATCGTCCTCCGTTTTAATTTCGAACGAAACAACAAACGCAATGATTTTTGCAATTGCTATTTCAGCCTGGTCCTTTTTTAAGGAAGTTACCGCGAGGAAGCCGCGTAGCCAGGCATGCGCTTCTGCTCTTTTCATTTTCACCAGTGAGGCAATGAATTCGGCATCTTCGAGCAGTGCATGGTGATGATCACCTATCCATTGTTCTGCCTGTTTGCGCGCTTCCTCCAATGAATTGTCGAGCAATGCAATCAACAACTGCTTGTGCGGCGAATTGCGATCGTATTTTTTCCTGGCTAGTTCCAGACCAAGTTGCTGGGTGGTGGAAAAGGTGGTCTGGAGAAAGTGAATAACATGACTGATTTCTATTTGTTTTTCAAATTCCGGATTGGCAATGAAGACCTTCAGTGCAAATTCATGTACACGAAGCGATTTACTGAAGGACAATAATTCAATTACCTGTTCCGCAGCTTTATTCCATAAGTGAGGAAACGCTTCTTCCCGTGCCTGTGTAGTAGCAGGCACATAAGATGCAGACCGCACCCAGCTTCCATTTTTGTTTTCGTAACGTATGCTATTCTTAATCAGAATAAAATTGAAAGCCTGAAAGTGACTATAGCTGTCGAAGTAAGTGATTTTTTCTTCGCGCGTATGTTGTCGCGTAGCTGAGTTGTATTTGTAAGAAACTTCTGAAGTCTGATACGGTGCAGTCAGATCTTTAGTATCGTCAAAGGCCAAAATGATTTCGGAAGCCAGTTCTACATACAATGAATCGTTTGCTTCGCCATAATTTTGTAACGAGCGCAATACACGGTTGGTGAGATACACCTTGGTGCGATTAGAGAACGCCTGCTTCTTTTTATGATCGGCATTCATCCATGAGGAACTCTTATAGTTAGATGCCTGCTTCTCTACATTTTTGGCGATAATCCCGTACGCAGCATAATCTTCCAGCATTTCAGCCGTTTTGAAAATCTGGCGGATGTATTTAAAGTAATTGAAGCTAAGAGGAATGTCGTTCAGTACACGAATAAAGACTTCGTGCAGGGCGATGTCGTGCCTTGATAATTGATAGATGCCGATCAGGTAATCATTGAAGGCGGCCTTCATCACAAATAAATACTCGCGTAACTGGTGCTCAACTGCAGTGTAGTCTTTATCTATAATATGTTTACGAAGCGGAGCCGGAAGAAGTGTTGTGATGGTTTCCAGAAGCACTTCTTTTTCTTTTCCTTCTGTCAGCTTTAATAACGCCTCTGTGATCAATTGCTGCGTGTGCACCGGCAGCCCACCCTTCTTTTGAAGGTCTTGCAAAAAAGGAATGTGATTGACCGATCCGCATCGTGCAATAGCCCAGATGACGGAATAGATATTAAAAGGATCAGAAGCATCCGCTACTTTAACAATATGAGGAATGGCTTCGCTGATTTTTAAATCGCCAGCGCGCCAGATCATACGCGATAATTTCCAGCTCTCGTGCTCGTCTCCGGCAGCCGCGGCTTTAAGCAATTTAACGATTGCTTTTTTCCGCTTGTCCGTTCCCGCAGTGGGTGACGGAACGGAAGAAGTGATTATTGCTGTTTCACCAGCAGCGACATATCCTTTCTTTCTTTTCTCCTGCTCCAGCGCATGAAATACTTTTTCAGCTTCGGCTAGCTCAACAGGAAATATCGTTTTGGTTCCGTCTTTGAGGGCCGCACCTCTTCTTCCGTAGCGGAAGTTGACCAGAAAGCCGTCTCCCGATTCGCATAAATCAATTTCATATACCTTGTCGGAAGTTCCTTCCTGAAAATAAAGTTTGATTTGTTTAACTATTCGCAAGGCAGTACAATTTATAATTTCAAACTACCATATATTATCTGAACCCACAACGAATTCTTTTTTAAATCATCGAGATAATTGATAATCAGTAATATAATTACTTGCTACTTTTGTTCGTAACCAGAGTTAAATTTTTTATAATGATCATCGCATTTATCGGGCTGGGCAACATGGGTTTGCCTATGGCCACCAATAGTATTAAAGCTGGATTTACTGTTCATGCCTATAACCGGTCGGCAGGCAAGGCAAAGTCAATTGAAGCACTTGGAGCTACAGTATTTGCCACGGTGGAAGAAGCGGTGAGCGAAGCTGCTATAGTCGTCACTATGCTGAGTGATGATCATGCCGTCAGCGAGGTGTCTGATAAACTTGTGGTGGCGATGAAGAAAGGAAGTATTCATGTGTCCATGAGCACCATAGGCGCGGCAACATCAACAGAACTGGCAGCGAAATTTGAGGCGCAACAACTCTATTATATAAGCGCACCCGTATTGGGCCGCCCGCCTGCGGCAGAAGCAAAGCTGCTCTTTATTTTAGTGTCAGGTAAGGCAGAAGCAAAGGAGAAAGCACAAACGCTACTGGCAGCGATGAGCCAGCGCGTGTTTGACTATGGTGAAGATCCGGCAATCGCACATACCGTGAAGCTGATGATGAACTACATGATCTTTGTGATAACGGAGATGCTAAGTGAAGTGATGCTGATGGCAGAGAAGTCAGGTATCGATAAGCAGACCTTTCTGGATACGATGACCTCCACCGTGTTTGGCGCTCCTGTGATAAAAACGTATGGTGGGCTGATTGTTCAGGAGAATGATAACCCGAATGGATTTAAAACAAGTCTGGCCAGTAAAGATCTACGCCTGGCGCTGGAGGCGGCAGCACGGAATCATACTACGCTGCCTTTGGGAACCATTATTCAACATCATTTTAAAGAAATCATCGCCGCACAAGGTGGTGATAAAGATGTGACTTTACTGATCAGTCATTTAAGAAGACTCAATCCAAATTAGCTCTTGTCAATTAATTTTCCTTCGCTGTAGTGGAGAATGAAAAAAGGACGCTTATCTTTGTTATGCATTTCACCTCTTGAACTGTAAACACTCTATCAGAGGAAAGCTATGTTGGTATTACTATTACATATCCCCAAATAACCAGCTACGGTAAAATTCTTACCGGATCAGCTGCTTACATTCAAAAAATTAAATAATTAAAAAATCAACCTGGCAACAGGAGTGATCGGCTATTTGCTTTGTGTTTATTCACTTAGCAAGCATGGATGGTATTGTGTAAAATAAAACAGCCATGCGATTCAGTGGGATCACTTCGGATGCCTGATAAAAAGTCGTTATGGGCAATCAAAAATTGAATAGCCGGGACGTGCGTCTCATTGGCTATTCGTCCGATGTTGCGATCAGTCTCGCTATGAATAGCATAAACCGGGGCTTTAAGCATTCATCCATCGAAGAAAAAATATCAGTATTAACACATGTGCTGAGCGAGCCGGAATTGTATTTCAATCATGAAGTATTAGGAACGCTGGCTTATAAACTAACCAATAAAACCGAAGACAAAGCATCTTCATTAAGTTATGAATTAGAACACGAGGAAAAACATTTTGAAGTGTTTGGTAACAAGCACATCGAAGGCAACGCAATCAGGCAAATGGAGATGGCCATGCGATTGCCGGTGGCAGTGTATGGCGCTCTGATGCCGGATGCACACCAGGGGTATGGTATTCCTATTGGTGGCGTGCTGGCTGCTGAGAATGCCGTGATTCCGTATGGTGTAGGGATGGACATCGGTTGCCGTATGGCGTTGAGTATTCTTGATCTGCCGGCGAGCTATGTCGAACATAATGCTTATGCGTTGAGGAAAGTGCTACAGGACTATACGCATTTTGGTAATGATGGCGGACTGGAGTTCCACCAGGAGCATGAGGTGCTGGATCATCCGCACTTTCAACAAACGGAATTGCTGAGACGACTGCATGGAAAGTCGGTGAGGCAACTGGGGAGTTCAGGCTCGGGTAATCACTTTGTGGAGTTCGGTATCGTTGAATTAGCGGAAGGGAATACCTTTCAACTTCCTGCTGCTAACTATGCCGCATTGCTTTCGCACTCCGGCTCACGAAGCCTGGGAGCAAACATTGCGCAGCATTATACCAACATCGCGATGAACACCTGCAAATTGCCGCGTGAAGCAAAGCAGCTGGCGTGGTTAACGATGGAGAGTGCCGAAGGTCAGGAGTACTGGCTCTCCATGAACCTGGCAGGTGAATATGCCAAAGCATGTCACGATCGCATTCATGGAAACATCTGCCGTGCATTGGGTGCAGAAGTGCTTCGTGTGGTAGAGAACCATCACAACTTTGCATGGAAAGAAACATTGAGTGATGGAAAGGAATACATCGTTCACCGCAAAGGAGCTACGCCTGCTGCAAAGGAGGTATATGGAATCATTCCCGGAAGCATGACTGCGCCAGGTTTTATTGTGCGTGGATTGGGTAATGAGTTGTCGCTGAACTCGGCCGCTCATGGCGCGGGCAGAAAGATGTCGCGTCTGAAAGCAAAAGAGTCGACTACGGTAAGCGCGATGAAGAAACTCTTACAGTCGGAGAAAGTAACACTTATTGGCGGAAGCCCGGAAGAAGCTCCGATGGCCTACAAAGACATCGAAGCAGTAATGAAAAGCCAGGGAACGCTGGTCGCAACAGAAGGAAAATTCCATCCGAAGATTGTTCGGATGGCTAAAGATTAAAGTTATGAATCGGGCAGATAGCGAGTATATCCAGCATGGCAGATTTAGATCTTATCGGAGAAGAAGACGATCAGCCATTGAAGCGCATGATAAGATGTTACGCAGATTATATGATGAAGAAGTAGAGATTGTAAAGCGCATTCGTTCTCAGGAATGGATTGATTTAAAGCCGCCCTATCAAAAGGGATGGAATCGGCTTTTTGTGTTGCGCAGCGATGTAAAGAGAGAAAAGAAGGCAGCCTTATATCAGACTGTGTTGGATAAGATCAATACAACTCAATGGAGTTCGAGGAAGGATTTTAAAAAGAAGCGAAGACGATTTGGTAAAAAGGTATATGTTGTCCGAGAGCAACTGCTGAGGAAGTTATCAGAAAGGGAGTTCTATGGCAAGAAATTTACTGATGCCGAGCGTGAGCTTTTTTATGAATCTCTCGTGCATGATAAAGGAAGAGTTGAAAGAGTATTTTTGTTTACAGAGCCGTGGCGATTTGTTCTCCAGATTAAACCTAACATGATCACTAAGTTTCAGGTAAAGAATATACATTATGAGAGACGAGTAGGGGAGATCAGCCGTTTGTTTGTCACACATCATCTTCGTCCTCGGTTATGGAAAATTTTAGATTGTTCTTATCGATGGGAAAGAAGGAAGATTTTTGACAATCCTTTAAGGAATGTATCCTTCTCTGATGTTCTTCATGAACATTGGCCCGACCGTATTATGAATGTTGAATACAAGAAACCCCATGAGACTGGGGTTTCTTTTTTTTGTAACCTATTCTTCCTCCTTTCGTTTCTGTGCACGAGACGTTATCTTTGTCTTCATAAAATAAGTTTCACCCTTTAAACAGAGGGATTTAAGAAATGCTCATCTTTTAATATCATAGGATCACATCAGTCCTTCCCGGTTTCCGGAGAAGCGCAACATGTTCGGGCTTACTCCTTCTTAAAAATGCTTACTATCTTAAAAGTAATCCGTTGTGATTGGGGAAGAGTATGCCAGTGAGGTGATCGCCGCGGGAAGTAACCGCATTTAAATTTATCTGATAATGGATGAGTAAATCGTTGGAGTACGATCTCCCGGCTTCATTCATTATTCCACATTAACATTTACTACGATGAGTATATCACGAAAATATGGACGTACGTACCATTATCCCTTTTCGCCCGGCACCACCAGTGACGACCGGATCAATCGCGACTATTGGAATGATGTAAAGAAGATCAGTGCCATTGTGCATACGGAAAAGCTGGATGGCGAGAACAATTGTCTGAGCCGCTACGGCGTGTTTGCCAGATCGCATGCAGCACCTACCGTATCGGCATGGACCAAAGAAATCCGGCAGCGGTGGGAATTGCTGAAGAATGATTTAGGAGATATTGAAATCTTTGGAGAGAATCTGTATGCGGTTCATTCTATTGAATACCGGAAACTGGAGCATCATTACTTTGTGTTTGCCGTAAGAAGCAATGATATGTGGTTAGGCTGGGAGGAAGTGAAATTTTATGCGAACTTGTTTGACCTCCCTGTAGTGCCGGAGTTAGCTATGGTGATCCCGAAAGAGGAAGCTGTTTTCCGGCAGCAGGTACTTGACTTGGTACAGCAGCCCAGTGGATTGGATTCGTATGATGTGCTTTCCCAACAGCCCTGCACGCGTGAAGGTATAGTAAGCCGCAATGCAGGTGAGTATTCTACTGATGATTTTGCCAGGCATGTTTTTAAGTACGTGCGCGCAGGTCACGTGAAAACAGACGAGCATTGGACACGCCACTGGCGCAGGGCAAAGCTGACGTGGGAATATCCACAGGTTTAAATTTTAAAATTTGATTTTATGAATTGGTCATTGATACAAAATAAAGAATGGAGCCACCTGGAGAAAACATTCCGCTGGGTGGCTGACATGCGTGAGGTGCCACAGGATGCTCTCCATCATGCAGAAGGAGATGTGGCGACACATACGCAAATGGTACTGAAGGAAGCTCAGCGGATTTCTGCTTCGTATGAATTGCAGGCTAAGGAGATTTTATGGGCAGCTGCCTTACTGCACGATGTGGAGAAAAGATCAACTACTGTTCTGGAAGACGATGGGAGAATTACCTCACGAGGACATGCGCGCAAAGGCGAATACACCGCGCGTAGAATCTTATACCAGGAAATTCCAACTTCGTTTTATGTGCGTGAGCAGATTGCTTCATTAGTACGGCATCATGGATTACCGCTGTGGCTGATGGAGAAAACAGATCCGAAGAAGACATTACTGGAAGCGGCTCTTCGTACCGATATGCGATTACTTGTTGACCTGGCCAGGGCCGATGTAGTGGGAAGAATTTGTGCTGATCAGAATGAATTGCTTGATCGTATCGATTTCTTTGCGGCCTATTGTGAAGAGCAGCAGTGCTGGAAGGAAGCACGGACTTTTCCGTCTGCATTATCGCGTTTCAATTACTTTCAAAAGGAAGACGCATCACCTGATTATGTTCCGTTTGATGATCTGAAAAGTGAAGTGATCATGCTTTCCGGGTTGCCCGGCATGGGTAAGGACACGTACCTGCAAAAGCATTATCCCGGTTGGGAAGTGGTAAGCCTGGATGCTATTCGCAGAGTGCACCACCTCAAACCGGATGATGCCTCCGCTACGGGCTGGGCCGTGCAGCAGGCGAAGGAGCAGGCCAAGTTCTTTTTAAGGAAAGGGCAGCCTTTTGTGTGGAATGCAACCAACATCACACGGCAGCTGCGAACCCAGTGGATCGATCTGTTTACTTCGTATAAGGCACGGGTCAAAATTGTTTATGTGGAAGTTCCTTACAAGGATTGGCTGAAGCAAAACAGGGAGCGTGAGCAAGTGGTTCCCAACGAGGTGTTATCACGGCTACTCAGTAAGCTGGAGATACCATTGCTTAGTGAAGCACACGAGGTGGAATATGCAGTGCGGTAAATGTTGCAAATAGAAAGTGTTTGTCTAAACGTCAAGCGCTTTCTATTTATTCAACTCCAATCTCTCGGCCCATTCCAGGCCATTGGGCAGTTCCATCGTATTAAACTCCAGATGAATCACTCTCCTGTGCGAAGTATTGGTTGCCTTCGAAGAGGAATGCAGGAGCAAAGGTTTCATCACGTGAATACATCCGGCACTTACCTGGCATGTTTGTGAAAAACTATTCTGAGCGATGACACTGATTTCTTCATCGCTCAGCTTCTTTTGATGTGACCCCGGAATGACTTTCAACGCACCATTATGTTCATTCGCATCGTCCAGATGAATACGGACAGTAATCGTATTGGTTAATATTTCATCCGGAGGGCATACGCCATGAACTCCTGCTTTCTTCGTCCAGCCGGTGAAGCCTTCTGTTTCTATTTTTTCTTTTACATTGATAATAATGTCCTGATGCCAGGTAACGTACCAGTTGGCTTCCGGTGTCTTATCAAAGTAAATGGCTTTGGTTAAAAATAATCTGGAATCGATCCGCTGAAGAAGCTGTAGCAGGTTAGTGTTAAATATCATTTTCCTGAGCGAAGGAACTTCATTAAGCAGGTAACGCACAGCATGTGTATCGGGCGGCTGTCCGGTTGATCGCAAATGTTGATGAACAGCCAGTTTTATTTGGTTCACTTCTTTCTTCAGGTAGAGATGATTCAGCATCATAAAACCTTTGTGCTTCAGTTTTTGCAGGTTGTTCTGCAAGCTGGAAGTACTGAATTCGTGCTGGTAAAGATCAACGGCATTGGAAAATATTTCTCTCAGATTGCGTTTTAGTCTATCCGGGGCTATTACTTTAATTCGGTCACCAAAGCCAAGCAACTCACGTTCCAGTTCAAAATTGAGCTGTACATCAATGGAAAAAACGATTCCGTCCTGCCGCTTCTCTACTAATTGTTGTGAGTGATGCAAGGGTTTGGTAAGGATGTAAGGAGCAGTATGATAATCGGCCATAAACACTACGTGCTCAGTAGTCCCTTCCGTGTTTACAGAAACACCGATCACATTATTCAATAATGAAGAGATGGTGAAATTTTCTCGTGGCTGATACTTTACTGACGTTTCTGTGATACTGATGATCCGGTCAAGCGCCAGGTTCATGACAGGTGTGTTCTTCTTTTTGATACCAATCACAAACCAGCGGTTGCGGTATTCCTTGAGATAATAAGGATGAAAAGTAAAGGTGTTGGAGGTCCGTGCCTTAAACGACTGATAGCAAAGTTCAATGGCCTTTTTATTGATGATCGTTTGATAGAGAGTTTCAATATGCTCTAATCCTTTGAGATGGTCGTTCCTCTCAAAGTCAATGATGGGTTCCTGTTGTGTTTTTGCAGAATGGATTTTGTTTTCCAGTCGTTGCACCATCCCGCTCAGGTCCTGAAAATGACTGAAGCCTTTGAACTGTCGCAGTATCTCTACTACTTCGGTGAGCTTGCCCAGATCCTGGTCGGTCAATGGAATGTTGGTGATGGAATAGTCCGGATCTTCGTAAGTGTAGTACTTCTTTTCCAGCACAACAATGGGGGCATTATAACCCAGCTTATCGCTTCGCATGAGTTGAATGTCCATTTGTATGGATCGCCTGCTCACTCCTTTATCTATGCCTTCATATTCATAGAGTGCTTCCGAGCACGTATCGATTAAATCTTCCAACGTCCATTTGCGTTGCCTGTTTCTCAGGCAGTTGTCGATGGTACGGTAGCGAACGAGGGCGTTTCGGGTGACAGGCATTGAAAAACATTTTCAGAAAAAAACGAAAAAATATTCACTACGCAAAAAGACTGCGCAGTGGCCGTTCACCTTTGAATCATCAATTAAACGAAACCGTTATGAAGTTCAATGTATTTAAAAAGGCAACACCGGTCACCAACTACCAGGGAGCAACCGCTTTTTCAGTAGATAAACGTGCCGAACTCTACAGTGCGGTGGTGACTACTTCATTGAGCAACACGTTCTATGAGTCAGGTAACGACCGGATGGAGCGCATCCGTGTGCTGATTGGTCAGAACGATCCTTCTTTCGTAGCACAACTGGCAGTGTATGCGCGTAACAAAATGTATATGCGAAGCATTCCTCTGGTATTGGCGGTTGAACTGGCAAAAGTAAAATCCGGAAACGGTATTGTAAACAAAGCAGTGAACGGGGTAGTACAGCGTGCAGATGAAATCACGGAGTTGCTGGCGTATTATCAATTGGCCAACGACCGTAAAGAAACCAAGAAGTTAAATAAGCTCTCGAAGCAGATACAACGTGGTTTAGCGGAAGCATTTAATCGCTTTGATGAATATCAGTTTGCAAAATATAACCGTGATGCGGAAATCAGATTGAAGGATGCATTGTTTCTGGTTCACCCCAAAGCCGTGAATGAAGCGCAACAGGTGGTGTTCAACAAGATTGCCAAAGATGAATTGCAGGTGCCTTATACCTGGGAGACCGAGTTGTCGATGTTAGGCCAGAACAAGTTTGCCGGTGAGCAGGAGAAACAGGCGGCTTTCCGTGTCAAGTGGGAGGAACTGATCCTGAACGGAGCATTGGGGTATATGGCGTTGATGCGAAACCTGCGCAACATTATTGAGGCGGAAGTTTCCAGGGAAGCCATGACTAAAGTGTGTGCGGTATTGTCGGATAAAAATGCGGTGATGAAGTCGAAGCAATTGCCTTTCCGTTTTCTGGCTGCTTACCGTGAGGTAAAAGTATTGAACTCTGGTGCGGTAGCAATGGTATTGGATGCATTGGAACAAGCAGTAGAGCAAAGCGCGATGAACATCCGTGGCTTTGGAAAAGATACTTCGGTGATGATTGCCTGCGATGTTTCTGGTTCGATGCAGAAAGCCATTTCCGCGAAGAGCAAGATACTGAACTACGATATCGGTTTGATGTTGGGTATGCTGTTGCAATCGCGCTGCGATTATGTGCAGACGGGTATGTTTGGCGATACCTGGAAAATCATCAACGTGTCGCGTAAGAATATTCTTGCCAACGTGCAGGAGTTTTACAGCCGCGAAGGTGAAGTAGGTTATTCAACTAACGGATACCTGGTAGTGAAAGATCTGATTAATCGGAAAAAGGTGGTGGATAAGATCATGATGTTCACGGATTGTCAGTTATGGAACAGTGCAGATAATGCTGTGCAGGACAACATTGCTTCTTTATGGAAACAATATCGAAAGATAGTTCCAAAGGCAAAGTTGTATTTGTTTGACCTGGCAGGCTATGGAACTACACCTATCGATGTGCGCAACGATGGGGTGTACTTGATAGCGGGATGGTCGGATAAGATTTTCGATGTACTATCGGCATTGGAAGAAGGCGGGAACGCACTCGCTGAAATTGAAAAGATAGAATTGTAGATGATGCCCTCCTCTTCAGATGGAAGAGGAGGTTTTTGAAAAGACCTTATAGCTTAAAAGGAAAAGCCTGCGGTAAAAGTCCAGATCGTTCCGCAGCGTGTATGGATGATTCCGTTACTGCTACGCGCTATAACGGATAGAATTTGCAGATGCACCGAAATACCGCTCTGAAGAAGTAAAGTAGGGAAGCGCATTTAGAGCCATACTGCCCGTGAGGGAATTTCGGTTCGAATCCGGATAAGGTCACAAAAATGTTCTTTGAAAAAAATAAGGATGTCGTAGAAATGAGATACTTCGCCACGAAGGGAGGAATCACATATCCATCTCGTATGGAAAAGTGTTCCGGGTTCGATTCCCGGCATAGCAGTGCCCACTTTCTCATTTCGCATTTTACTCCTTATTAATAATTGTGATGATGAATGCCGTAGTGTAGAGCTACTTCTATCGGTTGATGGTCGAAAGGCCAGTGGTTCGAATCCACAGAACTTTATGCAAATATTGCTTCATCGTCATAGAAAGGTGCCGTACACCAGAGTTACTTCAACCTGTCACGTTAAAAGCCTCTGATGGTCTTTTGCCCTTTTTTAACTTAGTTAATGGTGAATAGTTAAAAGTTAATTGTTCACCTCTTTTTTAAAATGATAGTCACTGATTCTATCTGTGCAATCAGTGGCTTAAAATATAAACGAAACGATGCCGTAGATAAGAGCTACTTCGGTAACGGTGTGTCGTGGGTTCAAATCCCACTCTTGAGCGCAAGTTTGAGGTAGCTCAGCCTGGTAGAGCAACAATAAAACTCTTAACGCTCTTTGCTCATTCGTTTTTAAAAAGAAAATTCAAGTGCCGTAGAATAGCGTTACTTCGAATTAGGATCGTGCGGTCGCGGGTTCGAGTCCCGCCTTCCTGTATCGGAAATACCGAATATGGATGTAGCTCAGTTGGTTAGAGCACATTGTTGGCTGTTCGTCTTTTGCCTTGATTTTTTAACATCAGGAAACATCGATTAATTGGAAAATCCCCTGGCTACGAACCAGATGATGGAAAGTTCTAGTCTTTTCTATTTCCTCTTTACTGAGCTTGAAGATGAAATTTTGTGGAAATAAATTTCTCTACGCAAAAAGACTGCGCAGTAGCCTTTCACCTTTGAATCATCAATAACGATTGATACAAAACAAAAGCAGCCCTCTCCTTCAATAGTGAAGGAGAGGTTTTGATAGAATAAAGTTCATTGAAACTATTTTCCGTAATGGAACGGAAAGAAAATCTTTAACCTGGTCAATGACCGGTTAGAGCGGAAGAAAACATAAGGCAGAAGACCTGATAAGAGTTTCTGTATGGCTCTGTAGTGTTGTTGTGCCATGCGCAATAATATGCTGCTTCGCCCGATGTTATTTTTCTCAATTTGTGTGTTGAGGGTTCAAATCCCTCTCCGTTAATAGCGGGTAGCTCAACTGGTAGAGCAACAAAGCGGGGTTCGAATCCCCACTCCCTTTAAAGGAGCCTTTGGTTGGAGAAGTTGGTCACTTCTTTAAAAATGATCATCCATGTTGAAAGTGGTTGGAGGCAGATCCGGCTTATTAGTTCATGCCATCGCCTTCGGGGAATGGAGATGAACAAGTAGAGTCAGTCTTCTGAAGACTAAGTAAGTGTTGAGATACCGTTCAGTAAATCAACTTACTTCTTTGCAAGATATGCCTGAAGTGAAATGCAGATTGAATCTGTATTCTGGTTCAGCGTTTTTTCGAAGAACTAAGCCAGGTGAATTGAACTTAACAATGCTTCCGTTTGCTAAAGATGATGTGCAGCTGACTACTTTCTTTTTTTGAAGTTGACTACTGATGAAAATTGGTAGAAGCGATAGTTAATAATTTAAAAATAAGAGTGAAATGAAAAGAGTTAGAATTAACAATGGTAAAGTCGGGCTGGTTTTTAAAAATGGTGATTACAAAAGAGTGATTACTGCCGGTGTCTATTGGTTACTGAGTGAAGATGTTTATGAATATGACATGACCAAACCTTTTCATTCAGCCATTGAGCTGACTATTCTTTTGAAAGATAAAGAATTGGCTGATATGCTTACTGTAGTGGAAGTAAAGGATCATGAAATTGTATTGCTGTATGAGAACGGCAACTTTAAGAATGTATTGACTGCAGGAAGGTATGCTTACTGGAAAGGTGTAATTGATTATACTTTCGTCCGAGCAGATTTGAGAAAAGTGGAAATTACTGAAAGCATCGATCTTGACTCAATGAAACGAAAAGAATTAGTTCCCTTCATTCGGGTGTGTAAAGTAGATTCATTTGAAAAAGGAATTCTGTTTGTGGATAATAAGCTGGATCGGATTTTAGAACCTGGCGAATATTATTTTTGGAAGAATGCGAAAGATGTATCTGTAACAAAGGTTGATCTGAGACAATTGCAACTTGAGGTTTCCGGACAGGAAATTTTAACCAGAGATAAAGCAGCGTTGCGGATTAATTTTTATGCTCAATATAAAGTCACTGATATCATCAGGGCGGTGATTGAGAACAAGGATTATGAAAAGCAACTGTATATTTTGATTCAATTGGCCTTGAGAGAGTTTATCGGTACACTTTCGCTGGATGAGTTGCTGGAGAAAAAGGAATCGATGACTACCCATATTATGTCCGCTTTAAGAGATAAAGTAGCCGTGCTTGGCGTTGAGCTTCGCGATTGCGGTATGAGAGACATTATCCTTCCTGGTGAAATGAAGGAGATCATGAACCAGGTGTTGATTGCTCAGAAGAAAGCAGAAGCCAATGTAATCATGAGGAGGGAAGAAACAGCTTCAACAAGAAGTTTGCTGAATACGGCCAAACTGATGGAAGAGAATGCAATGCTGTTTAAACTGAAGGAGATGGAATATGTGGAGAAGATTGCGGATAAGATCAACACCATTTCTTTATCAGGAGGAACGCAGATCATCGATCAATTGAAGGAAATCTTTGTGCCTCGAAAGTAAGTCTTCTGCTCCTTTACAATTGAATTAGTAGAGGAGCAGTTGATTAAAATTTCGCCGAAGTGACGGAACGGGATACGTGCTGGTCTTAGAAACCAGATTTTGAGAGTTCGAATCTCTCCTTCGGTACTTATAGTTGTTATCATCAGATAACATAGATATTAAACTTTTAGTAGACTAAAAATGAGTTATGTAGTAGTAGATGTTGAATCGGATGGTCCGATACCGCATCAATATTCAATGATAAGTTTTGGCGCGGTTATCTTGGACAGCACATTAGACAAAACTTTTTATGGGAAGGTAAAGCCAGTATCTCCATTCTGGATACCAGAGGTACTTGCTGTAAGTGGATTCTCGCGTCAACAGCATGAGAACTTTGACGGACCATTAAAAGTAATGCAAGAGTTTCGTCAATGGATCAAGGTGAGTTCACTAGGTAAACCTGTTTTCATTAGTGATAATGTAGCCTTTGACTGGCAGTGGATTAACTATTATTTTCACTTTTACCTGAAAGAAAATCCTTTTGGGTTTAGCGGACGAAGGATAAGTGATTTGTATTGCGGTATGAAACTGGATACATCACGAACACATGAATGGAAAAAGTTACTTCGTAAAACAAAGCATGACCATAATCCAGTGAACGATGCACTGGGAAATGCCGAAGCACTGTTGGAAATGAAAAAAATGGGACTAAAAATCCCTATCCTTTAATAGGATTTATTTTTACATTATGTTGACTACGCAAAAAGACTGCGCGGTCATGCCTCACCTTTGAAGTATGTTAATAACAAAAGAAATGAAACTAACAGGAACAGACCTCAAGAGCATAGGTTTCCCGGAGGGAAAAGCAATCGGTATCGCCTTGCGGATGATTGAAAAACACTATGCAACTCTTACGAAAGAGGAGCAAATAGTATGGTTGCAAAGGATAATTACTGCTCCGGAAGTTTTTTCGTCAGAAGAGAAACTATCTGACCTCATCAATGAGCTGCGAAAACCAGCGGATACTATTATCGCTTTAAATAAACAATCACCCTCGTATTCCATCTACGGAGCCGAAGCCATTGAAGAAGGTGCGCTGAAGCAGATGGCTACCGCCATGAAACTTCCGGTAACTGTAGCAGGAGCATTGATGCCCGATGCACATCAGGGATACGGACTTCCTATTGGTGGAGTGTTAGCGACCAACAATGCAGTTATACCTTACGGAGTAGGTGTGGATATCGGTTGCCGTATGTGCCTTACGCTGTATGACTTGCCGGTGACGATGCTGGACGAGAAGAAAGAGGAGTTGAAAAAGATGCTGATCAACAACACCCAGTTTGGCACAGCCGTGTTCAGGCATCCGAAAGATCACGTAATTTTTCAGCGCGCAGAGTTCAATGATATCAAAGTAGTAAAAGACCTGAAGGACCGTGCCTGGAAACAGATCGGTACTTCCGGTGGTGGAAATCACTTTGTGGAGTTTGGTGTAGTTGAAATTCTTTCGGCAGTGAACGAGTACTATGTACTGCCCGGAAAATACCTGGCTTTACTTTCGCACTCGGGTTCACGTGGTATGGGTGCGGCTATCGCGGCACATTATACCAAAGTAGCCATGGAGACCTGTCAACTTCCGCAGGAAGCAAAGCATCTCGCATGGCTTGATCTCAATACCGAAGCGGGACAAGAGTACTGGCTGGCGATGAACCTTGCCGGTGATTATGCATCTGCCTGTCATCACCAGATCCATGAGCGTATGGCCATTGGACTTCGTGCCCATCCCATTGCCATGATTGAGAACCATCACAACTTTGCATGGAAGGAAAAAGATGGGCAGGGCAATGAAGTGATCGTGCATCGTAAAGGAGCTACACCTGCAGGTAAAGGGGTGCTGGGTATTATTCCAGGGTCGATGGCAACGCCTGGATTTATTGTTCGGGGTAAAGGAATGGCATCGTCCATCAACTCTGCTTCACATGGTGCCGGCAGAACCATGTCACGTACCAAAGCAAAGGAAACCATTGCACCATCAACCGTGAACCAGTTTTTGAAAGAGGCGGGAGTGGAGTTGATTGGCTCAGGTTTGGATGAAGCACCGATGGCCTATAAGGACATTCACCAGGTAATGGACGCGCAGAAAGAACTGGTACAAGTACTGGGTTCATTCGTGCCGAAGATTGTGCGGATGTGTGGTGATGAGCGGTTTAAGGAAGTGGATTAAATGCGGTGAATATGAATCCAATTACAAAGCAGGAGTTGGAACAGATTGTACTAAACGGAATTGCCGCGTACCGATCGGAAAAAATTATTACAAATAACACCCAGTGAGTTTTTGTATGAAGACCTGGTCCGGGAGGTAGAAGAAAAGACTCAGTTACTTAATGAGTTATTTAAAAAATCAGATTTACCAGATGCGCCCGATTCTTCTTAGGCAGATTCAATTCTGGTCGAAATAAGAGAAGCTTTTTATAGAGATGCAGTAACGCGAACTCCCTTAACTTTTTTGCTCATTAAGAAGCGTAATTCCAAAAACTTAAATTACCTTTGCCTCATCATGCTAAACCAATTACATATCCATGCACAAGCAGTCGTAGGTAACACCTATGAACGCGGTAGCCTGTATGCGGGGTGGTATGATGGAATGATTTAGAAAAGTTATAATTCAGACCTTATACGAAGCCTCGCCAACAGCGGGGCTTTTTTATTTTGAAAAATTATGGAATTAATTGTACTGATGGGTATTCCGGCAAGTGGCAAAAGTAGTTTCTATAAAAGAAATTTCTTCACTACGTACATGCGCATCAGCCTGGATCTTTTTAATACGCGAAATAAAGAACGCCAGTTTTTGAATTTGGCATTGTCTCTACATCAAAGAGTGGTTATTGATAATACCAATGTGGTAAGGGCGGAGCGAGCGGATTACATCCGGATGGCAAGAGAGAAAAAATACTCCGTTACAGGTTATTATTTTGAATCGAAACGGAATGTGTGTATAGAACGAAATGAAGGAAGAAAGGGTAAGGAAAAAATTGAGCGAAAAGGAATTCTTTATAAGCACAAAATGCTGGAGCTGCCGGCCTACGAAGAAGGCTTTGATAAATTGTACTATGTGTCTTTGCAAGGAGATGCATTCACGATAAACGATTGGAAAAATGAAATTTGATGAGTTGGATAAAAAGATGCGTGCTTTTGAATTAAGCATGGATCAGATTGCGACACCTGAAGTATACATCGTTGTGCGTTTGGATGGACGTGGCTTTACTAAACTAACAAAAGAAATACTGCCATTAGCACGTCCGTTTGATATGCGTTTTAGAGATACCATGATAGAAGTAGTTAAGCATTTGATGGATTGTGGATTTAAGATCACTTATGGCTATACTCAAAGTGATGAAATCTCTTTGCTCTTCGATAAAGGAGAAAATGGATTTGGGCGTAAAACGCGCAAGATCGTCTCTGTTCTCGCTGGCGAAGCAAGTGCTCGCTTCTCGTTGGCTATGAATACAATCGGTGCTTTCGACTGTAGAATAGTTCCACTGCCGAATAGCGACCTGGTGGTGGATTATTTTCGCTGGCGGGCAGAGGATGCGAATCGTAATGCATTGAATGCTTATTGCTACTGGAAGCGTAGAGATTCAGGAGTGAGCCTATCAGTGGTAACAGAGCAATTGCGCGGAATGTCAGTCGCAGATAAAAATGAATTGCTTTTTAAACAGGGAATCAATTACAATTCAATTCCTTCATGGCAGAAAAGAGGTGTTGGATTCTTCTATTCACCAGTGGATAGACAATCGATTAACCCAAAGACGAATGAAGAGGTTGTTGTTTGTAGAAATCAGTTAAAGATGCAAGAAGATCTTCCAAAAGGAGAGAATTACAATTTGATGATCAGGGAATTATTAAGAACAGAGCTTAAATGAAAAACATAACACTATACAGACCAACCGGAGCAAATGAGCTCGCTTTAATTATTGACTCAGGAATGAAACGGTTCCCACCACGGCTTTTCTGGCAACCTATTTTTTATCCTGTACTTAATTTTAAGTATGCTGCCGAAATTGCTGAACAATGGAATAGGGGTGATCCAAATTCGGATGGTGTGGGCTTTGTTACGGCTTTTGATATTTCAGATGATTACTTTAAGAAATTTCAAATTCAAACAGTAGGCCTTCCTTATCACCAGGAGCTTTGGGTTCCTGCTGAGCAATTGGATGAGTTCAATTCTGAAATCATAAATGGTATCCGTATTGAAAAATCATTTGTGGGAAAACAGTTTTTGATGACGGATAAAATTAGAAGTGTACTCAATGGAGTGTAAAATTTGGCAAAATGGAAAAGAACTTTTTAGCAAAAAATAGATAGATAAACTTCTGGACTAAACAGTTGTTTCATGATTTATCTCAATGATGATTTCAAAGGTGGAGAGACCCGTTTTGACAAGATCGTAGTCCAACCTAGGAAGGGTTCAGCTTTGTTCTTCTATCATGATCTGGAGCATGAGGGAAGCGAAGTGCTGGAAGGAGTGAAGCAGGTACTGCGAACGGATGTTCTGTTTGAAGTTAAGAACGATTAACCAATGATCAGGAGAAATGCTTCTGGTAAAAGAAAAAAGTAAACAAATGAATGAATTTATAATCAACGAGAAAGAAACCAACCACCTCAGCAAATTTCTGAGCCTGGTGCTGCGGCATAAGCCGGAAAGAATTGGTATTAGACTGGATGAAAACGGATGGACCGATGTGGATATCCTGATGGAAAAAATGAATGCTTCGGGTAAAACGATCACCCTGCCGATATTGAAACACGTGGTGGAGACCAACAGTAAGAAACGCTTTATGCTGAATGAAGCGGAAGATAAAATCAGGGCAAGCCAGGGCCATTCGGTAGAGGTGGACCTGGACTATACCTCGCAAACGCCACCGCCTGTTCTTTATCATGGCACGGCGGCAAAATGGGTTGATGTTATTCTAAAAGAAGGACTTCGTAAGCAGAAACGACATCACGTTCACCTTAGCGCAGACCAGGACACAGCGATTAATGTAGGGCAGCGTCAAGGTGTTCCTTTTGTTTTTGAGGTGCGTGCGTTAGAAATGAGTGAAAATGGTTTTGAATTCTTCCGCTCCGATAATGGGGTGTGGCTTACCGATCATGTTCCTCCCGTTTACCTCACTAAAGTGGACAGATAGAAATGGAGATAAGACAGCCGGCAATTTGCCGCTGTCTTATTTCTATTCGAATTATTTTTAATATGTTTGAAGAATCACTGATTGTCTGCAGCCATGTTGTTTAAGAAGGAGGGGGCGTCCAAAGCCAATGCATTCTGGAAATGGTTTTCGGCCAATAATCATAGCTATCTTTTCATCAGCGAGGTAGATGAACAGGAAAAGGAGCGCCTGATGGATGAGCTGCTCGGTCACCTTCATGACTATTGCGAGCACTTGTTTTTTGAAATCGGTGCACATCCAAAAGAAGATGACGTAGAGCTGGTGATCACCGCGGAAGGGGTGCGTGAGTATTTTGAAAAAGTAGAAGAACTGGTTGATGCTGCACCTCCGCTTCCGCGATGGCGAGTGGTGAAATACAAACAACCCAACGGACCCGGTTTTGTGCTGGATTACCAGGGAAAGAAATTCGATCCGGAAACCATTCTCTTTGTACCACTCCACAGCGAAGAACATCCGGAGTCCATTGGCATTCGGGTCTGCTATCCGGATTACAACGAAGAAGAGAGAAACATTTTCCTCAACGGCACTTACATTGTTATCGATAGCCTGATCGGAGAGCAATCTGCTGTATTGGATATTGATTACCTGGAAGTAGATGTTGTGCCGGAAGATGCCGAGGAAGAAGAGTACCCGATGCTGAGCTCGCTGGGCCAGCTGATCAAAGAACGCAAGCATTTAAAATACCCGATTGAACGTTTCCAGGTAGTTGAATCCACCGATAGCAACGGTTATCTTATTTTCATCACCGCCAATTTTTCCTATCTCGATTATAAGTACAAGAGTGAGTTTCCCTGGCTGCTGCTCGTCACGTTGCCGGTGCTGCAATACAATGAGAACGGGCATCCTATTGGCGAAGAAGCTGAAGCCTTGAATTTGTTTGAAAGTTTTTTGGAACAGGAGATCAGCGCCACCTGTATCGCACAATACATCGGGCGTGTTACTTTATACAAAAAGCGTGAGCTCTATTATCATGTCAACACTCCCTATGCGCTAAGTGATCGACTAAAACAATTGCTGCATCAATCTGATCTGGAGAGGGATTTCAGTTTTAAAATTGAGAAGGATGAGGAGTGGAAAATGGCCACTTCCATATTAAGAGAAGCGTGATTCTAAAAGATTGACATAGTAAAGCAAAGTACCTGTAACCAGTTTCCTGCTGCGTAAGTCTAAGTGGTACCTAAAAACTTCATCGCTTATGCTCAGGAATTTTTTCGTTTTGGCTTTTCGCCATTTGTCACGAAACAAAATGTATGTATTTATCAATACCCTCGGTATGGGTATTGCCATGGCTTGTTGTATGGCTGCGTATTTGTTGTTGGCATACAATATTGAGTTTGATGATTACTTCGAGCAGGATGATGTAAAGAATATTGTCAAAGTGATACATCATCGCGAGACAGTAACAGGTAAAGATGACCCTACATTAGTGTGTCCGCTGGCTATTGGTCCGTTGGCCTCCAGGGAAATGGCTGGTATAGAAACCTTTTCGCGATTCTATAATGAAGATGGTATTGTTAGTTATGGCGACAATGCCTTTCATGAAAACATACGCTTCGCCGATGCATCTTTTTTCAACATGTTTCCGATTGGATTGTCACGCGGGGCACATAAGAACTTTAACGATCAGCAATCCATTTTTCTGAGCAGTGCTTTGGCCAAAAAATACTTTGCTGATACTGATCCTGTGGGCGAAACGATGAATGTTGAAATCAACGGCATAATTCAACAAGTAGTTGTAGGTGGTGTGCTCGAGACACTTCCGTTAAATATTTCTTTTCACATCGATGCCTTGATGAGAATAGAGAAGTTTTTAGATAGTCATAAAATTGTGTCGGATGAGCTCGATGCTGATTATTCTGCTTCAGTTTTACTTAAGTTGAATGATATTAATCAACGTGCCCCTGTGGGCAAGCAGTTGGGTAAGTATGTGAAGCTGATTAATCTTGATCAAAAAGAAATTCGCACTACCTCATTTGAGCTGGTTCCTTTTTCCACGCCTGTTGTCAATGGCGAGGTGAGTGAGAGTGATCTGCGATTACCGATTCCTACTATTGCGCTAATTATCTTCAGTGTATTGGCGGCAATGATTTTACTCATTGCTTGCTTTAATCTTACAAACACTACAATAGCATTGGCGGGCGAACGATTGAGGGAAATAGGAGTGCGCAAAGTGGTGGGCTCACGCAGGAGACAAATTGTTGCTCAGTTTTTAATTGAAATGCTCATTACTGTTTTTTTTGCTCTGGCAGCGGGCTTAATTATCGCGCAGTTTATTGTGCCACAGTTTGCACGGATGTGGCAACTGCAATATGGTTTGCATGACCTAAATATGCTGAACCTGATTGTTGCCCTCAGTGTATTACTCTTTGTTACTGCATTACTGGCTGGAGCTTACCCTGCATTGTTAAACAGTCGTTATAATCCGATTGAATTGCTTAAAGGAAAGACACGTATCGCCGGAAAATCTTTTTTGAGTAAGTCGTTAATGGTAATACAGTTTTCACTTTCTGTGATGGTATTGATAGCAGGACTTGTGTTTACACAAAATGCAACTTATCAGAAAGAACTTGGCCTGGGCTACGATCATAAAAAATTATTGATAGTGAATGTGCTGGATGAACAGGAGTATTCGAGATTCAAAAATAAAATCAATACGAATCCGAAGATTGAACGAATAGCTGGGGCTGCCAATTCAATTGGCCCTTACACGGCACGTAAAGCAACCATTAGAATAGATACCACTTCCTCTAGAACAATTTTGTATAAAGTGGGTGCTGATTACCTTGAAACAGTTGGACTGCCTGTTATTCATGGTCGTGATTTTATTGAAGCTAACTCGCTGGATTATGAATCGACAATATTAGTAGACGAGAATTTTGTGGTTAATCATCAGTTAAAAAACCCATTGGAAACTCAATTGATCTATGATGAAAAACCATATCGTATAATCGGTGTAGTTGGAAATCATTTGAGTGGATTCAAACATGGTTCTGATGCAGATCATGTTTACACTCTAGTGTCCCAGAAAGCTTTTTCTACGCTGATTGTGCGTGCAGATGAATCTGATTTAAATGGGATTAACAAACAGTTGGAGAAAGATTGGAAGAGCTTATTTCCTGGCCGCCCATTTGAAAGTAACCTGCAAAAAGAAATTGTGTATGAAGAGGCCAATGAATACAATGTTAACCTGCGGCAGATTTTCTTTTTCATGACACTGCTTGGCTGCCTGCTGTCATCTTCAGGTATCTATGCTATGGCTAGTCTTAATGTTCAAAGGCGCGCCAATGAAATTGGAGTTCGCAAAGTATTAGGAGCAAGCGTAAACAATATCATACGCATGTTAAGTCGTGAATTTGCTGTGCTTCTAAGTGTAGCAGCTTTGCTGGGTGGCACTGGTGGTTATTTTCTGACTAACGCATTAATGAATAGCTTGTATAAACAACACATTGCAATTGGGCCGGTGACGTTAATAATGAGCGGAGTAATTGTTTTTGTGATTGGAATAGCATCAACCGGTGGTGCAATCTTTAACATAGCCATAACTAATCCAGCGATGACATTGCGGAATGATTGAATCAAAGCGGAAGATCAATTGGTCTTCCGCATGTATTCTTATTTTCCTTTTAATGTATATGTTTTACCGATGGAAGTAGCCATGTCATAGTAAAACGATGATGGATTACTTTTTACTTCAGTCGAAGTAGGTTGAATCGGCTTATAAAACGCATTGGTATTTTCACCCTTTGCTTTGCTTAATGCTGCTCCGCTCAATGGCTGATGTACCAGCAAACGACAGTTGCCACCTAACGAAGAAGTGATTTTTACCTCAGTGATTTTTTTGTTTTTCCATTGCAGGTCAACCGTGAACCCACCGCGTGCTTTTAATCCCGTTATTTTTCCTTCGCTCCAATCATCGGGCAGAGCAGGTAAAAGATGGAGCACGCCATCATGACTTTGCACCAGCATCTCTACCATGCCGGATGTGCCACCGAAATTTCCATCGATCTGGAAAGGCGGATGTGCATCGAGCAGGTTGGGATACGTGCCCCCTTTATTTTCGTAGTGGGTTCCCTCAACTCCCGTCAGTGTAAGTTGCTCGCGAATTAATTGATGCGCATGATTGCCATCATACAGTCGCGCCCATACATTTATTTTCCACCCTTTGCTCCACCCTGTTCCTCCATCGCCTCTTAGCTCAAGAGTTCGCTTTGATGCGTTTGCAAATGAAGGTGTAGTTAATGGTGAAATCTGTCTTCCCGGAAACAATCCAAACAGATGTGAGATATGACGGTGCTGTGGCTCGGCGTCTTCCCAGTCTTTATACCATTCCTGCAGGTTTCCTTTCTTACCGATCTGCAACGGGAAGAGTTTGCTTCGCTGCTCCAGTAATGACTTTCTTAATTCGGCATCGGTATTCAGCTGCTCCGATGCCTGTATCACATTGGTGAACAAATCCCAGATCAATGACATGTCCATGGTAGTGGCAACGGATACAGTGCCTTGGTATCCTTTATCGGAAATGAAAATATTCTCGGGCGAAGTAGCAGGAGCGGTCACCAGCTTTCCGTTTTTGTCTTCGATCAGCCACGCAGAACAAAAGGCGGTAGCGTCTTTCATCACTGGGTAAGCCACTTCCTTTAGATATTTCCGGTCGCCTGTAAACTGGAAATGTTCCCATAGGTGTTGCGATATCCACGCACCCCCCATCGGCCAGTTGGCCCAGCTCGGGCTTCCACTTACCGGGTTGGTAGTAGCCCATATATCGGTGTTGTGATGCAGTGTCCACCCTGGGGCGTTATAAAAATTCCGGGCGGTTTCTTTACCGGTCACCGCAAGATGTTGAATCAAATCCAGTAGTGGTGTATGTAACTCCGACAGGTTGGCAGACTCCGCCATCCAGTAGTTCATCTCGGTATTAATGTTGGTGGTGTAGTTACTGCTCCACGGTGGGCGTACGTGATTGTTCCAGATGCCCTGCAGGTTGGCAGGTACTCCGCCCGGTCTTGAAGAAGCGATCAGCAGGTAGCGACCAAACTGAAAGTACAACGCTTCGAGGGCGTTGTCTTTATTGCCCTCGGTATAGTGTTTCAGTCGCTCGTCCATCGGAAGAGGGTCAGCAGAATCGGCACTGAGTTGAAAGATGACGCGATTGAAATAGCGCTGATAATCCGCGATGTGATTTTTCTTCAGTTCATCAAAGCTTTTGGCGGAGGCCGCAGTAAGGTAGTTGGCGGCTATCCTGTTTTCATCTTTGCCTTCTTTGTCCGGGCATTTATCAAATCCATTGAAACTGGTGGCGGCAGAAAGAAATAAAATCACTTCGGTTGCATCCGCTACATGTAATCCGTTTGCATCGGTGGTGATTTTTCCGTCCTGGCTGGTTGCCTTCAGGCGCAATTGAAAACGCATTCCTTTACAATTCGATGCATCGTTATATACTACCGGTATTTCCATCGATGACATGTAACTCGGCACGGTATGCGAAGGTGCTTTTCCTTTCATTACTACTTCGCTAGTGCTTACCGTTTCATGCACTGCATAGAGCGGACTTTGTGTTGAAGCGGTAAAATTCAATCCTCCTTTTTTGCTTGACGTAAGCCGGATAATAAAAATCTGATCAGGCGCAGAGATGAAAAACTCGCGTGTGTACTCCACTCCATCCACGGTAAAGCGTGTAGTAGCAGTGGCGTTGGAAATATTCAGATCGCGATAGTAAGCAGTAGGTGTTGAAGTAAAGTTGTGCCGGATGATCAGGTCACCTAATGGTTCGTACGATTCGGTAAATAAACCCTGTACTTTTGAAGTCAGCTTTTCTGCTTCTTCAAACTCTTCATTCATCAATGCCTTTCTGATCGCTGGCAGGTAGTTTGCTACTCCCGGATTCGGGTTGCTGTTCACTGGCCCGCCCGACCATAGTGTTTCTTCATTGAGCTGAATGAGTTCTTCATTGACCTTGCCAAACACCATAGCACCAATGCGGCCGTTGCCAATGGGTAATGCTT